>WFQE01000359.1 GCA_015487165.1 Paracoccaceae bacterium | reverse complement strand
GGTTTCGCCCGGCGCGATGGCGGCAAAGATCTCGGGATGCGGCAGGTTCACGCGCCGCGCGTCACCGGGGGCGGGATCAAGATCAAGGCGGAAATTCTGCCCCTCCTCCAACATCACCGGGCCATCGGCAAAGACACCGCAGCGCAGTTTGGGCCCCTGAAGATCGGCCAGAATGGCGATAGGGCGGCCGGTTTCGGATTCGATTTCGCGGATGATGTCGTGACGCGCGCGCTGTTCCTGCTGCGTGCCGTGGCTCATGTTCAGGCGGAACACGTCGGCGCCCGCGTCAAACAATGCGCGGATCATTTCCCTGTCGCTGGATGCGGGGCCCAGTGTTGCCACGATCTTGACGTTGCGAAGACGTCTCATGCCTGCCTTGTCCTTCCTTGAAATCCCCGAACCACACGCCCTGCGTGCGCGTTTTGCACTTGTCTGATCCAATTTCAATTATTACGCAATGCGCGTCTTGTCGCCCAGCCGTATTTCGGTGTTTATAGCCCAAATTCTTGAGGGATTCATGACAACTTCCACTATGGCCTGTCACATCATCGGGCAGGAACGCCCGTCCGACATCGTGATTACCTGCGACCACGCCAGCAACCGCGTGCCGCCGCAGGTCAATGGTGGCACGCTCGGCCTGCCGCCGGCCGAGATGGAACGCCACATCGCCTATGACGTGGGCGCCGCCGGGGTAGCCGAGCATCTGGGCGCGTTGATGGATGCGCCGGTGATCTGCTCGGATTTCTCGCGCCTCGTGATCGATCCGAACCGGGGCGAGGACGACCCGACGCTGATCATGCAGATCTATGACGGCACCATCATCCCCGCCAACCGCAACCTGACGGACGCGCAGGTGAACTGGCGGCTGGAAAACTGCTATCGCCCCTATCACGCGGCGCTGGCCCGGCTGCTGGACAGCCGCGCGCGCCCCGTCATGGTCGCCATCCACAGCTTTACCCCGCGCCTGAACGGGCATGCGATGCGGCCCTGGCATATCGGCATCCTGCATGAAAAGGACCAGAGGCTTGCCCTGCCCCTGCTGGCGCGCCTGCGGGCCGAACCCGACCTGTGCGTGGGCGAAAACGAACCCTATGGCGGCCATCTGGACGGCGACAGCATTGACAGACATGCGATCCGGCATGATCGTCCCAATGTCCTGATCGAGCTGCGCAACGACCTGATCCGCACGCCCGAACAGCAACAACACTGGGCGGCCCGCCTTGCGCCGATCCTGCAAGAGGTCATCGCGGCGGCCGAGCTGTAACCATAAGGGGAAGACATGGACGACCAGACCAGAATCGAAATCGAGGCCGCGGCCTTTCGCATCCTGCGCGATCACCTGATGAACAAGCGGCCCGACGTGCAGAACATCGACCTGATGAATCTGGCGGGTTTCTGCCGCAACTGCCTCAGCCGCTGGTATCAGGAGGCCGCCAATGCACGCGGCATCGAAATGACCAAGGAAGAGGCGCGCGAAATCTTTTACGGCATGCCCTATGCGCAGTGGAAGGCACAGAACCAGACCGAGGCCAGCCCCGAAAAGCAGGCGGCCTTTGAAAAGGCGTTTGCCGAAAATGTCGGCAAGACCGACTGACAGGACCGGCCAAACGGGCCTTCTTCTTTGCGCAAATACGCCGGGGGTCCGGGGGCTGGCCCCCGGATAAGCACCCCTGTCAACCCCGGATCAGCCCTTGCCGCCCCCCTGCGCGGCGTGGGCCTCGTCCATCGTGTGAACCAGGCGGGTTTCAAGCAGCTGGCCGTGGCGATACAGGATCGGATAGGCCACCGCCGCGATCTGGGAATTCAGATCCTTGAGCGAACGCACGGTTTCCAGATGCACGTCGCTGCTTTCAAAGCTCTGCTCCAGCCCCTCGCGCAGCCGCTTCAGGTGTTTCTTGCGGCTCTTGCGTTCCTGGGCCGACATCTCGGTCTTTTCCTGCACCAGAAGGCGCGCGCTTTCGATGTCTTCGCTGACCAGCACGTTGAAGGCCAGCGCCATGTTCGACATGACGCGCTCGTGCAGGCCGCGCAGCTCGGACCAGCCTTCGCGGGTGAATTGCAAGCGTTTGCGGGCCTTTTCCTCGGCCAGATCCATCAGGCGTTTTGAAATGATGTCACCGGCGGTTTCAAGGTTGATGGAATATTCGGTCAGCTCGCGCACCTTGCGGTTCTGTTCCTTGGTCATCTTTTCCCGCGGGATCGAGGCCGCATAGCGCCGGATCGCCGACAGCATCGCGTTGACCTCGTGATCCATGTCGCGGACCTGTTCGATGACATCCGCATCGCCGCTCTCGTAGACCTCCATCACCGGGCGCGCCATGGCCTCGATCAGCTGGCTCATGCGCAGCACCTCGCGCTTGAGCGCGGCAATGGCAAGGCGCGGCTGGTCGGTCACACGCGGATCAAGCGCCGTGCCGGGCTGCAACGCCTTGCCCGCATCATCAGCGCCACGCTCGGGGAACATCGCCACAAGCGGGGCCTCGAAGAAACGTACCAGCGGCAGGCTGAGCAGCAGCAGCGCCAGATTGAAGATCAGATGCACCGACACCAGAATCTGCGGGGCCGGGAAGAACGACAGCAGATCGAGCGCCGGCGTCAGGTTGATCACCAGCAGCCCCAGCACAGAACCGATCCCCCGCAGGAACAGGTTGCCATAGGGGATGCGGCGGGCGGCCGGGCTCATGCCGCGCGACAGCCATATCGGCAGGGTGGCCGAGCCGAAATTGGCCCCCATCACCACCGACGCCCCCGCCTCGACCGGCAGCACGCCTATGGATACGAAGGTCACAAACATCAGGATCGCGGCCACCGAGGAATGCATGGCAAAGGTGATGACCGCGCCCACGATGAAGGCGGTCACGAAATCATTGGCCAGATAGCCGGCAATGGCAGGCATGAAGGCGGCCTCGCGGATGGGATGCACGGCTTCGCCAATCAGGCGCAGGGAAAGCAGGATGAAGGCAATTCCCAGCAGGATGCGCCCCACCTGCCGCGGGGTGCGGTTTTCGACCTTCAGGAACAGATAACCCCCCACCGTCAGCAAGACGGGGATCAGCCAGGCCAGCTTGAACGAAAGGATCTGGATGACCAGTGCCGAGCCCAGATCTGCACCAAGCACCAGCGCCAGCCCGCCGACAAAGGAAATCATGCCGCTGGCCGAAAACCCGGTCGCCAGCAGCGCGGCGGCGGTCGCACTTTGCAGGATGACCGCCAGCAACACACCCACCAGCGCCATGTTGATCACCCGACCTTTATGCGCGGTGATCAGCCGCTTGAAGCTGGGCCCCATGGCGCGCTCGATCCCGGTGCCGACCATGCGCACGGCATAAAGCAGCAGCATGGTCGCGCCAGTCAGCGAGATGATGAAGGCGATGATGCTCATGCGGTGCCACCCTGCAACAGTTCCAGAACCTGCGCGTGCAACTCGGGCGTGGCGGCGGAAACCACCCTGCCGTCGGAATCAAGGCCAAGCGGCCTGCCCTGCCAGTCGGTCATGATGCCGCCAGCGCCCTGCACCACACCGGCGACGGGCAGATAGTCATAGGGTTGCAGATCGTAATCGACCACAACATCCACATGACCCGCGGCCAAAAGGGCGTGGGGATAGCAGTCATAGGTGAACCGGCGCGTCTGCCCTGCGCTGACCAGACGGCGAAACACCCCCTCGTGGTCGGCAAAGATCTTTTCGCCCTCGTTGATGAACAGGGTTGCCGCAGTCAGGTCGCGTTGTTCGGAAACCCTGATGGGACGATCATTCAGCAGGGCGCCGTGGCCCGGCATGCCGACAAACACCTCGCCCAGCGCGGGCATGCCGATGACGCCCAGCGTCGGCACGCCCCCTTTAAGCCGCCCGATCAGCATGCCGAACAGCGGATGGCCGGAAATGAACGAGCGTGTGCCGTCAATGGGATCGATAATCCAGATGGCATCGCTGTCGCCGGCCTGGGTGCCGTGTTCCTCGCCCAGAATGCCGTCATTTGGAAAGCTGTCCATCAGCGCCTTGCGGATCAGGGTTTCGACATTGCGGTCGGCGATGGTCACCGGGCTTTCATCGGCCTTGAAATCGACCCCCAGAGTTGCACGAAAATAGCTGCGCGCCGTCTCGCCCGCCTGTGCGGCGATTTCCAGCACGCGTGCAACAAGCTTGTCCTGTGCCCAATCGGGTTTCATGCCTTGTTTTCCTTTTTCGCGGTTTTCCCGGCCTTTGCGGGGGCGATCCTGACCTCGACCTGCCAGTTCTCAAGCGCCTTGCTCAGATCCTCGGGCGGGGCCTTGTCGGTCACCATGATGTCGAAATCCTCGGGCCGCCCGATCACCACCGGGGCCGAGGCGGTGAACTTGGTATGGTCGGCCACCAGAACCGCGCGATGTGCCTGGCGCAGGAAACAGCCCGCAAGCCCGGCCTCGTCGAAATCGGCCAACAGAAAGCCCCGCTGTGCATCCACCGCATCGGCGCTGAGGATCGCCATGTCCATCTGGAAACGGCAGACAAATTCCTGCGCGCTTGCCCCGAACGCCCCGCCGACATGGGCCGAGACCTCGCCGCCGGCCAGAAAGACCCTGTTGCCACGGTGACCGGCAAGCGTCTGCGCCACGGCAAGGGAATTGGTGACCACCAGCAGCCCGTCGCGCACGCGCAGCGCCTCGGCAACAAATGTCGTGGATGATCCCACATCCATGAACAGCGACGCGCCATCGGGCACCATTTCGGCAACCACCCTGGCCATGCGCCTCTTTTCCGCAACCTGTGTGCCGATGCGCTGGTGAAAGGTGGCGGGCGCATCGCCTTCGGACAGGAACACCCCACCGTGAACGCGGGTCACAAGCCCGTCTTTCGACAGCTTCTTGACGGTGCGACGGATGGTTTCTTCGGACACGTCCAGGGTATCGGCCAGCTGGCTGGTCCGCGCCGAGCCGCCCAGCCGGCGAAGCGTATCCAGAATTTCCACCGCACGATGGGTCTTTTTGTTCTTTTCTGCTGGCATGAATCCAACCAATCCGCATTATGGGCCTGAAAACCACATAAACGCGCTAACGTCCAGTTGAAATACACTCGACTACCGTCAAAATCGTGTGTTTATGTGTATTTGTTGCGGATAAGTGGAGGGGCATCATGCCGGAACGAAAGGTTCTGTTCATCGTTATCGACCAGCTGCGGGCCGACTGCATCACCGGCGCGCTTGCCGCGCATGTCGCAACACCCAATATCGACGCGCTGCGGGCCGAGGCCGTCACCTTCGCCAACCACTTTTCGGTGACAAACCCCTGCGGCCCATCGCGCGCGAGCCTGCTGACCGGGCTTTACGCGATGAACCACCGTTCGGTGCGCAACGGCACGCCGCTGTCGGCCGGCATCACCAATATCGCGCTGGAAATGCGCAAGTCGGGTTATGACCCGCTGCTGTTCGGCTATACCGATACCAGCCACGACCCGCGCACCGGGCACCCCAATGATCCGCGGCTGGCGTCATATGAAGGCGTGCTGCCCGGATTTCGGGAAATCGTCGAGATGTGCCTTGAGCAAAGCTTTCCCTGGCGGGCGTGGCTGAAGGCAAAGGGTTATGAGCTGCCCGACTATTCCCGCTTTTACGAGCCGGTTTCCCCTGATCCCGGCCGCGCCGCGCGCCCTGATGACCCCGCCTTCTACAAGGCCGAGGACAGCGACACGGCGTT
Source organism: Paracoccaceae bacterium (assembly GCA_015487165.1). Taxonomy (GTDB): domain Bacteria; phylum Pseudomonadota; class Alphaproteobacteria; order Rhodobacterales; family Rhodobacteraceae; genus UBA5972. Next base: position 3,319 of record WFQE01000359.1, on the reverse strand, counting down.
TCTGACCACCCGTTTCATCGAGGAAATGGCCGTGCGCACCGACCAGCGCTGGTTCACCCTGCTGACCTATATCCGGCCGCACCCACCGCTTGTGGCGCCCGAACCCTATAACCGGATGTATCGCGGGGCGGATCTGCCCCTGCCCGACCGCCTGCCCAGCCCGGCCGACGAAGAGGCGATGCACCCCTTTGTGCGCGCCCACCGCCAGCGCCCGCCGATGGAGGCCTGCGTCAAGGGCTGCGACGGGCAGATCGACAGCCGCCGCGACGAAGACGTGCAGATGCTGCGCGCGATCTATCTGGGCCTGATCACCGAGGTCGATCACCATGTGGGGCGCGTGATCCGGTTCCTCAAGGACAGCGGGCAGTATGACGACACCCTGATCGTGCTGACCGCCGACCATGGCGAGATGCTGGGCGATCATCACATGTGGGGCAAACAGCATGTCTTTGACCCCTCTTATCGCGTGCCGCTGATCATTCGCGACCCCCACCAGCCGCAAGGTTTCGGGCAAACCGTCGATGCGCTGACGGAATCGACCGACCTGATGCCGACGATCCTTGATCATGTGGGCCGCAACGCGCCGCATATGCTGGACGGCCGGGCGCTGACGCCCTTTCTGCGGGGCGAAACGCCCGCCGACTGGCGCGATGCGGTGATGATGGAGCTTGATTTCGGTGAACCCGACATGCCGACCGCCCTGCAGACCTTGCAGGATATCCCGCTGAACGCGGCCAATCTGGCGATCCTGCACGAGCGACGCTGGAAGCTGGTCCATTTCGGCGCCGATCTGCCGCCGCTTCTGTTCGATCTGGAAAGCGACCCGCACGAGATGAAGAACCTGGCCGAGGATCCCGCATATGCGGGCGAGCTGCTGCGCATGACGCGAAAACTGCTCAGCCACCGGATGCGTCACGCGGACCGGACGCTTTCGACCATGAAGGTGCAGGCGGGCGGCGTTTACGGGTATTTTCCGGATTAGCGCCCTTCTCCGATCTGGTTCAGCCTTGGGTGCAACCGAAGGGCAGACGCCCCGGACGGGGTTGGACGACGGCCAGTCCGGCTTTTCCGCCTATATCTTGCGCATTGTCAGCGTGGTCCACTCGCCCAGGACATCGCGCTCGAACGGGGCAAAGCCCTGCTCGTGATAGGCGGCAAGCACCTCGTCGGCCTGCTCGTTCAGAATGCCCGACAGGATGATATACCCCCCTTTGGCCGCATGACGCGCCATGTCGGGCGCCAGCCCCAGCAAGGGCGCCTTGAGGATATTGGCAAAGATCAGATCATAAGGGGCAACAGCCTGCAGGCGGTCGTGGTCGAAACCGGGGCAGCACAGGCATTCGACCTGTCCGTCGAGGTCGTTGAACCCCAGATTGGCGCGCGCGGTTTCTACCGCGACCTCGTCGATATCGCTGGCCAGCACCTGCGCATCCGGCCAGACACGCCGCGCGGCCATCGCCAGCACGGCGGTGCCGCAACCGATATCGGCAACCTTGCGCGCGACCTCGCCCTGTGAAACCAGCCGATCCAGTGCGATCAGGCATCCCCGTGTGGTGCCATGGTGGCCGGTGCCAAAGGCCATCGCCGCGTCAACCAGCAGCGGCACCACGTCATCGGGCACCTTGTCGGCATCGTGACTGCCATAAAGGAAAAAGCGCCCTGCCGTGACCGGCGACAGCTCGCGCCGGACATGGGCAACCCAGTCAACCTCGGGCAGCTCGGATACGGCAAAGGGGCGGGCGTCAAAGGCTGTCGCCAGCAACGCCAGCGCCGCATCATCGGGACGGTCAAGGAAATAGCCCCCAACCTCCCATGTGCCCGAGCCGTCCTCGACCTCGAAGGTGCCAATCCCCGTGGGGGCCGGATCCATGCGCTCCAGCGCCTCGGCAAGGCTTTCGGCCTGTTCGCGGGATTTCAGGGTCGTCAATGCGGTATAGGTTGGCATGTTGTCCTCGGCTTGATGATCCCCCGGGCGATACGCCCCGACCGGATTTCGGTCAAGCCCCCGTTGGGATCAAGCAGGGCGATCGCATTTGATGGCCATGCCCGCCGAATTGCCGGGTTTTACCGCCTGAATCAAGGCGTCGAGGGCGGCGCCCGGCCCGAGATGGGCGCAAAAGCGCCCGCCTGGGGGGCAGGGCGGGCGCTGCCCGGCCTGTCGGCCGGGCGGAACAGTCGAAAACGGCACGCGGTTTTTCAAATGCGATTCCCCAGGGGATCAAGCGCCAGTCCCGACCGCGCAGGCAACGCCCGTTCCGCTGATGCCGCAATAGCCCTGCGGATTCCTGGCCAGATATTGCTGGTGATATTCCTCGGCCAGGTAATAGGGACCGGCGCGGCCGATTTCCGTCGTGATGGCCCCCAGCCCGGCGCGCGCCAGCCGTGCGCCGTAATCGCGGGCGCTTTCCTGCGCGGCGGCCAGCTGTGCATCACTGGCGGCAAGGATCGCCGAGCGATACTGCGTGCCGATATCGTTGCCCTGCCGCATCCCCTGGGTCGGATCGTGGTTTTCCCAGAAACGCGCAAGCAATGCCCCAAAAGGCAGCTCTTGCGGCAGGAACACGACCTTGACCACCTCGGCATGGCCCGTGCGCCCGGAACAGACCTCTTCATAGGTGGGGTTCGGCGTCACCCCGCCCGCATAGCCGACCGAGGTCACCCAGACGCCGGGCAACGACCAGAACAACCGCTCGGCCCCCCAGAAACAGCCCATGCCGAACAACACCCATTCGGCGCCCTTGGGGATATCCCCCTCAAGCGCGCGACCGCTGACAAAATGATGGGTGGCCGTGGAAATGGGATCAGGCCGGCCGGCAAGCGCCGCGTCAGGGGCCGGAAGGGTCAGCTTGTCGTTGTTGAAAGCGTGCATCGGGAATCTCCTGTTCGTCGGGCATGATAGGGCGGCGGGCAGCGGCACGGCAAGATGCGGATGGCGTCAGGGGCGGAGCGGCGGGATGGATTCGCCGGCGCGTGCAGCCAAAGGGCATGCGGCCGCCCGGGTGGGCGCGAATGCGCCCGCCGTGGGGGCGGGCGGGCGCATGCCCGGGCCGCTATGCGCCCCGGGCGAGGTCAATGCGACAAGGCGCGACGCTCCCGCTACCGGCCAAGTCTGACGACATGCCGCCAGCCCGCAAACACCGCCAGGCTGCCCGCGACCATCGCCGCCATGGCCTGCCCGTATACCACACCCTCGGCGCCAAAGCGCACACTCATCAGCGCTGCAAAGGGCCACAACAGCACCCCGTCGCGCAACCAGTTGAACAGGGTCGAAAAGATCGGCCGCCCCAGCGCGTTGAAGGCCGCATTTGCGACAAACAGC
>WFQE01000358.1 GCA_015487165.1 Paracoccaceae bacterium | reverse complement strand
TGCTGACGACCTTCCTGATGCCGCTGGTCATCGGCGCCAGCTGGAACGTGAATACCCGCGTCAAGGAATACATGATCGCGTTCCTGGTGCTTGAAACCCTGATGATCGCGGTCTTCAGTGCGCTTGATCTGGTGCTGTTCTATGTGGTGTTCGAGGCCGGCCTCATCCCGATGTTCCTGATCATCGGCATCTGGGGCGGCAAGGAACGCATCTATGCCAGCTTCAAGTTCTTCCTCTATACCCTGCTGGGTTCGGTGCTGATGCTGGTTGCGATCATCGCCATGTATCTCGAGGCGGGGACAACCGACATTCCGACCTTGCTGACACACAGCTTCCCGTCAACCACGATCACGATTCTGGGCTGGCACATCACGGGCGGCATGCAGACGCTGCTGTTCCTGGCGTTCCTTGCGTCTTTCGCGGTCAAGCTGCCGATGTGGCCGGTGCATACCTGGCTGCCGGATGCCCATGTTCAGGCGCCCACGGCGGGTTCGGTCGTGCTGGCGGCCATCCTGCTGAAGATGGGCGGATACGGCTTTCTGCGGTTCAGCCTGCCCATGTTCCCCGATGCCAGCGCGCTGCTGGCGCCCTTCATGATGTGGCTTGGCGTGATCGCCGTGATCTATACATCGCTGGTTGCCCTCATGCAGGAGGACATGAAAAAGCTGATCGCCTATTCATCGGTGGCCCATATGGGCCTGGTGACCATGGGCGTCTTTGCCGCGACGCGGCAGGGCGTGGATGGCGCCATCTTTCAGATGATCAGCCACGGATTCATCTCGGGCGCGTTGTTCCTTTGCGTCGGCGTTGTCTATGACCGCATGCACACGCGCGAGATCGCGGCCTATGGCGGCCTGGTCAACCGGATGCCGGCCTACGCGCTGATCTTCATGCTGTTCACGCTGGCCAATGTGGGCCTGCCGGGCACAAGCGGCTTTGTCGGCGAATTCGTCACGCTTGTCGGCGTGTTCGAGGCCAACAGCTGGGTGGCGTTCTTTGCGGCCACGGGCATGATCCTGTCGGCGGCCTATGCGTTGTGGCTGTATCGCAGGGTGATCTTTGGCGCGCTGATCAAGGAAAGCCTGAAAACCATCACCGACATGACTGCACGTGAGAAATGGATATTCGCCCCGCTGGTCGTGATGACGATCCTGCTGGGGGTCTATCCGGCACTGGTTTTCGATATCATCGGCCCCTCGGTAGAGGCGCTGCTGGAAGGTTACAAGACAGCCCTTGCAGGCACGGCCCAAGCCGCGCTGCAACTGGCGATCAATTAAAGGCGGCCTGACATGATTGGCACTGATCTGACTGTAATCCTGCCCGAACTTGTTCTGGTTGTGTATGCAATGGCGGCCCTGATGTGGGGCGCCTGGCGCGGCAAGGATGCCGAAACGCCCATGCTGATCTGGCTGACGGCCCTGGTCATGGCCGGTCTGGGCGCCTGGATCGGGCTGGAGCCCGAGGGCACCGCCACCGCCTTTCACGGCGCGTTCATCAATGACGGCTTTGCCCGGTTCACAAAGGTCATCATCCTGTTCTCGGCCGCCATCGTGCTGTTGATGAGCCAGGACTATCTGCGCCGCAACAAGCTGCTGAAATTCGAATTTCCGGTGCTGATCGCCTTTGGCGTGGTCGGCATGATGATGATGGTTTCAGCCGGCGATCTGATCGCGCTGTATATGGGGCTGGAGCTGCAGTCGCTGTCGCTTTACGTGATCGCCGCTTTCAGGCGCGATTCTGCCCGTTCGACCGAGGCCGGGCTGAAATATTTCGTGCTTGGCGCGCTGTCTTCGGGGCTGCTGCTTTACGGCATGTCGCTGATTTACGGCTTTGCCGCCACCACCAGCTTTGCCGGCATTACGGCCGCGACAACGGGCGAACATCTGCCCGTCGGGCTCCTGATAGGGTTGGTCTTTGTCATCACCGGCATGGCCTTCAAGGTTTCGGCGGTGCCCTTTCACATGTGGACACCCGATGTCTATGAAGGTTCGCCCACGCCGGTGACGGCGTTTTTCGCCACCGCCCCCAAGGTTGCGGCCATGGGCCTGATCCTGCGGGTTCTGTTCGATGCCTTTGGCGGCGTTGTCGGGGACTGGTCGCAGATCATCGCCGTGCTTGCGCTGTTGTCGATGTTCCTTGGCGCATTTGCCGGTATCGGCCAGACCGATATCAAGCGCCTGATGGCCTATTCGTCGATCTCGCATATGGGTTTTGCGTTTCTTGGCCTGACGGCTGGCACGGCTATGGGGGTGCAGGCGACCCTGTTTTACATGGCGGTCTATGTGGCGATGAATATCGGCGTCTTCGCCTTTATCCTGAACATGGAGCGCGATGGCCAGCCCGTGACCAAGATCTCGGCGCTCAGCCTGTATGCCCGTGACGACCTGCTGCGCGCTTCGGCCCTTGCCGTGCTGATGTTCAGCCTTGCAGGCATTCCGCCGCTGGTTGGCTTTTTCAGCAAGCTGTATGTGCTGCAGGCGGCATGGGATGCAGGGCTGAGTTGGCTGGTAATCGCGGCCGTGATCGCCAGCGTCATCGGTGCCTATTACTATCTGCGGATTGTCTATCTGATGTTTTTTGGCGAACAGGGCGAAGGGCTTGACGGTTCCATGCCCGCGGTTCACTGGGCCGCGCTGATGGGATCGGCCTTTGTCATGCTGTTCGGGGTGCTGAACCTGTTTGGCGTGTTCGATCTTGCAGGTGCCGCTGCGGCGACGCTGCTGAAATAGGTCGACATGGCGCGCTGGCCCGAGGGCGTTCACAAGCTGGTTCTCGATCGCTGCGAAAGCACCATGGCCGAGGCAGCCCGACACGGCCCCGGCCTGCGTGGCCCCCTGTGGATACTGGCGCTTGAACAGACCGGGGGCAGGGGGCGGCAGGGCCGTGCCTGGCTGCATCCCAAGGGCAATTTCGCCGCCAGCCTTGTCTGGTATCCCGAGGGCACCACCGCACAACGCGCGCTGCGATCCTTTGTTGCGGCCCTGGCCTTGCGCGACGCCTGCCTCGAGGCAACCGGCGGGCGGGGCACATTCACCCTGAAATGGCCCAATGACGTGCTGCTGAATGGCGGCAAACTGGCCGGTATCCTGTTGGAAAGCAGCGATCGCTGGCTGTCGATCGGATTTGGCGTGAATCTGGCCGAGGCCCCCATGATCGGCCAAACCCGCCCCGATGCCCCCATGCCCGTCAGCCTCGCCGCCGAAACCGGGGTTGAAATCACGCCCCAGGATTTTTTGCCGCTTCTTGCGTCCGCCTATGCGAGCCGCGAGGCGCAATTCCTGCGCGACGGATTTTCCGCCATCAGGGGCGACTGGCTGGCCCATGCCGCACGCCTGAACGAGCCGCTGACCGCGCGTCTGGCGGGGCGTGAAATCACCGGCATTTTTCAGACGGTGGACGAGGACGGCATGCTTGTTCTAAAAGCAGCAGATGAAGAGCACCGCATTGCCGCGGCCGACATCTTCTTTCCTCCGCGCTGAACGTGAAAGGGCGCGCCCATGCTTCTGGCCATAGACGTAGGCAACACCAACACCGTTTTCGCAATCCATGACGGCGACAGTTTTATCGCCGACTGGCGCTGCGCTACCGAACCCCAGCGCACGGCCGACGAATATTTCGTCTGGCTCAATACCTTGATGACATTGCAGGGGCTGAAACCGGATATTACCGCCGTCATCGTCTCGTCAGTGGTGCCGCAGGTGGTGTTCAACCTGCGCCTGCTGGCCCATCGCTATTTCGACTGCCGCCCATTGGTGGTGGGCAAGCCCGAATGCCGCCTGCCGGTCGAGGTGCGGGTTGATGCCGACACCCAAGTCGGGGCCGACCGGCTGGTGAACACCGTCGGGGCCTGGCGCCAGTTCGGCGGCGATCTGATCGTTGTCGATTTCGGAACCGCCACCACCTTTGACGTGATCGACAGTGACGGCGCCTATATCGGCGGTGTGATTTCCCCCGGCGTGAACCTGTCGATGCGCGCGCTGCACCTTGCGGCCGCAGCACTGCCCCATGTGGATGCGACAAAGCCGCCCCAAGCGATCGGCACGAATACGGTTGCCTGCATGCAGTCGGGCATCTACTGGGGCTATGTCGGCCTGATCGAGCGTATTTGCCGCGAGATTCGCCACGAACATGGCCGCCCCATGAAGGTGGTCGCAACCGGCGGGCTGGCCACGCTGTTCGGGCAGGAACAGGGCCTGTTCGATCACGTTGACCCCGAGCTGACCATGACCGGGCTTGTCGAAATATACCAATTCAACGGAAAGGGCGCCTGATGGCACGAAACCGGCTGATTTATCTTCCCCTTGGGGGGGCCGGCGAGATCGGCATGAACTGCTATGTCTATGGCTATGGCCCCAAGGGGCAGGAGAGGTTCATTCTTGTCGATACCGGTGTGACCTTTCCCGACATGGACGGCACCCCCGGCGTCAACCTGATCATGGCCGATATCTCGTGGCTGCTTGGACGCCTTGACCGGGTCGAGGCCATATTCATCACCCACGCCCACGAAGACCATATCGGTGCGCTCGGCCTGCTTTATGGCGACCTGAACCTGCCGATCTATGTGCGCCCCTTCACGGCCGCGATTGCGCGCCTCAAGCTGGAGGAACGCGGCCGCAGAATCGACGCCGTGACCGAGGTCGCCCCTTTCCCCGAAACCGTGACCGCCGGCCCGTTTACGGTCGGCTTCCTGCCCGTTGCGCATTCCATCCCCGAAAGCTCGGCCCTGGTGATCGACACGCCTGCGGGCCGCGTCGTGCATACCGGCGATTTCAAGCTGGATCACAACCCCGTGGTGGGCGAGGCGTTTGATCCCGACAGCCTGCGCAAGGTGTCCGACCGCGGCGTGCTGGCCCTTGTCTGCGACAGCACAAACGTGTTTTCCCCAACGGCAGGCCGGTCGGAATCGACCCTGACCGCCCCGATCACCGAGCTGATCCGCAGCGCGAAGGGGCTGGTTGTGGCCACGACTTTTGCCTCGAACGTGGCGCGCCTCAAGACGCTGGCACAGGCGGGTGTGGATGCGGGGCGCTCGATCGTCGTCATGGGACGCGCGATGAAAAAGATGATCGCCGTGGCCCAGGCAACCGGCATTCTGACCGATTTTCCGCCAACGGTGCCACAGGAAGACGCGGCAAAGATCCCGCGCGACAACCTGATGATTCTGGTGACCGGCAGCCAGGGCGAACGCCGGGCGGGTTCCGCCCAGATGGCCAATGGCAAATATAACGGCATCACCCTGCGCGAAGGCGACATGTTCCTGTTTTCGTCCAAGACGATCCCCGGCAACGAGGTGTCGGTCAACCGCATCGTCAATGCGTTTTCCGAAATGGGCGTCGATGTGGTCGATGACTGCAATGGGCTTTACCACGTTTCCGGGCATGCCAACCGGCCCGATCTGGAAACCGTGCACGAGCTGCTGAAGCCGAAATTCCTGATCCCCATGCATGGCGAACATCGCCACCTGCGCGAACATGCGCGCATTGCGTCGGCCAAGGGAATCGCATCGATCATCGCCCCCAATGGCACGATGGTGGAACTTTCCGGCAATGCCCCCCGGATCGTCGAGCATATCGAGGCCGGTCGCCGCTATCTTGACGGCAATGTGCTGATCGGCGCGCTCGACGGAATCGTGCGCGACCGCATTCGCATGGCTCTGAATGGCCACGTCGCCGTCAGCATGGTCATCGACGAGGATGACGAGCCCCTGGGCGGCGTCTGGGTCGAAACCCACGGCCTGCCGGACCCATTGGGCACCGAACACTCGTTGGCCGAGCTGATGGAAGAGGGGATCGAATATCAGCTCCAGCGCGCGGGCGAGAAGGTTCTCACGTCAGATGAGGCGCTGGAAGAGCTGATCACCCGCGCCGTGCGCAAGATCGGTCAGGAAATGGTGGGCAAGCGGCCCGAGTGTCGGGTGATGATCAACCGCCTTGTCGCGGGCTGATCAGGGGCCCGGCCTTCTTCTTTGCATAAATACTCTCGGGGGTGCGGGGGCAGACAGCCCCCGCAGGCCGCCTCCTGATAGTGCGGATGCCTCCGGCGGGAGTATTGGGGCAAAGAAGAAGCCCTTGTCGCGTGATCTCAGAAGCTGCGTTGCAGGAAGGCGGGCACATGGTCGCCCATGCCGACAACGGGCCCATTGTCGCGCCGGTCGTTGTTGCGGCCACGCGACTTGTCGCGGGGTTTCCGTTCGGGCTTTTTCTCGGACGGCTTGCTTTCGGCAGCCTTGGGTTTGGCCGGTTTTGACCGTTCACGCCGGGGCTTTGCAGGCTTGGTTTCTGCCTGTTCCGCGGGTTTTTCGCGTACTGGTGCGGTTTCGGTCTTTTTCATGCCGGGGATTTCGGGCACTTCCATGCGCGGGATCGGTTGTTTGACCAGATCCTCGATCATGGAAAGATATTTCTCCTCGGCCCCCTGGCACAGCGTGATCGCCTTGCCCTTTTTCCCTGCGCGGCCCGTGCGGCCGATGCGGTGGACATAATCTTCGGGGTGGGTTGGGACGTCGAAATTGAAGATGTGGCTGACATTCGGGATGTCCAGCCCCCGCGCGGCAACGTCCGAGGCCACGAGGAATTTCAAGGTGCCGTCCCGGAAATCATTAAGGGTTTTGGTTCTGAGGCTTTGTTCCAGATCACCATGGATGGGTGCCGCGTCATAGCCGTGTTTTTTCAGCGATTTGGCGACGATATCGACATCGATCTTGCGGTTGCAGAAGATGATGCCGTTTTTCAGGCCATCGCCCTCGGATTTGAAGAGCGCGCGCAGGATTTCGCGTTTTTCCTTGGCGGCGCGGTCCTTGCGGGACGCCTTGAAGACACACACGGCCTGTTCGATGGTTTCCGAGGTGGTCGCCTGGCGGGCGACCTCGACCCGGACCGGGTTGAACAGGAATTCCTGGGTGATGCGGGTGATTTCGGGGGCCATGGTGGCGCTGAAAAACAGCGTCTGGCGGGTGAAGGGCGTCAGTTTGAAGATGCGCTCGATATCGGGGATGAAACCCATGTCGAGCATCCGGTCGGCCTCGTCCACCACCATGATCTGCACACCGGTCAGCATCAGCTTGCCGCGCTCGAAATGGTCGAGCAGCCGCCCCGGTGTCGCGATCAGCACGTCAACGCCGCGGTCGATCAGGCGGTCCTGATCCTTGAAGCTGACGCCGCCAATCAGCAATGCCATGCTGAGCTTGGTGTGTTTTGCGTAGATTTCAAAGTTTTCGGCAACCTGCGCGGCAAGTTCGCGCGTCGGCGCCAGCACCAGCGAGCGGGGCATCCGCGCCCGCGCGCGCCCCTTGCTGAGCATGGTGATCATCGGCAGGGTAAAGCTGGCGGTCTTGCCGGTCCCTGTCTGCGCGATGCCAAGAACGTCGCGCCCCTGAAGGGCATGTGGAATGGCTTCGGCCTGAATGGGGGTGGGCGTTTCATAGCCCGCCTCTTCAACGGCTTTCAGAACCCTTGGGTCAAGCTCAAGATCCGAGAATTTGGTCATATGGTCCCGTCTGTTACGGCGATTCAATCGAGCAGGGTCACAAGCGGCAGAAATGCCACGGAAACACGGGGGCTCTTTGGGCCTTACCTAGTGAATTAGGGCCAACAGGTCAACGCGACAGAAAGGTTTTCGAACAATGATCGAAAAATTCAGTGCATTGTTTCGAATTTGCCCCATTCCGCAGGTCTGCATATGGGGTACTGTTGTCGATATGCAACAGCTGCGCGGGGGGATGTCCAAAATCTCGCGGCCAGATTCGATTTCCGTAAGGGGAGTGGGCGCAAATTGATGTGGCGACTTGCCACCAGTGTTTGATAGAATGGACCGGCAGGCAAACAATCGAGCAAGAGTATCGCCATGATCAAGATGATAAGGGCCATTCACGGTTGGCTGGGGCTTGTTGCCCTGCCATGGGTCATACTGCTTGGGCTGACGGGCATATATCTCAACCACACAAGCTATTTTCTGGGCCTGCTTCCCGGATCAAGCTATGACGAGGCGCAGTTCGATCAATGGCCCGCCCCGCAAAAGCTGGATATCGCTGGCGCAAGGGCGGTTGCGGCGGCGGTTTATCCCAATCAACAGCTGAAACAGCGCAGCGCCAAGCGGTATCACGGCCGCAATGTGGCGATATTCGACGCCCCCAAGGGCAGGGTGATCGTGGCGCTGGATACCGGGCATTACTGGGTCAAGACCCGCTTTACCCGACGGACCTTCGACCCCAGCGGACGGCAGATCGATTTCAAGATCTATTGGACGTCGCTGTTTCGCTATCTGCATTCCAGGGGGTGGATGGATTCGACCTTTGGCACCTGGATCGTGGATGTCACGGGCGGGCTGATGGTTCTTTTCGGGCTGACAGGGATCGTGCTGCTTGTTGGTGGCCGCAAGGGCAAGGCTGGCGGGGACAGCGCCCCGGTCATCAAGGTCAACAGGTCGAATGTGCCGCGTCCCAAGCGGATCACGCTGGATGACTGATCACAATGCGACGTTCAGGGTTTCCGGGCCGTCCTCGTTGGCGTAGGCGCGCAGTGTCTTGACCTCGGAAATCAGGGCGTGGTTCCGGCGGATTGTCACGCCATAGTTGCGCAGCCGGGAAAAGACGCGCGACAGGCTTTCGGGCTTCAGCCCAAGGCGGCCAGCAATCAGAACCTTGTCATAGGGCAGGGTGACGGTGCACGCCCCCTCTTCCACAGGGCACAGTTCCAGCAGGAATTCTGCAACCCTCTGGGCACCAGTATGCGCCTTGAGCTGTTCGACCTGCGAGATCAGAGAATGCAGGTGATGAAAGGTAGAGGCCAGCATCGCCAGAGCGATGTCAGGGGCTTCGCGCACCATGGCGAAAAGTTCTTGTGTGGGGATGCGCATGAGATTGGCTTCGGTGGTGGCCTCGGCCGACACCGGGTAATTCCCGTTCTGCAGCGCGGCGGCCTCGCCAAAACTTTGCCCCTTGGTAAAGACATTCACGACGGCTTCGGCGCCGTTCTGGGTGACGCGATACAGTTTGACCCATCCCGAAAGCACGACATAGATCGCGCTGGCAGCTTCGCCCTGGACAAAAACGGTTTCACCCCTGCGGTATGTCCGGGTAGTGGACTTTGCGGCGATACGATCGACGATATCGGCTGGAAGATTGCGCAGAAGCAGCGATTCCCCGGCGATGGTTTTCAACTTTTCGTCGATCATCGTCAGCACTCCGAGGTTGTATTGCCGCTGTCAGCGCCCCTTCTTTCAGGTCAGGTCGCAGGGTTCGATGCTGCTTGTATCTGCCTGTATGACAGTTATTCAAGGCCATTTCCACGCGCAAAAGGCCGCGCCAGTGACGGGAAAGTCGTTTTTTCGAAAAGGTATTTTGGGGCGAAAGGCGATTGCCCCGTCGGCGCGTAAGGCGCATAAAAGGAGCCGCGCGAACCCGAAGGTTTGCGCGACTCCCTGGGGGGATTACCGAAATCCTACTTGCTTCAGCAGGGCCGCAGCTTCGTAGGATTTCAGCGACATTCGGCTTGCGACAGCCGAAACCTGGCGCTGTTCCACAATTCCGGGGAACAGCTCGATGATTTCCGCCCGGCTTTCCTCGGCCATCGAGTCAAGCGTCGAGCGGTTGATATGCAGGCTTTCCGAGGGGATGCCCTCGGCAAAGATGATTTCGTGATTATCGAACAGGATATGGAAATATTCGACGACACCGCCCTGGCGGCAATAGATCGTCTCGCCATTCACCAGATCGCGCGCCTTGACCAGAACTTCGAGGCTGCCCAGCATGACCTCGGCCCGCCAGTCGGAAATCAGCATGCGATGCTGGGGGCTGACGATCAGGTCGGAATGGTTGCCAAGGGCGCCTTTCGATATGACGATCGGCGCGAGGTGGCCATATGCCGGCACCGTGCGGCTGCCAACCCAGCGCACAGGTTGCGCACCGTTGTCGCGGGTCAGCACGAGGTCGCCGGTGGTCAGGGTCTCGACCGTCTTTTCGGTGCCATCGGCCATGCGTATCAATGTGCCGCGGGCAAAACACACGACGGCATGATCCGAATGATCTATTTCGCCGGGGTCATCCTCTGTCTTGATCAGCGTGTATTCCTGTCCCGGGACAAGTGGCGCTAGAGGCAGGAACCCGGCCGGGTGGTCAGGGTTTTCGCCAGTCATCACGATCACGTCCACGGTCTTGCCGTCGGACCCCATGAAGGTCAGGCGGCTGTCGGGGTGGATGTCGCGGCCCAATACCGGTTGGGTGCCGCCATGGTGATGGTCGTTGGGGGTGGTGCCATCCTGTGGAACGAGCACTTCCCTGGCATGGGCGCCATCCGAGAACACATAGGTATCGCCCAGGCACGAAGAACTGGCACCCGCAACAGGCTCGCCCGCGTTGACGCCGGTATGCACCGTAAGGGTTTCATGCGGGTAGACATGGCAGACCTGATGGTCAGGTGCGTTCCCCGGATGTTGATCTGTGCCGCTCATTGCAGAAATGCCAAGCCATGTTGTGGGGTATGGCAATGCCCGTTCGGATACACATCTGCGATATGATCCTAGGCAATCCCCACCGCCATGGTCCCGGTAACGATAAGGGATAATGGGCCAAATTGTCAATGAAATCGGTGGTTTTGAGGCATTGTTACGGCACTGTATCGGATGCTGAAACAAAGCATGCGTATGCCCAGTTACCGTTTCCACCCGAGGTCTGATTGGCGGTACTTCTGGGGTGATTCTCGCGAAATCTCGTTGCCATATGGTTAACGTTATGCCGTGGTTCGCGGGATTTTTTGCACCCTGCGGCATAATGCCGGGCCTTTGGGCGTGGTTTTTCCCCACGGTTTTTGGGATTTTCGAATCGGTTTCACGACGCGGCTATTGACCTTTGCGTCCGCAGGGGGACAGTCTCGGCCCGATTGTCATTCATCAACGATACGAGGAAAACCATGGATCTTGGTTTGCAGGGAAAATGGGCCATTGTGTGCGCAAGCTCCAAAGGTCTGGGGTTGGGATGCGCCACGGCGCTGGCCCGTGAAGGGGTCAATCTGGTGATGAACGCCCGCACGCCCGGCCCCCTGAACGAGGCGGCTGAAACCCTGCGTCGGGAACATGGCATCGACGTGCGCGCTGTTGCCTGCGACATCACGACGGAGGAGGGGCGTGAAAAGGTTCTGGCCGCTTGTGACGCGCCTGATATCCTTGTCAACAATGCGGGCGGTCCCCCGCCGGGCATGTGGACCGACTGGGAGCGCGAGGATTTCATCCGCGCACTGGATGCCAACATGCTGACCCCGATCGCCCTGATCAAGGCGGTGCTGCCCGGCATGATGGAACGTGGCTGGGGCCGGATCGTCAATATCACCTCGCAGTCGGTCAAGTCGCCGATCCCTGTGCTGGGCCTGTCGAACAGCGCCCGCGCCGGGCTGACCGGCTATGTCGCGGGCACGTCGCGGCAGGTTGCCAGTAGTGGCGTGACCATCAACAACCTGTTGCCGGGCATTCACGCGACCGACCGGGCCGACGCGCTGGATCGCGCCGTGGTCGAGGCCGAGGGCATTACCATGGAAGAGGCCCGCGCGCGGCGTGCGGCCACCATTCCCGCCGGCCGATACGGCACGATCGAGGAATTCGGCGCCGCCTGCGCCTGGCTTTGTTCGCAATATGCGGGCTATGTTGTTGGCCAGAACATCCTGCTGGATGGCGGTGCGGTGAATACAACATTGTGATGCGGGTCTTGCTGCGCCCTTGAACCGGGGCCTTGTGCTTGCTAGATGGCAGGGCAGGAACCTGACAGAAACACTCAGGTAGGATGGAGGCCTCTGCCGCGTGACCGAGACGACCCCAAGGCTGGAGCTGGAGTCGATCACCCGCGTGTTCGACGGAAAACCTGTGGTCAAGGGGGTGTCCTTGCGTCTGGACCAGGGGCAGGTGACCTGCCTGCTTGGCCCGTCGGGGTGCGGCAAGTCTACCACCCTGCGCATCGCGGCCGGGGTCGATCGCCAGACATCGGGCCGGGTGCTGGTCGATGGCAAGGTGGTTTCCGATGACACGCATCACCTGCCGCCCGAGAAACGCTCGATCGGGCTGATGTTCCAGGATTTTGCCCTGTTTCCCCATCTGAGCGTCGCCGACAATGTGGCCTTTGGCCTGCGCGGGGTCAGCAAGGCCGAAAAGGCGGCGCGGGTGAACGAGCTGCTTGAACGCGTCCACCTGCCGGATGCGGGCGACAAGTATCCGCACCAGCTGTCGGGCGGCGAACAGCAACGCGTGGCGCTGGCCCGCGCGCTGGCGCCACGCCCGCGGGTGCTCTTGATGGACGAACCCTTTTCCGGCCTCGACAACCGTCTGCGCGACGGGATCCGGGATGAAACGCTTTCGCTGCTCAAGGACGAGGGCACTTCGGTTCTGCTGGTCACGCATGAACCCGACGAGGCCATGCGCATGGCTGACCAGATTGCCCTGATGCGCAACGGGCAGATCATCCAGACCGGCGCGCCCTACAACCTGTACAACAACCCGGTCGATCGCGAGGCGGCGGCCTTTTTTTCCGACATCAACGTGATTCATGGGGTGGTGCGCAATGCGCTGACCGAAACCCCCTTTGGCCAATTCCTGACGCCGGGGCTGGTGGATGGGGCGGATGTGGAAATCGTCATTCGCCCGCAGCACCTGAAGATGGATTTCGACCGTGGCGGCAAGGGCCCGAACCCGACGCCGCGCGATGGTGTGCCCGCCCGTGGCACGGTCATGCGCGCGCGTTTCATGGGCAATGAAAGCCTGGTCGAGTTCCGCATGGATTATGACGGCTCGAAACTCAGCGCCACGGTGCCCGGCGTCTTTCTGCCCAAGCCAGGCACGCCGCTGTGGCTGACCATCCGGCGCGACCGCTGTTTCGTCTTTCCCTGCAAGAACCAGAGCCGCGTTGACGACCCTTACGACCACGAGGCGCTGGGCATTGCCGCTTCGTGATCGTGTGGCGGGCGCTTAAAGCGGCCGGATCCGCAGCCGGGTGATGCGGTTGTCCTGCCTCTCGACCACCTCGAAGCGAAAGCCGTGAAAGCTGAACACCTGGCCCACCGAGGGGATCGACTGGCTTTCATGGATGACGAGGCCGGCAATGGTGTTGGCATCCTCGTCCGGCAGGTTCCAGCCGGTTTCGCGATTGAGGTCGCGGATGGTCATGGCGCCATCCACCAGAAAGTTGCCGGTGCTGTCGCGCACCAGCGGGGTTTCTTCGTCGATGTCATGTTCGTCTGCGATTTCCCCGACGATTTCTTCAAGGATGTCTTCCAGAGTGATCAGCCCCTGCAGGGCGCCATATTCGTCAACCACCAGGGCAAAATGGACATGCCGGCGCAGGAACTCGCGCATCTGGTCGTCGAGCGTGGTGGTTTCGGGCACGAAATAGGGCTCCATCGCGACATCCAGCACGCTGAACGAGCTGATGTCGTCATCACCCTTGAGCTTGTGAACCGCTCGCAGCAGGTCCTTGGCATGGACAACGCCAATGATGTTTTCCGGGTTGTCCCTGAAAACCGGCAGCCGGGTGTGGTTGGATTCGAGGCATTGGTTCAGGATGCTTTCGGGTGATGAATCCGCGTCGATCATCTCGATTTCAGACCGGTGGAGCATGATTTCCTCGACCGTCCGGTCCTTGAGATCAAGCGCCCCAAGCAGACGGTCGCGATCGGCCTTTTGCATAGCGCCTTCGGAATGGCCCAGTTCGATCGTGCCCATGATTTCCTCGCGAACGGCAAGCACCGAACGGTCGGGGTCGGTGCGCACGCCGAACAGGTGCAAGACCATGCGCACGAACCAGCGGATGGCCGTGACAAGCGGGGCGAACAGCACGACGATCAGCGACAGCGCCGGGGCAACGCGTTGGGCGGCAGTTTCGGGGTTGGTGATGGCATAGGTCTTGGGCATGACCTCGGCAAAGACCAGCACCAGAAGCGTCATCACCAGCGTGGCCAGCGCCACGCCACTGTCCCCGAACATGCGGGTGAACAGGCTGGTCGCCAGCGAGGCCGCCAGGATGTTGACCAGGTTGTTGCCCAGCAGCACCGCCCCGATCAGCCTTTCATTGTCGCGCGTGATCTTCAGCGCCAGCGCCGCCCCGCGCGAACCCTTGTCGGCCAGCGCCCGCAACTTGCCGCGGCTGGCCGCCGTCAGCGCGGTTTCCGAACCGGAAAAGAAGGCCGAGATGATCAACAGGGCCAGGATCGCCCCGATTCCCAGCCAGAAGGCGGAATCCAGCGTGATGATTTCGGGAGATGGGCTTTCCATTTGCGTTCCGGTCCTTAAACTGGCAGCGGGTGTTTCCGTTATGCGGGCAAACCCGACCGGCTTCAAGACGGGGGAACAGATGCAGATCCGCGATCTTGGCGAGCTTGAGGGAAAGCTCCTGCTTTTTGGTGGGCCCTATTCCAACATTCAGGCGCTTGATGCGTTGATGCAGTGGGCCGATGATGCGGGCATTCCCCCCGAACGCCGGATCTGCACGGGTGACGTCGTGGCCTATGGTGCCAACCCGCGGGCCTGTGTGCGGCTGGTGCAGCGCCTTGGCGTGCCGGTGGTGGCTGGAAATTGCGAAAAGAACCTGGCCGAAGGTGCCGAGGATTGCGGCTGCGGCTATGAAAAGGGCACGGCCTGCGCCGCCCTTGCAAAGGACTGGTACGACTACGCACAGCGCCGAATAAAACCGGCCGAGCGCGAATGGATGGCTGCCTTGCCCGACCGTCTGACCTTTCGCCATGCGGGCAAGCGTCATGTGGTGATTCATGGCGGGGCGGGTGATATCAGCCGCTTTTTGTGGCCGATCAGTTTCGAAGATGATTTCTGGCATGAAATCAGCCTGCTTCAGGAAGAGGTGGGCGCCATTGACGTTGTCATTGCCGGCCATTGTGGCGTGCCGTTCGAGCGCAATATCGACGGGGTGCACTGGATCAATCCGGGCGCTATCGGCCTGCCGCCCCATGACGGCCTGCCGGAAACCTGCTTTGCCACCCTGTCCGAGGATGGCGAGATCACGCTGGAACGTCTTGAATATGACGTGAAGGGGGCGGTTGCGGCGATGCATGCGGTCGGGTTGACGCAGGGCTATGACAAGGCGCTGCAAAGCGGCTATTGGCCCAGCGAGGATGTGTTGCCCAAAGCCATGCGCCGAAAGGGCGGGTAGGGGCGTTGGAACGGCACACAGGCTATGCCAGCGGGTGGTTTTCCAGCACCAGCTTTCTGAGGCGTTCCTCAAGAACATGGGTATAGATTTCGGTCGTCGAGATGTCCGCATGCCCCAGCAATGTCTGGATCGCCCGCAGATCGGCGCCATGGGCCAGCAGATGGGTTGCGAATGCGTGGCGCAGGCTGTGGGGCGATATGCTGCCCGCATCCAGCCCGGCATCGGCGGCGACCTTTTTCACAAGGGTATAGAACCAGATGCGGCTTACATGCCCTTCCTTGCCGCGCCCCGGAAACAGGAATGCCGATTCCGGCAGCCCGCGCCTGCGCTTCAGGGCCTCGGCCGCGTCGCGCGTCTTCAGCCATGCCGCAAGCGCCTTTCGCGCAGGTGTGGACAGCGGCACCAGACGTTCCTTGCCACCCTTGCCGCGGATCAGCAGCATGGCCGGGTTGCCGCGTGCCGCCGAGACCGGCAGCGAGACCAGTTCGGTCACGCGCATGCCGGTTGCGTAAAGCAGTTCGAAAAGGCAGGCGGTGCGCAGCCTTTCGGCCTTGTCGCGCCCATGGCTTCGGGCGGCTTCCAGCAGGCGCGAGACATCCTGTTCCGACAGGTTGGCGGGCAGCTTGCGCATTCTTTTGGGCCCCTGGATCATGACCGCCGGGTTGTCGCTGCGCCAGCCCTCTTCAAAGGCAAAGCGATAGAACTGGCGGATGGCCGACAATCTTCGCGCCCGCGTCGAGGGCGCAAGCCCCTGCCCATCGAGGGAAACAAGATAGTCTTCGATCCGGTCGCGCGTGACCTGCTGCCAGGTGATGTGGTTGCGTTCCATCCACGCCCCGAAATCCTGCAGGTCGCGGGCATAGGCCAGAACGGTATTGTCTGCCGCGCCCAGCTCGGCCCGGGCAGATTCAAGAAAACGCGCCACCCTGTCGGGAAAGGCGGACATCAGCCGCGCCTTTGCACAAGCAGCAGCTGGAGCGCGGTGCGCCGGGCCTCGGCCTCCAGCCCGACGGCGCGAAAGGCCGAAAGGGCGGCTGTGATATCCCCGGGGTCGGCAAGTGCCCCGTCCTTGAGCAACAGCATCGCCCGCAGAATGGTTTCTCCAAGCCGCCGCTTTTGCAACAGCTCGCGCAGCGGGCCTTGGGGCATTGGCTCGGTAAAGGCCGACATGATCGCGGTTTCCAGCGTGCCGGTGGCCTTCACCCCCTGAAGACGGCCCAGCGCCAGCGCGCGCAGAAAGGTTTCGCGCGGGTCTTGCGGTCTGTAGGCGCGGGCCGCCTTTTCAAAACCGCGCGACAGCAGCTCGACCGTGAAGGCGATGCGTGCTGCGTCCGCCGTCAGGGCGCGCCCAGGCAGGCGCTCGCCGTAATACAGCGCAAAGGGCACTTCCAGCGCGGCATGCTGCATGGCCCTCCATGCGGGCGGCAGGGTTTTCGAGATCGCCGCATCATCGCCCGACAGCAGGGCGACGTCAAAGGCCTGCAGGGCACGCACCCTGTCCCAGATGCCGCCCGAGGCGGCGGGTTTGCCTTCGTTATACAGGCTGATCAGCACATTGGGGGCGATCGCCTGTGAACGGGCAAGGCGTTCGGCGGCCTCGATTCTCGTGCGCCATCCGTTGTTTTCCGACAGGTCCACATGAACGAAGGCCAGCGGCAGGCTGCCCGCAGGCCGCGGCATCGACAGGGCCTCGCGCATGGTAAAGACCAGCGGGGTCAGCGGTTTGGGTGCGGGCAGGTCGGGTTCGCCCTCATACAGGCCGGGGTCAAGGAAGCGCGCCAGCAGGTCGGCCTGTTCCTTGGTCAGGAAACCCAGTGTTTCGCCCGTGGCCAGCGTCAACATCGCGGCGTTCCAGTCGCCCTGACGCGCAAGACAGAAAATGCGGGCCTGAAGAGTTGGCGCGAAGCCGGGCGCGCTGCGCATGGCGGCGCAGGCGTGGTCCACATGCCCGGTCAGCAGGCTGACATCGAACCAACGGCGGAAAAGTTCGGCATCATCGGGCCCGGCGCGTTCAATCAGGGCCTGCGCCTGGTCAAGCGCCCCCAGTTCAAGCAGCTTGTCGATGCGCGCCAGCAGCAGTGTTTCGCCGCTTTCTGTCGGGTCGTTGCGCGGGGCATCGACCTCGGCCAGCAGCAGCTTGTACAGCAGCGACAGCATTTCGGGCAGCGAGTCGATGGGCTGCTGCGTCACCAGCCCTGCCAGCGTGGTGACGTCGGTATCGCCCCAGAAATCATGAGGCAGGCCGGTCACCGACATGGGCAGGATTCCGACCGAATCCTTGCGGATATCCCCCAGCGGGGTGACCTTGATGTGGTCAAGCGCCGGCGGTTCCTCGGCCGGTACAGTGTCAGCCGGGGGGGTGGCCGGGCTGTTATCGGGCAGGGGGGCAGGTGTCGGTTCAGGCGGCGTGGTTCCGGAAGGCGGGTTTGCGGGCAAGACCGATGGCGTTTGCGGCTGTGTGGTCCTGTTCGCGGGGGCCTTGTCGCGCACCGAGCGCGAAAGCCAGTCGATTGCCGACAGGGGCTTCTGCTGGGCCAGCGCCGGGGCCATCGACAGGCCCAGCAGAACCGGCAGCGCAAGCAGCAGCCACGAGGTGCGCCTGACATGGCGGAAACAAGATGTCCGGCATTCAATTCGCTGCGACAGAGGCAGGTTTGCGCCCGGCCCCGAGGGGGGCGCGCCGAAATCAGCCTGCTGGTTTCCGCGAGTATTAACGCCGCAATATGTTGAAACGATGCCGCCAATTCGCGCCCGCCTCGGGGTCGGGCGCGAACCGGATTGCAGGCAATCCGGGGGGAAGAAAACCAATGTAGCGAACTTCGATTTTGGGCGCCTAGTTGACATCAATCGTCACCGGAATGGTCTGTTCCGATTGCGGAGGCCCGAAATCACCGATCACCGCATAGGCGACAACCGCAAGGCCCGCCAGCACCACGGCCACGGCAAGCCATTTGCCAAGCTGTTTCATCAACCATTTCATTCTGCCCGTTCTCCTGCAACCTGCCCGCGGGGATCTTGCACCGGAATTTTCCGGCCCCGCAGACAGTATATATTGCTTTGCATCCGATTTCACGCCAAACAGGCGCGAATGCAACAGGGCAGGGGCCTGATAAGCGGAATGTCGCGCTGGAAGCTGAAGAAAACCGTGGTCATGGTGGGCATGATGGGGGCTGGCAAGACGGCTGTGGGCACCGCGCTGGCGCGGCTGATCGGCGTGCCTTTCGAGGATTCCGACCGCCAGATCGAACAGGCCGCCAACATGACCATTGCCGAGATCTTTGCCCGTGATGGAGAGGCCTTCTTTCGCGAAAAGGAAAGCCTGGTGCTGGCGCGCCTTCTGGAAGGCCCGCCCTGTATTCTGTCAACCGGCGGCGGGGCGTTTCTGCAACCCGGAAACCGCGAAATGATTGCCGAAAAGGGGCTGGCGGTCTGGCTGCGGGCCGATCCCGATTTGTTGTGGTCGCGGGTCAGCCACAAGGATACGCGCCCCTTGTTGCGGGTGGAAAACCCCCGCGCGCGTCTGGTCGAACTGCTGCAAGAGCGCACGCCCGCCTATGCGCAGGCGGGGCTAGTGGTTGACTCGCAGGCGGGTTGTTCGGTCGGCGAGATGGCGGAAAAGGTGCGCGATGCGCTGCTGGCCCACCCTTCGGGCATATTGGAAAAGGTGACATGATGGCGGGCAAACAGGTTGTCAGGGTCGGGCTGGATGATCGGGCCTATGAAATTCGCATTGGTGCTGGGCTGCTGCAGCGCGCCGGGCATGAAATCGCACCGATTCTCAATCGCCCGCGTGTGGCCATCCTTACCGATGAAAACGTCGCGCGCCTGCACCTGTCCACGCTTGAACGCGCCCTTGATGACGCGGCCATCGCCCACGCCGCCCTGACCCTGCCGGCGGGCGAAGGCACGAAGAGCTGGGCGCAGCTGCAACATGTCGTTGAGTGGCTGCTGGCCGAGCGGGTCGAGCGCGATGACATGATCATTGCCCTTGGCGGCGGGGTGATCGGCGACCTCACGGGCTTTGCCGCTGCCATCCTGCGCCGTGGCGTGGGGTTCATCCAGATGCCGACAACCCTGCTGGCGCAGGTGGACAGCTCGGTTGGGGGCAAGACCGGCATCAATTCCCCGCAAGGCAAGAACCTGATCGGTGCCTTCAAGCAGCCGGCGCTGGTGCTGGCCGATATCGCCGTGCTTGGCACGCTAGATGCGCGCGATTTTTTGGCGGGCTATGGCGAGGTGGTGAAATACGGGGCGCTGGGGGACGAGGGTTTTTTTGCGTGGCTCGAAGAAAACGGCCCCGCGCTTGCCGCCGGCGACATGGCACTGCGGGCCGAAATGGTGCGCCGGTCATGCGAGATGAAGGCCGGCATCGTTGCCCGTGACGAGCTGGAACATGGCGAGCGCGCGTTGCTCAATCTGGGCCACACATTTGGCCACGCGCTTGAGGCGGCCACCGGCTATGGCGACCGGCTGCTGCATGGCGAGGGCGTGGCGATCGGCATGGCGCTGGCCTTCGAGCTGTCGTCGCGCCTGGGCCTGTGTTCGCAGGAATGCCCCAGCCGGCTGCGCGCCCATCTCAGGGCCATGAACATGAAATGCGACCTGTCCGACATTGCCGGCGATCTGCCCGATGCCGATGGTCTGGTCGCGCTGATGGCGCAGGACAAGAAGGTGCAGGATGGCGTGCCGCGCTTTGTCTTGGTGCGCGATATTGGCGCGGCATTCGTCACCGGCGACGTGCCGGCCAGGGCCGTGCGCGACCTGCTGGCCGAGGCGCTGGCAGCGCGCTGAGCGCGGCTTTCGGGCGCGAAACCCGGTTGCATCAACGATCTTGCTTGACATGAACGCGCCGGCGGGCCCGACTGCCCTTGACCCAAGCCGGAGCCCGCCATGCAGATCACCGAACCCGCCCGCAAGATAGACGTCATCCATCAGACCGATGTTCTGGTCGTCGGTTCGGGCCCCGGTGGCCTGGCTGCTGCCATTGCCGCAGTCCGCGCCGGGGTCGATGTCACCCTGGTCGAACGCTTTGGCTGTTTCGGCGGCAATATCACGGTTGTCGGGGTCGAGGGCTTTGCCTGGTATCGGCATGAAAAGACGGTCGAGGCCGGCGGTATCGGCCGCGAATTCGAGGACACCGCACGCGAGATGGGCGCCGCTGTGCCGGAAAGCCAGTCGCTTTCATATGAACTCGACAGCGAGGGGTTCAAGGTTGTTGCCGACAGGCTGGTCACTGACGCGGGGATCCGTCCGATGCTGCATCGCCAGTTCGTCGCCCCGATCATGGAAGGCGAAGTCATTTGCGGCATCATCACCGAAAGCAAGGCGGGCCGCGAGGCGATCCTTGCCCGCAGGGTGATCGATGCGACAGGGGACGCGGATATCGCCTTTCGCGCGGGCGCGCCAACCCGCAAGACCCCGATCGAGGAAATGCAGGCCGCCAGCGTCATGTTTCACCTGGCCGGGGTCAACAAGCAACGATTCATGGAGGCGGTGCGCGCCGATCCCCAAACCTATGCCGACTGGGCCGTCGGCGAGTGGGAGATCGAGACCAGCGGCAAGGAAGATGACATGTTTTCGCCCTTCCTGCGCCGTCCCTTCGAGCGCGCCATCGAAGAGGGGCTGATTGCCCCCAACCTCAACACCATCGGCGGCACATGGGGTGCCGTGCATGACACCGGTGAAATGACTTACATGAACCTTGTGCAGCTTGACGGATGCGATGGCACCGACCCCGACAGCATGACCCGGTTCGAGATCGAGGGCCGGCGGCAGGTGATGGAGGCCATCAAGGCGCTGCGTGCCTATGCGCCAGGGTGTGAAAAGGCGCGACTGCGCAATTTCGGCATGACCATCGGCATCCGCGATACCCGCAAGATCGACGCGGTTTACAACATCACCGAAGACGACATGCGCAATCAGGGCCGGTTTGAGGATTCCATCGGCATCTACCCCGAATTCATTGATGGTTACGGCATACTGATTCTGCCCACCACCGGGCGCTATGTGCATATCCCCTACAGGGCGTTGATCCCCCGCAAGATCCGCAACCTGCTGGTCGCCGGGCGCGCCATTGGCGGCGACAGGATTGCGCATGCCGGCACGCGCAACATGTCATGCTGCGCGGTCGTGGGGCAGGGGGGCGGGATCGCCGCGGCCCTGTCCGTGAAGGACGGGTGCGACCTGCGCGACGTGTCCGTTGCGGCCATCCACAAGGAACTTGGCCGACAAGGGGTGCGGTATCAATAGCCTGCGGACCAGGGGAAAGCGGGCTCAGTCCTTTCCTGTCGGCAATACGGCGGTTGCCTCCAGCTCTATCTTGCCGGGGTGGTCCAGAAGGTCCGATACGAAAAT
This sequence comes from Paracoccaceae bacterium, assembly GCA_015487165.1. Lineage (GTDB taxonomy): Bacteria > Pseudomonadota > Alphaproteobacteria > Rhodobacterales > Rhodobacteraceae > UBA5972. Next base: position 10,105 of record WFQE01000358.1, on the reverse strand, counting down.
CATGCTCATGGCGGGGAAATGCGTGCCCATATGGCGGCGCCAGATCCGGCCCAGATCCTTGCGCGCGGCCAGATATTCACCCTTGTCACAGCAATAGGCCGTCATGCGGCAGACATGTTCCGGCCCCGCACCGCCCTTGGCCAGCACTGCCAGCACATTGCGCAGCGCCTGGTCGAACTGGCCGACCAGATCTTCATGTTCGAAAATCTGGTTTTCGTTCCAGCCGACCTGGCCCGCGACAAAGATCATCTGCCCGGCCTCTACCTTGATGCCGTTGGAATAACCGATCGGCGGGGCCCAGCCATCGGGGTGCAGGATTTCCATCTGACGTTCTCCATTTGCCGGGATCATCAAAACAGTATATTAGTACTGTAATACGTTATAGCGCAAGCCAGACTGGCAGGGGCTGCCCCATGAGCAAGACAATACCGCACCACTACAACGCGGCTGCCGACCTGATCGACCGCAACATTGCCCGCGGGCTGGCGGACAAACCCGCCTTTATCGACCCGCAGCGCAGCCTGACTTATGGCCAGTTGCAACAGGATACGCGCCGCTTTGCCTGCCTGCTGCGCGAGACCCTGCGTATAAGGCGCGAGGCGCGCATTGCGTTGTTGATGTTTGACACCGTGGATTTTCCCATCGCCTTTTGGGGCGCGATCAGGGGCGGGGTCGTGCCTGTCTGCCTGAACACGCTGTTGCCAAGCGACCAATATGCCTGGCTGCTGAGGGACTGCCGCGCGCAGGTGCTGTTCGTGTCATCCGCGCTGGTCGATGTGGTTCGTCCCGCGCTGGAGGGGCAGGAATTCCTGCGCCATGTGGTTGTGGTGGGTGCCGCGCCAGATGCCGAATTGCCTGCCGGCTGGCACCATTTAGCGGACCTTCTGGCAGGCGCGGATGCCGATTATCCGACCGCAGATACCAACCCGGATGAAACCGCCTTCTGGCTGTATTCATCCGGCTCGACCGGCAATCCCAAGGGGGTGCGCCATGTGCATACATCGCCTCGCTATGTCGGCGAAAACTATGGCCGGCATATCCTGAACATCGGCCCGGATGATATCTGTTTCGCCGCGGCCAAGCTGTTCTTTGCCTATGGTCACGGCGCGGCGATGGCCAACCCGATGTGGGCGGGGGCGACGACCATTCTGCTGCCAGATCGGCCGACGCCTGATGCGGTGCTTGACGTCTTGCAATCCCGCCAGCCCACCCTGTTCTTTGGCGTGCCCACACTTTACGCGTCGTTGCTGGCCCATCCCCGCTGCTGCCCGGAAAACAGCTCGACGCGGCTGCGGTTGTGCATTTCCGCTGGCGAGGCCCTGCCGCCCGAGATCGCGCAGGAATGGCGCGACCGCATGCAGGTGGATATCATCGATGGCGTCGGCTCTACCGAGATGCTGCACGCCTTTGTTTCCAACCGCCCCGGAGATATCCGCCCCGGCGTCGCGGGCCGTGCGGTTCCGGGCTATGAGTTGCGCCTTGTCGATGACGAGGGCCACGAGATCGCACAGGGCGAGATCGGCGAGCTGCTGGTATCGGGGGGATCATGCGCCGATGGTTACTGGAACAGGCGCGACAAGACCCGAAACACCTTCCTCGGGAAATGGCTGCGCACGGGGGATCGGTATTATTGCGACGAAGAAGGTTATTATCACTACTGCGGCCGCGTTGACGACATGTTCAAGGTCGGCGGCCGCTGGGTTTCGCCCTGCGAGGTCGAACAGGCATTGATGTCGCATCCGGCGGTCTTCGAGGCCGCCGTCGTTGCCCATGAAGACGGGCAGGGCCTTGTCACCCCCCATGCCTATGTTGTGCTGGCAAAGGGCGAAGATCCTGACGACCCCACCCTGTTCGAGCGCCTGAAGGCCCATGTCAAGGAAAGGGTCGGCCCTTGGAAATACCCGCGCCGGATCGATTTTGTGCGCGATCTGCCAAAGACCGCAACGGGAAAGATCCAGCGTTACAGGCTGCGCGATCTCGCGCGGGGCTGACGGCGGGGCCGGTGTCGGCCCCGTTATATGGCGGTCACCTCAGACGGCGATGGCCTGGGGCAGTTCGGCGGGCATTTCCAGAAGTTTGGCCATGACCTTGCCGGTGTCGATCATCCGGTTGGCAAAGCCCCATTCATTGTCATACCAGCTGACGACCCTGACCATGCCGCCGCCTGTCACCCGTGTCTGTGCCGGGGCAAAGCACGAGGAATGCGGATCGTGGTTGAAGTCGATCGACACCATCGGATCGGGTTCATATGAAAGGATCCCGGCCAGCTCGCCCTCGGCGGCGGCTTTCATCGCGGCGTTGATCTCGTCTGCGGTGGCGTGTTTGCGCGGCATGAAACACAGCTCGACCATGGAAACATTGGGCGTGGGGACACGAACCGCCGAGCCCTCGATCCGGCCTTCCAGCTGCGGCAGCACCTGCGAAAGCGCGCGGGCGGCGCCCGTTGACGTGGGCACCATGGAAAGCGCGGCCGCCCTGGCGCGATAGGGGTCGCGATGGTCGGAATCATGGGCGGGCTGGTCGCCGGTATAGGCGTGAATGGTGGTCATGTAGCCGGTCACGATGCCGAATTCACGATCCAGAACCATCGCCAGCGGCGCCAGGCAGTTGGTGGTGCAGGAAGCGTTGGAAACGATCACGTCATCGGGGGAAAGCTGTGTGTGGTTGACGCCATAGACCACCGTTCGGTCGGCCCCCTTGCCGGGCGCGGAAATCAGCACGCGCCGCGCGCCGTTTTGCAGGTGGCGCTCGGCCTGTTCGCGCTGGGTGAACTTGCCGGTGCATTCAAAGACGATATCCACGTCATCCCAAGGCAGATTGGCAGGGTCGCGTTCGGCCGTGACGCGGATGCGGTGGCCGTTGACGACAAGAGCGTCGTCCTCGACGGAAACCTGTGCGTTCAGCCTGCCATGCACGCTGTCATATTTCAGAAGATGGGCCAGACTTGCGGGACGTGCCAGATCGTTGATGGCCACGACCTCCAGATCAGTTTCATTGCGTTCCAGCATGGCGCGCAGAACCCCGCGCCCGATGCGTCCGAAACCGTTCAGGGCAATCCTGCGGGTCATGATCGGTGTCCTCCCACGTGTTAGCGATACCGTTAACGCTAACATCGGGTTTGTAGGGGCCAGAGTCAAGGCCGGGACATGCACGATTCAGTGTATTTTTGTCGGGCCTGCCCGTTGCGGGGTGCCAGAAACGAGGGGTGACCTTCCTGCATAATGCGCTAGACTGTCCGTGAGCATGGCAACAGGGGCCGGATGAATGAGCAGGCGACCCACCCTCAAGGATGTGGCCCGCGTGGCGGGTGTCAGCCAGATGACGGCCTCGCGCGCGCTGCGGGGGGCGGGCGATGTGTCGGTGCAGACATTGAAGGCCGTCGAAAACGCGGCCCGCGAGCTGGGCTATGTGCCCAACCGCATTGCCGGTGCGCTGGCGTCCAAAAGGGTCAATCTGGTGGGGGTAATTGTCCCCTCGCTGTCCAGCTTCGTCTTTCCCGAGGTTCTTTCAGGCCTTTCCGCCGGCCTGAAAGACACCCCCCTGCAGCCGGTCGTCGGCCTGTCCGCCTATGATGCCGAAACCGAAGAGCGCGTGATACGCGACATGCTGTCCTGGCGGCCTTCGGGGCTGGTGGTGGCGGGGCTGGAACATAACGAGGCGGCGCGCCGGTTGCTGGAAAACGCCGAAGTGCCGGTTGTCGAAATCATGGATGTCGATGGCTCGCCGATTGATCACTGCGTGGGCATTTCGCATCTCAAGGCCGGGCGAATGATGGCGCGCGAAATCCTTGCACGCGGCTATCGCAAGATCGGCTTTATCGGCACCAAGATGCCGCAGGACTATCGCGCGGCCAAACGCCGTGCCGGTTTCGTGGAAACCCTTGCCCAGGCCGGGGTGTCCTTGCTGGACGAAGAACTTTATGCGGGTGGCTCGACCCTGGGCAAGGGGCGCGAGCTGACGGCAAATCTGCTGCAACGCAGCCCCGAAATCGACTGCATCTATTTTTCAAGCGACGTGATGTCGGTGGGCGGGCTGATGCATTGCCTTGCGACCGGCCTGCGGGTGCCGGATGATCTTGCCCTTGCAGGTTTCAACGGGCTTGAACTGCTGGAGGGGTTGCCGGTCCGCCTTGCCACCACCGATGCACACCGCTTTGAAATCGGGCGCCGGGCGGCCGAGCTGGTGCTGGCCGGCAAGGGGGCGCCGCGCGTGATCGAACTGGAACCGACGGTCACGGCAGCCGGGTCGCTGTAGATCGGGGCGGGCGCTGCCCGGCGTTGCCGCCGGGCGTTCGGGTGAACAATGGCGCGCAAGAAATTCGAAGGCGGTCCCCCCCGGCAGAACCCGACCGCCTACTTGACCCGCCCGCCCTGCACGGCTAGCAGGCTGTCATGGCGCAACCTCCCATCCTGACCCTTTCCGACATATCCCTTGGCTTTGGCGGCAATCCGCTTTTTCACGACCTGTCGCTGGCCATCCAGCCCGGTGACCGGCTGGCGCTGGTGGGGCGCAATGGCTCGGGCAAATCGACGTTGATGAAGGTCATGGCCGGATTGATCGAGCCCGACGCAGGCACGCGCTTTCTGACCCCCGGCCTGTCGGTCGGCTATATGGAGCAGGATCCCGATTTCACCGGCTTTGCCACGCTTGGCGATTTTGCCGCCGCCCGGCTGGAGCCGTCAGAGCAATGGCGCATCGAGATGGCCGCCGAGGGGTTGAAACTGCGCCCGGAAATGGACCCGGCGCGCGCCTCGGGCGGCGAGCGGCGGCGCGCGGCGCTGGCCCGCATCATTGCCGAGGCCCCCGATCTGATGCTGCTGGACGAGCCCACAAACCACCTGGATATCGAGGCCATCGCCTGGCTTGAAACCCAGCTGGGCCAGATGCGGGCGGCCTATGTGATCATCAGCCACGACCGCGCCTTTCTGCGGGCACTGACACGGGCGACGCTGTGGGTCGATCGCGGGCAGGTGCGGCGTCTGGACAAGGGGTTTGCCCATTTCGAGGAATGGCGCGACAAGATCTTTGAGGAAGAGGATATCCAGCGTCACAAGCTCAACCGTCTGATCAAGGCCGAGGCACGCTGGGCCGTCGAGGGCATCAGCGCGCGGCGCAAACGCAACCAGGGAAGGGTGCGCCGCCTTCAGGCCCTGCGGGCCGAGCGCGCCAGCCAGATCGCGCGCCAGGGTGTCGCCCGGATCGAGCTGGAAAGCGGCCCCAAATCGGGCCGTCTGGTGGTCGAGGCGAAAAACATCTCGAAATCCTATGACGGGCGCGAAATCCTGCATGACTTTTCCATCCGCATCATGCGGGGCGAACGGGTGGCCCTGGTCGGCCCCAATGGCGCCGGCAAGACGACGCTGCTGAACATCCTGACCGGCCAGCTTGAACCTGACAGCGGGTTGGTGCGGCTGGGGCACGGCCTGCAGATGGTGGTGTTCGACCAGAACCGTGCCCAGCTGGAGTTGGACAAGACGCTTTGGGAAACCCTGACCCAGGATCGCGCCCTGGGCGTGTCCGGGCGCAACGATCAGGTCATGGTGCGGGGTACGCCACGTCATGTGGTGGGCTATCTCAAGGATTTCCTGTTTGACGAGACCCAGGCGCGCGCGCCTGTGCGGGCGCTGTCGGGCGGCGAAAAGGCGCGCCTGCTGCTGGCGCTGCTTCTGGCGCGCGAAAGCAACCTGTTGGTGCTGGACGAGCCCACCAACGACCTTGACGTGGAAACGCTCGACCTGCTGCAAGAGATGCTGGACGACTACGACGGCACCGTGCTGCTGGTCAGCCATGACCGCGATTTCCTCGACCGCGTGGCCACCACCACGGTCGCGATGGAGGGCGACGGGCGCGCAACCATCTATGCGGGCGGCTGGTCGGATTATCAGGCCCAGCGCGCAGAACGCCGGCCCGTGGCCGAAAAAGCACGCGCGACAAAGCCGCAAAAGCCGGCCACCAAGGCACAGAAACCCGCCAAACCCGCCGCCCCCGCATCCGGCCTGACCTATGTCGAGCAGCATCGCCTGAAGGAACTGCCCGCCAGGATCGAGCGACTTGAGGCCGAGATTGCCAGGCTTGAGGAATTTCTTTCCGACCCGGAACTCTATGCCAAGGCGCCGGAAAAATTCAAACGCGCCACCGAGGCCTTGGTCGAACGCCAGCAGGCCCTGAATGCGGCCGAAGAGGAATGGCTGATTCTGGAAGAAAAGGCCGAAGGCGGCACATAGGAAAGGCCCCCTCCGGTGCCCGGAAAGGGCCTTTTCTGGCGGTGGTGTCGCGTGGGCTTACCGGCGCCAGGTGGTGTAACCCATGCGGATGGTCTTGACCACACCGCCGTAGATCCGGTTCACGCGGAACTGGCTGATGCGCCCGGCATTTGTTTTCACGCAAACATAAGAGCCAACGGGGATGCGCCACAGCGGAACGCGGGCGCTGGAATAATGGGCGACGGCACAGCCGGCATATCCGCGGTTCCTTCGATTGCCGACGGCCATTTTCGCGCCGTTGATCGGGGTCAGGTAGCGGTGTGTCGGGTTCGTTGCCTGAAACCACAGGTCGGCGCCAGGGCCCCCGATGCGGCCATTGTCCAGATTTACCGTATAGGTCTGGTGCAGCGTGACCCGCCCGGTCGAATAGGTGCGCGGATGCCGCGGGGGGGCGGGCGGTGTCGGGGTGCCATGCGAGCTTGCCATCATCAGTATCGCGGCGGCGCCAAAGATCAGAAGCGCCTGTTCCTCTTGGGTCAGGGCCTTGGCCGGGGTTGTCGTAAAGCCGGTCACGGCGATGGCGGCTGCGGCGGCGGTGGCGGCGGTTTTCGAAATCAGGGTTTTCATCGTTTCATTCCTTTCACTGTCTGGCTTGGGTCATTGCCCTGTTGGTGCGTTTTCCTTTCGGCGATCTACGTCTGTGCGCTGCCGATGCCCAACCCTGTTCCAGACCCGCCCTGATAGGCAATTTCGCCGCCGTGATATGGGATGAAACCGGCGTGTTATGGGATAACAGTCTTGTCAGATTGTGTTTTGGCACCCGAGATTGCGACCGCTTTGCCAAGCCTGTATAAGCCCCGCATCGCCGTCGGATATCACGCGGCAGGCATGAAGAGCCGGCGTTCGACAGCTGCGACTGGCCTGGATCGACCAGCCGGGAAACATGACAGGATACCCGCCTTGAACGCATCGCTCCTTTTCCGTGCAGTGCTGGCATTTGCCGGTGCTTGCCTGTATGCCACGACCGCATCCGCCCATGGTGGCGACCATATCCAGCCCGGCGCAAATCTGTGGCTGGAATGGAACTTTGCACCCTCGATCATTGCCGGAACCGTGCTGGTGGTGTGGATATATCTGCGTGGCATGGGGCGCCGTGCGATCATCCGCAACCCTCCACCGATCTGGCGGCATCTGCTGTTTCTTGCGGGGCTGCTGGCAACATTCATCGCTCTTCAAAGCCCGATTGATGCAATGGCCGACCGCTCTTTCGCCATTCACCAGATCCAGCACATCATGCTGCGGATGATTGCGCCCATGCTGCTGATCCTGTCGTCGCCACAGGCGGTTCTGATCGCAGGCCTGCCGGACCGGATGCGCAAGGGGCTGCTTTCTGCGACGGTTTCAAATACCTATGTCCAATCGGTGTTTCGCGTGATGCGCAGCGCGGCAGGGGCATGGGCGATTTTTGTTCTGTTGCTGTATTTCTGGCAGATCCCCGTGATGCATGACGCCGCGATCGAAAACGAGGCACTGCACTACCTGATGCATGCCACGATGCTGGCCAGCGGGCTGTTGTTCTTTTACGTCATTTTCGAGCGCCACCGGGTTGGTATTTCCATTCCGTTCGGCCTGCGCCAGCTGATGCTGATAGGCGCCATCGTATCGAATATCCTTATCGGTTCGCTGACAACGATGAAAAGCATGGTGCTGTATTCGGCCTATGGGGACGAGCGCCTGTTCGGCCTTCATCCACTGGCCGACGAGGCCGTTGGCGGCTATATCATGTGGGTGCCGTCCAGCATGATGGCGCTGATCGCGATCCTGATCGTGTTCCACAAATGGGGCAAGGACGAGGAACAGCGCTATCAGCGCAGCCGCGAATGGACCGGGTCGAACACTGCCGCCCTGGAATTTCCGCAAACTGCAGAAGAGCTGCGCCTCAAGGTCGGCCACGCTAACAGGGTGACGGGTTTCAGCCTGTTTCTTGTCTCGCTGACCATGCTGGCGGGATCGCTTCTGACCGCGATCCTGATCTCGATCTACGGGTGAGGGTTTGCCGGCATTGCATCTGCCGGCCAGCGTTTTGTGCGCGGGCATGATCTGCTTGCATTGGGATGAATTGCACCCGAAACTGCCCCGAAACGGCAACAAGGGGGCAATCGGAAAATGGCATCGGGTCCACTGAACGGAATCAGGATTGTTGAAATCGCAGGGCTGGGCCCGACGCCCTTTGCCGCGATGACGCTGGCGGATATGGGGGCCGAGGTGATCCGCGTTCGTCGCCCCGGCGCGCGGCATCTGCTGGGGATCGACTATGACGTGCTGGATCGCGGGCGTGCGGTGGTCGAGGCCGATCTCAAGGATCCGGACGACCTTGCCCGCGTCAGGCAACTGATCGACCAAGCCGACGGGTTGATCGAAGGCATGCGTCCCGGTGTGATGGAACGCCTCGGTCTGGGGCCCGAGGTTTTCAAAGCCAGCAATCCGCGCCTGGTTTACGGGCGCATGACCGGCTGGGGGCAAGATGGCCCTCTGGCGCAGGCGGCCGGGCACGACATCAACTATATCGCGCTGTCGGGCGCGCTGCATGCGATCGGCCCGGCCGAGCGCCCCGTGCCGCCGCTCAACCTGCTGGGGGATTTCGGGGCAGGGGGGATCTATCTGGCCTTTGGCATGGTCTGCGCGCTGTTCGAGGCCACGCGCTCGGGCCGGGGGCAGGTGGTGGATGCGGCCATTGTCGATGGCACGGCGCATCTGATGGCGATGATCTACGGGCTGCGCCAGGCGGGTCTGTGGAATGACGCGCGCGAAAGCAACATGCTGGATGGGGCCGCGCATTTCTATGGCACCTATCGCTGCAAATGCGGCGGCTTTGTCGCCATCGGCGCGATCGAGCCCCAGTTCCACGAACAGCTTGTTGCCCTGACGGGGCTTGACCCCGATCAGTTTCGCGCCCGCCTCGACGCCCGCGAATGGCCCCGCCTGCGCGCCTTGCTGAGCGATGCCTTTCTGGCGCGCACGCGTGACGAGTGGTGCGAAATCATGGAAGGCACCGATGTCTGTTTCGCCCCGGTTCTGGGAATCGACGAGGCGCCCGACCACCCGCATAACCGCGCCCGTGGCATTTTTGAAACCCATGACGGCGTGGTGCAGCCGGCCCCCGCGCCGCGCCTGTCCCGCACGCCGGGGGCGGTGCAGGGGCATTCACAGCGCGAGGCGCTGGATATCGAAGAGATTTTGAAAAAATGGCGGGAAACCCCCGCGTGATCGGAGGCAAGATGACAAGGGAATTGGTGGAAACGACACTTGAAAGCCCCAGCGGCGCCAGCCTGCACCTGTATTCACGCATGCCCGAGGGGCGTGTCAGGGCGGCCGTGCATGTCAATCACGGCATGGCCGAACATGCCGGGCGTTACGGCCGTTTTGCCCGCGCGCTGACGGATGCGGGCTTTGCCTTTTTCGCCCATGACCACCGCGGCCACGGCAAGACCACCGCGCCCGACGCGCCCAAGGGGGTGTTTGCCGCGCGTAACGGCTTTGACCGCGTGATCGAGGATGTTCTGGCGGTGAACAAGCATATCCGCGCCCGTGACGCAGGCATGCCCGTTATCGTCTTTGGCCATTCCATGGGGGCGATCATCGCGCTCAACTTTGCCCTGCGCCACCCCGACAAGGTTGACGGGCTGTGCTGCTGGAATGCCGGCGTGGAAACCGGCCTGTTGCCAAGGGTTTCGCGGCTGATCCTGGGAACCGAGGCATGGATCAGGGGGCGCGAACACCCCTCGGCCCTTGCCCGCAGCCTGACATTCGATACCTGGAACAAGGTGTTCAAGCCCAACCGCACCGCCTTTGACTGGCTGTCCAGGGACGAGGCCGAGGTGGACAAATACATTGCCGACCCC
>WFQE01000357.1 GCA_015487165.1 Paracoccaceae bacterium | reverse complement strand
CCCTTCAATGAAATGTCGCAAATTGTCGGTATGGGACCGGCAGACAGCGGCAAAACCACGGCGAACAAGACAAGGACAGAACCATGCGCCCCACCGCATTCGACAATCCCGGCCGTTTCTGGCGCGGCAATATCCACACCCATTGCGATGCCTCCGACGGCGCGCTGGATGTGGCCGAGGTCTGCCGCCGCTACAAGGCGCAGGGCTATGATTTTCTTGCCCTGACCGACCATTTCGTGGGGCTGTTCGACTATCCCATCACCGATACCCGCCCTTTCCGCGATGACGGTTTCACCACCCTGATCGGGGCCGAGCTGCATTCAGGCGCGATGGAAAACGGCGATCTGTGGCATATCCTTGCGGTTGGCCTGCCCTTTGATTTCACGCCCAGCAACTCGCCTCATTTCATGCCGGTGGAAGATCAGGAAAGCGCACCCGAAATTGCCCGACGTGCGCGTGACGCTGGCGCATTCGTCGCCATCGTGCATCCCGAATGGTCGGGCCTGACCGAGGCCGAGATGATCTCGATCGACGCGGCGCATGCGGTCGAGGTCTATAACCACGGTTCGCAGGTCGAAACCGATCGCGGCCGCGGGCTGCATTCGGCCGATCTGCTGGCGCGTTCCGGCAAGAGGGTCAGCTTCATCGCCACCGATGATGCCCATTTCCGCAATGGCGAGGGCGACGCCTTTGGCGGCTGGGTCATGGTCAAGGCGACCGAAAACACACCCGAGGCCTTGCTGGAGGCGCTGAAACAGGGGGCGATGTATTCGACGATGGGCCCGGAAATCCACGATATCGAGATCGACGACCGCTATGTGCATGTGCGCTGTTCTGCCGTCTCGGCCATCGTGTTGCAGGGCCAGGGCGTCGGCACCCAGGAGGCGCTGGGCGAATCCCTGACGCAGGCGCGCCTGCCGCTCAGCCGTGTCAGTGGCAGCCCGTGGTTCCGCATCACCTTGATCGACGCCGCCGGGCGCCGGGCATGGTCAAACCCGATCTGGAGGGCCTGACGCCTTCTTCTTTGCCAAAATACGCCGGGGGAGTCGCGCTCGCGCGACGGGGGCAGCGCCCCCCTTTGCGCGTTCAGGAATTGGCGTCGATGAAATCCAGCACCAGCGGGCGGATGTTTTCGCGCCATGCGCGGCCTGCGAATATGCCGTAATGGCCGGCGCCCGGTTCCAGATGGCTGGCCTTCATCTCGTCCGGCAGCCCGGTCAGCAGGTCGAGCGCGGCAATGCACTGGCCCGGCGCGGTGATGTCGTCTTCCATCCCCTCGACCGTCTTGACCGCCGTTTTCGTGATACGCGAGAAATCCACCTTGTGGCCCTTGACGGTAAAGTGGTTGTCGGCAATTTCGCGCCCCTTGAAGATGCGCTCGACGGTGGAAAGATAGAATTCCGCCGTCATGTCCATCACCGCCAGATATTCGTCGTAGAACCTGTTGTGCCGGTCGTGCTCGGCTGCGCGTTCGCCAGCAACCGCCATGATCTGGTTGGCAAATGCCTGCGTATGGGTTTCCAGGTTCATCGAGATGAACGACGCCAGCTGCACCGCGCCCGGATAGACCAGCCGGCCGAATCCCTTGTGCTTGACCCCGACCCGCTGAATGACCGAACGCTCCAGCTGCCCCATGGTCACGCGACGACCGAAATCGGTCACATCCGTGGCGGCGGCATCCGGGTCGATCGGCCCGCCGATCAGGGTCAGGCTGCGGGGTTGCGATTCGGGTGATTTTTCGGCCAGCCAGGCGGTCGCCGCCAGCGCCAGCGGGGCCGGCTGGCAGACCGCGATCACATGGGTGTCGCGGCCCAGCCTTTCCATGAATTCCACAAGGTAAAGCGTGAAATCCTCGATGTCGAACTTGCCCTCGGAAACCGGGATGTCGCGCGCATTGTGCCAGTCGGTGATATAGACATCGGCATCTGGCAGCAGGCTGCGCACGGTGGAACGCAGCAGCGTTGCGTAATGCCCCGACATGGGCGCGATCAGCATGACCTTGCGTGCGGGCTGTCTGGGGCGCGCCACATCAAAGTGGATCAGGTCGCCAAAGGGTTTCTCGACGACCTTCTCGACCTTGACGACATATTCCCGCTTGCCGCTGACGACCGAGTCGATCCCCCAGTCGGGGCGCGCGCTCATGCGTGAAAAGGCGCGTTCCGTGACCTCGCCCCAGGCTGCGAATGTTGCCGGCAGCGGCGAGGGCGCAAGGCCAAAGACCGGGCTCGACCAGAAGGCCTTGGCCGTGGCCCCCATCCATTCGCCGCCCTGGCGAAAGGATTCCATGATATCATAGGTTGCAAAATTCGTGTTCATGGCTATTAACCCGCCTCAATTGATGCGTGTCCGCATATAAGTTGTCGGGGTGCGGCCCGAGCCTTTACACCCGATATGGGTAAGGGCTTATAATGCACAAGTGCCTGTCAGGAGCAATTGCATAAAATGTCCACGGATAACACGCCAAAAGACACCGATGTTCCTGCCAAGCCCGATATTGAAAAGCTGAACAGGAATATCGCCCGTATCGAAGAGCTGACCCAGCGCCTTGTCGGGGCGCTGGCGCGCCAACGCGAAAGCAACCCCTCGCTCGACGGGCCGGGCCACGATCTGTATGTCAAGGCGGCCGGGGCCTACCTGGCCGAGATGATGACGCACCCCTCGAAGATATTCGAGCAGCAGGTCAGCTATTGGGGCAAGTCGCTGAAACACTGGATCGAGGTTCAGGAAAATCTTGCCCAGGGCAAGATCCTGCCGCCCGACAACACGGCCCCCGACAAGCGGTTCCGCAGCCCCATGTGGCAGGCGCACCCCTGGTTCAATTTCATCAAGCAGCAATATCTGATGTCGGCCGAGGCCATTACGCAGGCGGTCGATTCGCTTGAAGGGCTGGATCCGCGCGAACGGCAACGGGTCAGTTTCTTTACGCGCCAGATCGTTGACCTCATGTCGCCCGCGAATTTCCTGGCGTCAAACCCGGACGCCCTGCAAAAGGCGCTGGAAACCGACGGGCAGTCGTTGGTGGACGGGTTGGAAAATCTCGTGCGCGATATCGAGGCCCATGACGGCGCGCTGGCGGTGACGCTGTGCGACCCCGACGCATTCGAGGTGGGGCGCAACATCGCTACCTCTGAGGGCGCGGTGGTCTACCAGAACCGCCTGTTCCAGCTGATCCAGTATGCGCCGCGCACCGAAAAGGTGCACAAGACGCCGCTGATCATCTTTCCGCCCTGGATCAACAAGTACTACATCCTTGATCTGCGCCCGGACAACAGCCTGATCCGCTGGATCACGGAACAGGGATTTACCCT
>WFQE01000356.1 GCA_015487165.1 Paracoccaceae bacterium | reverse complement strand
TTCCGATCTGCGCATATTGCGTGCGCACGAAATCCAGATCCTCGGGGCGGGCCTGCTGCGAAACCCGCAGGTTGCACAAGATGTTTTCGGGCAGCAAAGCCACCGCCGCCGGCACCACCTCGGCCAGGACATGCGCGCCTTGCGAGCCGCCAAAGACAAGCAGGCTCATCGGATAGTCGCCAGGTTCAATATATTGCGCGCTTTCACGCGACAGCACCGCGCTGCGCACCGGATTGCCGGTATTGATGCCCTCGACGCCGCCGGGCAGATCGGTCGGCCAAGTGCCGCAGGCGACCACATGGACATGGCGGGCGAACAGTCGGTTGACGCGGCCCAGAATGCCGTTCTGTTCGTGGATCATGCGCGGAATGCGCAACAGCCAGGCGGCGGCCATCGCCGGAAAGGCCGGATAGCCGCCAAAGCCCACCACCACATCGGGGCGGTCGCGCAGCATGCGCCAGACGGCGGAAAGCACGCCGCGCAGCAGGCGCAGGGGCGCCAGCAGCTTGCCCGCGATCCCGCCGCGCGCGAATGTGGCGCTGTCAACGACATTGATCTCGACGCCCTGGGGGAAACCATCGACATAGCGGGCGCCGCGCTGGTCGGTGAACAGCTTGACCCGCCAGCCCGCGGCCAGCATCTCTTCGGCCAGCGCCTGGGCCGGGAACATGTGCCCCCCCGTGCCGCCTGCCGCCATGACCAGCAATCTGGATTTCTTCATTCTCGTTCTGCCGCCGTCCCTGTTAGCCGTCGCCTGTCTGTCAGTGGTGCCGCAGGATGTCGCTCAGCTCTCCTTGCGGGCGGGTACGTGTAAACGCCAGAAGCATGCCCAATGCAATCCCTGCGGCGATCAAAGACGACCCCCCATAGGAAACGAAGGGCAGCGTCATGCCCTTTGCCGGCAACAATCGCGCCGTAACGCCAAGATTGATCAGCGCCTGCAAACCGAACAGCGAGGCGATACCGGTGCCGGCGAGGCGCACAAAGGGGTCGCGCTCGCGCAGCAGGCGCAGCATCGAACGCACGGTGATTACCAGAAACAGCGCGATGATGACCAGCACCAGGATCAGACCGTATTCCTCGGCCGCAACGGCGATGATGAAATCGGTATGCGCATCCGGCAACGACCACTTGACCGTGCCGCCCCCCACACCGACGCCGAAAAAGCCGCCCTCCTGTATCGCGTTCGCGGCATAGCCAAGCTGGGTGCGCGGGTCGATCTGGGGGTTCAGAAACCCGTCGATACGGCGGGCGAAATGGTCGGAAAACTGATAGGCCATCCCACCGCCGACAATCGCGCTGGCCCCGATTCCCAGCAACAGCACAAGCGGCGCGCCGGCCAGAAAGAACATCACCGCCCAGGAAACCAGGATCAGCACCGCCTGCCCGAAATCTGGCTGCGCAACCAGAAGGCCCACCAGTATCACGGCGACAAGAAACGACATGCGCTTGCCCGGAGGGCCCATCAGCTGCGTCGAGGCCGACATCAGCCATGCCGAAAAGACCACGAAAACAGGCTTGAGAAACTCGGACGGCTGCAAAGAAATGAACCCGAGCGAATACCACCGGACCGCACCCTTGCCGAAATCGGTTCCGAATATCGGCAACATCGCGATCGCGCCAAAGGCCAGAAAAAAGCCGATCACGCCCAGGCGCCGCACCATGCGCGGCGACATCATCGAAATCACCACCATCACGGCCAGCGCAACACCTCCGAAAACCGCCTGGCGGGTCACGAAATGAAACGGCGGAAAGCCGGTGCGTGCGGCCAGCGGCGGGGATGCGGCAAAGCCCAGCAATATCCCGATCGCAAACAGCAGCAGGATGCATGCCAGCGCCCAGCGATCGACCGTGCGCCACCATTTCGGCAGGATCGGTTCACCCGCCGGAACCGGACTCGCGCCATATACCATTTCTGTCATGGGACTGCCTCGAAACCTGTTTGCCTCTGATAACGCCGGGTTTTCCCGGTCTGTCATTCTGCCTGTGGTGGCAGTCTAACGCGGAACGCCCCCTGGCACCAGAAGGTTTTGCGGCTCAGCGATGACAAGATCGCGAAATGCCCTGCGTGCCTTAATGGCAATCGGCATCTGTGAAATCTCATGCAAGACGAGGTTCGCGCCCGGCCCGAGGGGGGCGCGCTCTGACATCTGCGCAGGGGTTTTCGCGAGTGCAACGTTGCAACCTGTCCGAACGACACCACCAATTCGCGCCCGCCTGGGGGGCGGGTCGGGCGCGAACCGGATCGCAAGCGATCCGGCAGACATCAACAGACCCTACACACTTTGCAAAGCTTCTCTGCCCGCCTATAAGGCGGCAAGCCGGATGAAAGGAAACGCCATGCGCAAGGCCATCATCGAACGCAAGACCGCCGAGACCGAGATTGCCGTCGAGATCAACCTCGACGGCAGCGGTCGTTATGACAACGCCACCGGGATCGGCTTTTTCGACCACATGCTGGACCAGCTTGCCCGCCACGCGCTGATCGACATGACCGTGCGCGCGCAGGGCGATCTGCATATCGACGATCACCACACGGTCGAGGATTGCGGCATCGCGCTGGGCAAGGCGCTGGCGCAGGCGCTTGGCGACAAGCGCGGCATCCGGCGCTATGGATCCTGCCTGCTGCCCATGGACGAAGCGCTGGTGCGGGCCGCGCTAGATCTGTCGGGGCGGCCGTTTCTTGTGTGGGATCTGGATCTGCCAAGTGCCAAGATCGGCACATTCGACACGGAACTGGTGCGCGAATTCTTTACCGCGCTTGCCATGAATGGCGGCATCACACTGCATGTCTCGCGTCTGGCCGGCGCCAACAGCCACCACATCGCCGAGGCCGCCTTCAAGGCGGTGGCCCGCGCCCTGCGCGAGGCGATCGAACCCGACCCCCGCAAGGACGATGCCATTCCATCCACCAAGGGGACGCTGTGACGTGACCTGCGCGATCATCGACTACAATTCCGGCAATCTGCGCTCGGCCGAGAAAAGCTTTCAGCGCATGGCGGCCGAGCTGGACGCGGGTGACGTGGTGGTCACGTCAGACCCCGATCTCGTGGCGCGCGCTGACCGCATCGTGCTGCCCGGCGTCGGGGCCTTTGCCGATTGCCGCGCCGGGCTGAACGCCTATGACGGGCTGTTCGAGGCCATCGAGCAGGCCGTGCTAAGCAGGGGCGTGCCCTTTCTTGGCATTTGCGTGGGCATGCAGATGATGGCCACGCGCGGGCTTGAACACGGGCTGGACACAGCCGGATTCGACTGGATCAAGGGCGAGGTCGTCCAGCTTGAGCCCGCTGACCCGACACTGAAAATCCCGCATATGGGCTGGAACGAACTGGTGATCGACCGGCCGCATCCGGTGCTGGAGGGGATTGCATCGGGCGATCATGCCTATTTCGTGCATTCCTACCATTTCGTGACCATTGATGCCGAACACCGTCTGGCGCATGTCGATTACGGCGGCGCGGTGACCGCGATGGTCGGGCGCGACAACATGGTGGGCACCCAGTTTCACCCGGAAAAAAGCCAATCAACCGGCTTGCGGCTGATTGGCAATTTCCTGAAGTGGACGCCCTGAGGCCAATTTACTTGACGCGCTTCCAGTCCTGGCCACGGCAGATGAGGCCGCCAAGGACACAGCCCTTGACTGTCAGCACATCGCCCTTGAGGTACATCTTGGAAACATAGGTCTTGTCTTCATCAGGCGCCCAGACAGTTCCGCCCGAATAATATCCGGTGCCATCCGGGGACATGTCCTTGATGATCGGCTTGCCCAGATGTTCGTATTTGGGGTCCTTCTTGCCTTCCTTGTCCACAGCGCCGGTAATGGTGCCACAGATGTTCGGGCCGCAATCCTTGATCGTCACAAAAAGATAACCACCCTCTTTCCCGGGGGCGGTCTGCCAGACACCATCAGCCGGGTCGGCTGCCAGCGCGGGCGTTGCAAGGGCCATACCCAAAGCGGCAATCGCAATGATCTTGTTCATTTCTTTCCTCCCTATTAACCGTATACATTTGTGGAACTTTTTGCGCGCTCAGGCAAGCCTTACGTTGGTTCCCCGCTTTACCTCACGCGCGTCCAGTCCTGCCCCTTGCAGATCAGACCTCCGGCGAAGCACCCTTTGACCCGCAGGACATCCCCTTTCAGGCGCATCTTCATCGACAATGTCATGTCAACTGCAGGGCCCCAGATATAGCCATTGTCGTAAGAACCATCACCGTTATAGACCATTCCCCAGATCATGCGGCGGCCAAGATGGGGGTATTGGGGATCGGGGCGACCCTGTTCATCCTGCGACTCGATGATGAACCCGCAGACCTCTTTTCCGCAGGGCTTGATTTCTATCAGCAGGCTTTTGCCATTCTTGTCGGGCAGCGTTTTCCACACGCCCTCTTCCCCGCCCGCAAAGGCCGGACCAGTCGCCAAAAGTGCCAGGATCAGTGCCACACGTTTCATGGTGTATTCCTTTCGCCATCATCATTGGTTATTGATCTATAACTCTAGGGCGCCGATATATGAAGAGCAATCTGCTTTTGCAATGGCCCGCCCGACACATTATTGGAGTGCTGGAAACGCGATATATTCCGGAAAGCCGCCTGCCATGATTCTCTACCCCGCCATCGATCTGAAAGACGGCCAGTGTGTGCGCCTGCTCAAGGGCGACATGGACAAGACCACCGTCTTCAACGACAACCCGGCCGCGCAGGCCCGCGCCTTTCAGGATGCGGGGTGCGAATGGATCCACCTTGTTGACCTCAATGGCGCCTTTGCGGGCCAGCCTGTCAATGCGGAGGCGGTCGAGGCGATTCTGGCCGAGATCACCGTTCCGGCGCAGCTGGGCGGCGGGATCCGCGACATGAAAACCATCGAAAACTGGCTGACGCGCGGCCTCAGCCGCGTGATCCTTGGCACGGTTGCGGTCGAAAACCCCGACCTCGTGCGCGAGGCCGCCCGCGCCTTTCCGGGCCAGGTTGCCGTCGGAATCGACGCCCGCAAGGGGCGCGTCGCCACCAAGGGCTGGGCCGAGGAAACCGATGTGAAGGTGACCGACCTTGCCCGCAGCTTCGAAGATGCCGGTGTTGCGGCCATCATCTATACCGATATCGACCGCGACGGCGCCATGCAGGGGCCCAATGTCGAGGCCACGGCCGCGCTGGCCAATGCCGTCGACATCCCGGTGATCGCCAGCGGCGGGGTTTCGTCGATGGACGACCTGCGGGCATTGCGCGACTGCGGTGCCCCGCTGAACGGCGTCATTTCCGGCCGCGCCCTGTATGACGGGCGGATCGACCTTGCGGCGGCGGTGGAATTGCTGAAAGGTTGAGACATGCTGAAAACCCGCATCATCCCCTGTCTCGACGTCAAGGATGGCCGTGTCGTCAAGGGGGTCAATTTCGTCGATCTGATCGACGCAGGCG
>WFQE01000355.1 GCA_015487165.1 Paracoccaceae bacterium | reverse complement strand
GCAAGGGCGAGAAGGGCGAACTGGTTGTCTATGCCAACACGATCGTCCGCACCGAAGAGAATGCCGACGGCGAAGAAGTCGAACACGCCATTCCCTTCATGAAAGGCTATACCGTCTTCAATGTCGAGCAGATCGAAGGCCTGCCTGCGCATTACTATCAGCTCGCCGAGCCGGTTCTCGATCCGGTCGAGCGTATCGACCACGCAGAAAACTTCTTCGCCGCCACCAAGGCCGATATCCGCCACGGAGGCAATCAGGCCTACTACGCCATAGGCTCCGACCGCATCCAGCTTCCACCCTTTGAAAGCTTCCGCGATGCTGAAAGCTACTACGCCACCTTGGCTCATGAGACCACGCACTGGACCCGGCATCCCTCGCGCCTTGACCGCGACTTCGGCCGCAAGCGCTGGGGCGACGAAGGCTACGCCCAGGAAGAACTGGTCGCCGAACTCGGAGCCGCTTTCCTCTGCGCCGATCTCGGGATCACCCCGGAGGTCCGTGACGATCACGCCGCCTATATCGGTAGCTGGCTCAAAGTCCTGAAAAAGGACAAGCGGGCCATCTTTACCGCCGCCGCTCACGCACAGCGCGCCGTGGATTATCTCCACGGCTTGCAGGAACCCCTCGCCGAGGCCGCCGAATAGGCGGCCTTTTCTCATGTGCGGACAAAGTCCAGCAATGGCCCGTAATCATGGTTGTCAGCAGCTCGGAGTGCGGCGACATAAGCTTGCCGCGTTTCGCCGGGATCAACCAGATTGACCCGCCCCCATGAGAAGCGCGGGCGGCCAAGTGCCGTCAGGAGAAGGTCGGCTGCCAGTCGGGCATGGCGACCATTGCCGTTCGGGAAGGGATGGATTGATACCAGGCGGTGATGGAACCGTGTTGCGATCTCATCAGGATCAAAGGTTCCGTTCTCGATCCAGTAGCGACAATCATCGATAAGCTGCCTGAGATCGGTTGAGATGCGGTAGGCATCGACCCCGATATTGCGTTCCGATTGCCGGAACTGGCCTGCCCATCGCCAGACCCGGCCAAACATTCTCTTGTGAAGAGTCTTGAGAAACCGCTCATCGAGTACATCGCGCTTGCGTGCGAATGCCCATTCTTCAGCTTCCAGGATATTGGCCTGCTCCGCCTCATTCAGTTCCGCACGCAGGGTGATATAGGAGGGGATCAACTGTTCCCGCTCTTCTTCCGTCAAAGGGGTGGAAGCGTCATCCTGTTCATCCAAAGGATCGGTCATTCATCCTCCTTCCAAAGCTCGGAGCCTGCCTTGTCCAGTATGCTCTGGATCATGCGCTTGAGTTGTTCCTCTTCGTCCGCTGTCTCGACCCCTTGGGCTTCAAGGGCCATGCTATGGCGTGTTGATTCCAGCCGTTTCCTGGCAAGCCGTTCGGCGCGCTCAGTAACCAGCTTTTCGAGAGGTTCTCTTGGCACCAGGGCGTAGACCAGGCGGCAATCCAGGGCATTGGCTGCTTTTTCCAGGGTGTTGAGCGTGATCGAACCCTTGGTCTCCGCTTGTTCGATGGCAACGGCGCGCGACTGAACGACACCCAGCCGCTTGGCCATCTGGGCGGTTGTCATGCCCAAGGCCTCGCGAATGGCCTTGATCCAGCCGCGTGGTGGGCGCGCAAATAATTCTGCATTTTTTTGTAATTCGATCAGCCGCTTATCAAGGTGTCGGCGGGCTGAAGCTCGATCTTTCGGACGCATGATAATCACCTCAATATGATAATCTAACCAGAATAATATCATAGATATGTGATGATGCACAAGGATGCTATCATATAAATATGATTATCGCGACCTCATGCAATCATAAATGCATGATTGAAAACCCCGTCATTCCGGGTTGTAACGCCGGAATATGAGACTTCCATGTAACAAGACCGACTTGCAGGGAGGGAAATACCGGCAGTTGGTATTATCGGCACTTCAACCCCGCCTTTCGGCCGAGGCCGAAGCGGTGCATTAGCCACCGATTGAGAAGAGGCTCTACTTTCCAGAACAGGACGAACCAGGCGAGGATAATGAGCCACATCCACCAGCCATCGACCGGATTGGGCAGTCCATCCGTGTTCGGCAGGGGGCCGAACAGCCATTTGAGCAGATGGAGAAACGGCAGGAGAACGAGCAGCGCAGCGAGGGCGGCCGTGACCATGCTCAATGTATGGACGGCCAGGCGCAAAAGCAGCCTTCTCAGCCAGTGCTTGCTCGTCTGCATATTGTCTCCCTTCCAAGCTTTTCCTTCCGCGCGATCCGCCGCTCACCATTCCAGATCGTCGAGACCGGGGATGTCCCGGAAGTGCAGTCTGGTGAGATCGCGTTTCGATGGTTTCTTGAGCGCCGCCAGCCGGCGGGCATGGTTCATCACCGCGCGATCGAAGGCGTTGCGGACTGAGCGCCCATTGCCGAAATGCCTATCCTTGTTCCGGTGCATGTCTGAGAACAGATCGAGTGCGTATTGCCGCGCTTCCCCGGTCATTTCATAGGCATGTTCGCGGCAGAGATGCTCGAAGATTTGCGCAAGCTCTTCGGGCGAATAGTCCGGGAATTCAATCCGCGTCTTGAAGCGGGATTTCATGCCAGGATTGGATGAGAGCAGGCGCTCCATCTCGTCGGTATAGCCGGCGACGATGACGACCAGACGGTCGCGATTGTCCTCCATCATCTTGATCAGGGTCGCGACGGCTTCATGGCCGTAGTCCCAACCGCTGTCCTTGCCGATGAGGGCATAGGCCTCGTCGATGAACAGCACGCCGTCGAGCGCTTCCTTGACAACGGCGCGGGTCTTCTCGGCGGTCTGTCCGACATATTCGGCGATCAGGCCGCGCCCGTCGGTTTCGACGAAGTGCCCCTTCTTGAGAATGCCGAGATCGCGGTAAACCTCGCCGATGATCCGGGCGACGGTCGTCTTGCCGGTGCCGGGATTGCCGGTGAACACCAGGTGCTGGCCCATCTCGACGACCGGGAGGCCGGCGCGCTCACGGTCCTTGCGGTTCTTCATCAGGTGGACCATGTCCTGCACCTGCCGCTTCACGCTTGCGAGTCCGATCAGATCATGCAGCTTGCGCATGGGGTCTGATCCGGTCTCCGGCTTCGGGCTCGGCGTGGAATTCCCGTTCTCTTCTTTTTCCCGCTTCTCAAGAAACGCTTTCCATACCGCTTGCTTGCGGGTCCTGATCTCTTCGGTCACCTCACCCTTGATTCCGCCGATATCCACGCCGCACACGGTAAGGCCGAGATGACGGGTCGCCAGATAGAGGAGGGAGACGTCATCGACACTGTTGCCGACGATGATCAGGCCGCGCTTGCGGATTTGCCTGTCAGCATAGGCCTTGCAGGCCAGATCGAGCGCGCTTTCCGGAGTGACATTGGTGGTCTCGAAGATCAGCTTGCCCATCACTTGATCTCCCCCGGCTGATCGCTCCACTGGTCTTCGGGGTCGAGCGCGATGCCATCACCCATGCGGGCTTCGGCATCCATC
>WFQE01000354.1 GCA_015487165.1 Paracoccaceae bacterium | reverse complement strand
GGGCTATCCCATCGCCTATGGCATGGCCAACGCCCCGACCGAGTGGCGCCCCACCCTGATGATGCTGGTGATCCTGCCCTTCTGGACGTCCTTTCTGATCCGTGTCTATGCGTGGATCGGGATCCTTGGGCAGAATGGTTATCTCAACCAGATATTGCTGTGGACTGGCGTGATTGATGAACCGCTGGTGATGTTGAACACGCCTTTTGCCGTCTATATCGGGATCGTTTACACCTATCTGCCCTTCATGGTGCTGCCCATCTACGCCACGCTGGAAAAGCTGGATCACGACCTGCTGGAGGCGGCCGAAGATCTGGGATGTTCGCGCTTTCAGGCCTTCTGGCTGGTCACCGTGCCGCTGTCGAAACCCGGTATCATCGCAGGTAGCTTTCTGGTGTTCATCCCGGCGGTTGGTGAATTCGTGATCCCGTCGCTTCTGGGGGGCTCGCGCACGCTGATGATCGGCAAGGTGTTGTGGGATGAATTCTTTTCCAACCGCGACTGGCCCACTGCCAGCGCGGTGGCGGTGTTGCTGCTGTTGATCCTGATCGTGCCGATCGTGCTGTTCCAGCGCCATCAGCAAAAGATGCAGGAGCTGGAGGCATGAACAAGCGGTTTTCCTGGTTCAACGCCACCTCGCTGACGCTGGGATTTGCGTTTCTCTACCTGCCGATCCTGATCCTGATCATCTATTCCTTCAACGAATCCAAGCTCGTGACCGTCTGGGCGGGGTTCTCGACCAAATGGTATGGCGTGTTGCTGCATGACCAGGCCTATCTGGATGCGGTCAAGATCACCCTCAAGGTTGCGGTGGTGTCATCGACCGTCGCCACCATTCTGGGCACCATGGCCGCCTGGGTTCTGGTGCGTGCCGGCCGCTTTCCGGGGCGGACGCTGTTTTCGGGCATGATCTATGCGCCGCTGGTGGTGCCCGACGTGATTACCGGCCTGTCGCTGCTGCTGCTGTTCATCGCCATGGGGCTGGATCGCGGGGTTGGCACGATCATCCTGGCGCATACGACCTTTTCGATGTGCTATGTCTCGGTCGTGGTCAGCTCGCGGCTGGTCAGTTTCGACATGTCGCTGGAAGAGGCGGCGCTGGATCTGGGATGCTCGCCTTTTGACGCCTTCCGCTCGGTCACGCTGCCGATCATCGCGCCCGCGGTGATTTCGGGCTGGCTGTTGTCATTCACGCTCAGCCTGGATGACCTGGTGATTTCCTCCTTTGCCTCGGGGCCTTCGGCGACCACGCTGCCGATGAAGATCTTCAGCCAGGTGCGCCTTGGGGTGAACCCCGAGATCAACGCGCTCTCAACCATCATGATCGCGATCGTGACCATCGGGGTCGTGACCTCGTCGATATTGACCAAGCGCGCATCCGTCAGGCGCCAGCGCCAGGAACAGGCGGCATTGGTTCAGGGCTGAGCTGCCCCCCTGGTGTGGCTTTTGGGTGGGTTTTGCCGCGTATTTGCACAAGGAAGAAGCCTATTTCTGGATAAGTGGGACGCGGCCGCTATGATGTGCCGGGTCGGGGCAATAGCGAAAACGAGGATGCGATGAACAGCAGGATCGGAATAGTCATGGTCGGGGTGACCATCGGTTTGGCGCTGGGGGCGGGCAGTGTTCTGGCCCAGCAATTGCCGAATGCGCGCCAGGCCGCAAGGCAGCTTTACAAGACGGGCCGCAATGCGACCGAAATCCGCTTTCTGCGGCCCGATCTCATTCCGCCCCAGATCATGCCGACGCTGAAAAAGGCGCCCGAGGTGCAGACATATTATGCGGCAATCGCGGTATCCCCGGATGAGGGGTTGATGGGTAAATCGGCGGTGCAGGCGGTAAATTTCCACGATCCCGAAAGTGCCGCCGCAGCGGCC
Organism: Paracoccaceae bacterium; assembly: GCA_015487165.1. Taxonomy (GTDB): domain Bacteria; phylum Pseudomonadota; class Alphaproteobacteria; order Rhodobacterales; family Rhodobacteraceae; genus UBA5972. The sequence continues at coordinate 2,461 of WFQE01000354.1, read as the reverse complement.
ATTGCGGGGTGCAATGCAAAGCGCGCCAAGAAATCGAAACCCTGCGTGGTGGTCGCCGATTTCGTGCCCAAGGGCTATAAGCCCGGCGCAAGCTTCAGCCTCAGCGCCAATGCAACAGAGGTGTTCAAAAAGAAATACCGCTGGGCAGGCCGGAAAAAGGCCTTTGCCGTGTCACATGCTTCGGGCAATTGGGGCATGGCGGTGAAGGCCGGAACCATCGAGGATGCCCGCGCGGCCGCCATTGCCGATTGCGCCGCCAAGGCAGCCAAGGCAGGCGCAAATGACTGCGCCGTCGTCAGCGAAAACTGAGGGGCGTCATCCCCGCCAGATCCAGCCGCCGCCCAGAACGCGGCTGCTGTCAGGCGCGTAGAACACGCAGGCCTGACCGGGGGCGACGCCCTCTTCCGGGCTCAGCAGCTCGACCTCGGCCAGCCCCTTGCCCAGCGGGCGCAGCAGCGCCGGTTTGGGTGGCCGGGTCGAGCGCACGCGCACCTCGACCTGGCGTTCTGCAACCTCGTCGAAGGGGCGGTCGCCCAGCCAGTTGATTTCGCGCACGGGGATGATGGTCTTGGCAAGGGCCGCGCGCGGGCCGACGATGACCTCGCGGCTGTCGGGGTCAAGGCGCACCACATATAGCGGATCGCCCCCGCCGATACCCAGGCCGCGACGCTGGCCGATGGTATAGTGGATCACGCCGCGATGCTGGCCAAGGACGCGCCCGTCGATATGCCTGATGTCGCCCGGCTCGGCCGCGCCGGGGCGCAGTTTTTCGATCACGGCGGCATAGTTTCCCTGCGGCACGAAACAGATATCCTGGCTGTCGGGCTTGTCGGCAACGGGCAGGCCGTGCTTGCGGGCCAGTTCGCGGGTTTCTTCCTTGGATTTCAGGTGCCCCAGCGGAAAGCGCAGATATTCCAGCTGTTCGCGGGTGGTCGAGAACAGGAAATAGCTCTGATCCCGGGCCGGGTCGGCAGCGCGGTGCAGCTCGGCCCCGTTGGGGCCTTGGAAACGCTGGATGTAATGCCCCGTCGCCATGCAATCGGCCCCAAGATCGCGGGCGGTTTCCAGCAGGTCGCGGAACTTGACCCGTTCATTGCAGCGGATGCAGGGAACCGGGGTTGCGCCAGCCAGATAGCTGTCGGCGAATTCGTCGATCACGCTGTCGCGGAAACGGTTTTCGTAATCCAGCACATAATGGGGAAAGCCCATGCGCTCGGCCACGCGGCGGGCGTCGTGGATGTCGCGCCCGGCGCAGCAGGCCCCCTTTTTCGCCAGCGCGGCGCCGTGGTCATACAGCTGCAGCGTGACGCCGACCACGTCATAGCCCTGGCTGGCCAGCTCGGCCGCCACGACCGAGCTGTCAACGCCGCCGGACATGGCAACGACCACCCGCGTCTGGGCGGGCGGCTTGGCAAAGCCCATCGAGTTGACGGGAGGTATCGGGGCGGCTTGGGCCGGCATGTCGGGGATCCTCGGAAAGTTCGTTCGCAATATAGGAAAATTCGCGAAACTCACAAGGGGCGGCTTATCGGGTTGTTAATTGCCCCGCGCCACCCTTTCCCGCCGAAAGGAGTGGAGCGATGTATATAAAGCGGGGAAAGGGGCCGCGGGTTGTGACCTTGCCGGACGGGAGGCGGATCAGCCGTGCCGATCTGCCGCCGCCCGATACGCGTCGCTGGGTGGCCAGCCGCAAGGCGCGTGTGGTCGAGGCGGTCGAGGCGGGTCTGATCACGGCAGACGAGGCCTGTGAAATGTGGAACCTCAGCAAGGAAGAGCTGGCTTCCTGGCGGGAAAACGCACGGAAATATGGCCGCAAGGGCCTTCAGGCGACAGCTCGGTTCAAAAATGATGGACAACCATAGGTAGAATATGGCATGACTGTCCGAAGTAACCCGCAGTTAACCATTCTCGATCAAGTTTGTCGTTGTTGAAACCTGACACCTGGAGACACGTCATGCGAATCCTGCTCGTGGAAGACGACCCAACCACCGCCCGCAGCATTGAAATGATGCTGTCCAATGCGAATCTGAACGTCTATGTCACCGATCTTGGCGAGGAAGGGATAGATCTTGCCAAGCTGTATGATTACGACCTGATCCTTCTGGATCTCAACCTGCCAGACATGAACGGCCACGAGGTGCTGCGCCGACTGCGCCGGGCGCGGGTAGAGACGCCGATCTTGATTCTGACGGGCAGCGACGATACTGAAAGCAAGATCAAGGGCTTCGGCTTTGGTGCCGATGATTACCTGACCAAACCGTTTCACCGCGAGGAACTGATCGCGCGCATTCATGCGATCATCCGCCGCTCCAAGGGGCATGCCCAGTCGATCATCCAGACAGGCAGAATCACGGTCAACCTTGATGCCAAGACGGTCGAGGTGGATGGGCAGCCCGTGCATCTGACCGGCAAGGAATACCAGATGCTTGAACTTCTCAGCCTGCGCAAGGGCACGACCCTG
>WFQE01000353.1 GCA_015487165.1 Paracoccaceae bacterium | reverse complement strand
CCTATCACCTGCCCAATGCACGGATTATTTCGCACCGTTTGCGCACGAACACCGTGTCAAACACCGCCTATCGCGGCTTTGGCGGCCCACAAGGCGTGCTGGGGATCGAGCGCGTGGTTGACCATATCGCCCACGAACTGGGCCTTGATCCGCTGGTCGTGCGGCAACGGAATTTCTATACCTCTTTCAACAAGCTGAACGATGGGCAGCGGCCACAAACCACGCCCTATCATCAGCAAGTCGAGGATTCGATCATTGACGAGCTGGTCGCGACCCTGGTCGAGAAATCCGACTATCACGCCCGCCGCAAGGCGGTTGCCGACTGGAACGCGCAAAACCCTGTCCTGAAAAAGGGCATCGCGCTGACGCCGGTAAAATTCGGCATTTCGTTCACGCTGACCTTTCTAAACCAGGCGGGTGCGCTGGTGCATGTCTATTCGGATGGCTCGATCCATCTGAATCATGGCGGCACCGAGATGGGCCAGGGCCTGTTCACCAAGGTCGCGCAGGTGGCCGCGCAATCCTTTGGCCTGCCGCTTGAGGCCGTCAAGATCACCGCAACCGATACCGGCAAGGTGCCCAATACCTCGGCCACGGCGGCAAGCTCGGGTTCCGACCTCAACGGCATGGCGGTCAAGGCGACCTGCGACACGCTGCGCGCGCGGATTTCCGATTTCCTGCGCGATCATTTCGATGCACCGGATTCGGATGTCACCTTTGCCGACGGCAAGGTGCGCGTGGGCAACCATGAGCTGCCCTTTGCCGAGGTCGCGCAGCTGGCCTATCAGAACCGGATCTCGCTGTCGTCAACCGGGTTTTATGCAACACCCGACATCCAGTGGGATCGCGTCAAGGGCCGCGGTCGCCCGTTCTATTATTTTGCCTATGGCGCCGCCGTGACCGAGGTGGTTATCGACACCCTGACCGGCGAAAACCGTATCTTGCGCACCGATATCATCCATGATGTGGGGCGTTCCCTGAACCCGGCGCTGGATATCGGCCAGATCGAGGGCGGCTATGTGCAGGGCGCCGGCTGGCTGACCACCGAAGAGCTGGTCTGGGACGACAAGGGCCGGCTGACGACGCACGCGCCCTCGACCTACAAGATCCCGGCTTGTTCCGACCGCCCACGCATCTTCAACGTGGCACTGTGGGACGGTGGCGAGAACCGCGCCGAGACAATCTATCGCTCCAAGGCGGTTGGCGAGCCACCCTTCATGCTGGGCATCTCGGCCTTCATGGCGCTGAGCGACGCGCTGGCGGCCTGCTCAAACGGCGCATATCCGGCACTTGACGCCCCGGCCACCGCAGAACGCATGTTGATGACCTTGAGCCGCCTGCAAAGCGGAGGGGCTGGATGAGTTTCGACCCGACCCTTGTCGCAACAGGCATCGAACGGCTTGGCCCGGTGATCCGGGTGGTGGTTGCCGATATCCGCGGCTCGACCCCGCGCGAGGTCGGGGCGGCCATGCTGGTTGGCGCGGGGGGACAAGAGGGCACGATAGGTGGCGGCACGCTGGAATATCGGGCAACCCAACAGGCGCGCGAGATGCTGAAAGCCGGCCAGAACGGCCCGATGTTGCGCAAGATCCCCCTCGGCCCCGAGCTGGGCCAATGCTGCGGCGGCGCCGTCACCCTGCTGTTTGAACATTTCGACGTCGGCAGGATCACAACCATCGCGGACGAGGTCGCAGACAGCGGGCTTTTCCGCCGCCCCGTCACGGCCGACGCAGCAGCCACGCCGCCGCGCGGGCTGGGGCTGGTTTCGGGCTGGATGATCGAACCGCTTGCACCAAGGGCGCCGCATGTCTGGATCTATGGCGCCGGCCATGTCGGCCGCGCGCTGGTAAACGTGTTGGCGCCACTGGGCGTGCGGATGACATGGGTCGATACTGCGCAGGAACGCTTTCCCGGCGACATTCCTGCGCGGGTGACAACACTGGTGGCGGCCAAGCCTGCGCATGTGGTGCAATATGCCGACCCGGATGCGCACCATCTGGTGATGACCTATTCCCACGCGATGGATCTGGAAATCTGCCACGCGCTGCTGGGTCACGCATTCGCCAGCGCAGGCTTGATCGGCTCGGCCACCAAATGGGCACGTTTTCGCAACCGCCTTGCCGCGCTGGGCCATACGCGCCAGCAGATCGAACGCATCACCTGCCCGATCGGCATGCCCGAACTGGGCAAGGCACCGGAATTCGTTGCCTTGGGGGTGGCGACCACGCTATTCAGGGAAATCGCCGCCAGCAAGAGCGGCACGCAACACGACAGGGAGATCGCCAGTTGACCACGCTTCTTTCGCTACAGGGGCTGACCAAGGCCTATCCGGGCGTCGTTGCCAACAATAATGTCAGTTTCGACATTGAAGAAGGGCAAATCCATGCCCTTCTGGGCGAGAACGGTGCCGGGAAATCGACGCTCGTGAAAATGATCTACGGCCTTGTGCGCCCCGACAGCGGGCACATGATGCTAGCGGGCCAGCCATACCAGCCGCATGAACCGCGCGAGGCCCGCGCCGCAGGCGTTGCGATGGTGTTTCAGCATTTCTCGTTGTTCGACGCGCTGACGGTGGCCGAAAACATCACGCTGGGCATGGAAAACGCCCCGCCGCGGCGCGAGCTGTCAAAACGCATCCGCGATGTTTCGACCGCATATGAGCTGCCGCTTGACCCGGATGCGATCATCGGCGACCTGTCGGTCGGCGAACGCCAGCGGGTCGAGATCATCCGCTGCCTGCTGCAGGAACCCAAACTGCTGATCATGGACGAGCCAACCTCGGTGCTGACCCCGCAAGAGGTGGAAATCCTGTTCAAGACGCTCAACCGGCTGGCAGGCGAGGGAACCGCGATCCTGTATATCTCGCACAAGCTGGAAGAAATCCGCACGCTTTGCCACCACGCCACCATACTGCGACAGGGCGAGGTTGTGGGCGAATGCGACCCCACCCAGCAGACCGCGCGCAAGCTGGCCGAAATCATGGTAGGCCAGACACTTGCCACCCCACAGCGCAAGACGCACAGCCCGGGGGATACGGTTCTTGAAATCACCGGCCTCAGCGCAAAATCGGAAAACCCCTTTGGAACGGACCTCAAGAACATCAATCTCGCCGTGAAGGCGGGCGAGATCATGGGCATTGGCGGTGTTGCCGGTAACGGGCAGGATGAATTCCTGCTGGCGTTAAGCGGCGAAACCCTTGTCGAAAAGACGATGATCCGCGTCGATGGCGTGGACGCCGGCGACCTGACGCCCAACGAGCGACGTGAACTGGGCCTGCTGACAGCACCCGAAGAACGCCTTGGCCACGCCGCCGCCCCCAACATGTCATTGGTCGAAAACGCGCTGATGACCGGCAATGTGCGTCAAAAGCTGTCAAGCAACGGATTCATCAAATGGGGCGCGGCACGAAAATTCGCCGACAGGATCATCAAGGAATTCGACGTCCGCACCCCCACCGCCCGCAACTCGGCCAAATCGCTGTCGGGCGGCAACCTGCAGAAATTCGTGATCGGGCGCGAGGTCTTGCAAAACCCCCGTGCCCTTGTTGTCAACCAGCCCACCTGGGGTGTCGATGCCGCCGCTGCCGCCGCGATCCGTCAGGCGCTGATGGATCTTTCGGCCGAAGGGGCGGCGGTGATCATCATCAGCCAGGATCTGGACGAATTGCTTGAGGTTTCCGACAGACTGGCAATTTTGCATGTGGGTAATCTTTCGGAACCGCGCGCGACAACTGAACTGACGATGGAACAGATCGGCCTGATGATGGGCGGCATGGAGGCACAGCATGTTTCGGCTTGAGGCAAGACCACAATCATCCGCCTTCTGGACGGCAATCACCCCGGTTCTGGCGGTCTTCGCCACCATGATCGCCGGCGGGTTGATGTTTGCCGCACTTGGCAAGGATCCGTTGGCATCCATCCGCATGATCTTCTGGGATCCGCTGATGGGGGAATACGCCTTTTATTACCGGGGGCAACTGCTGACCAAGGCCGGCCCCTTGATCCTGATCGCGATCGGCCTTTCGATAGGCTTTCGCGCCGGTATCTGGAACATCGGCGCCGAGGGCCAATACATCATCGGCGCCATCTGCGGTGCCAGTGTTGCGCTGGCGGCCTATCCGGTTCAAGCGTGGTACATCTTCCCCCTGATGGTCATCGCGGGTGGGCTGGGCGGATGGGCCTGGGGGATGATCCCGGCCCTGTTGCGAAACCGATTTGGCACCAATGAAATTCTGGTGTCGCTGATGCTGGTCTACGTGGCACAGCACCTGCTGTCGTCGATGTCTCTGGGGCTGTTGCGCAACCCCCGAGGGCATGGGCTTTCCGGGGTCGCGAAACCTCCAACAATATGCCAGCGCCTCGAACCCCGAGCTGATCGCCGGAACCGGCATCCATTGGGG
>WFQE01000352.1 GCA_015487165.1 Paracoccaceae bacterium | reverse complement strand
TTCATGTCCCGGCGTCAGAAGGTTCATGGCGGTGGCCACATCATCGGGCCAGTCACGCGCCTCGGTTTTCATTGCCGCCAGTATTGTAGCCGCGGCATCCGGGATGAACGGTTCGGACAGAACCGCGTAAAGGCGAATCAGGTTCAGCGCAAAGCGGATGGTTGCGGCGGCGCGCTCGGGGTCGGTCTTGAATGCGGCCCAGGGGGCTGCCTCTTGCAGATATTCGTTGCCGGCTGCCCAGATCGCCCTCAGCTCGGACGTGGCCTTGCGAATCTCGATCGCCTCCATATGGGCCTGATAGGCTGCCAGACGGGTCGAGATTTCATCAATGACAGCCTGCTCGGCCGCCCCATATGCGCCACCTTCCGGCACGACCTCGCCAAACTTGCTGCGGCAGAACTTGGTGACGCGACTGACGAAATTGCCCAGCACATCGGCCAGATCCTTGTTGATGCTGGCCTGAAAGTTTTCCCAGGTGAATTCGCTGTCTGAATTTTCCGGCACATGGCTCAGAAGCCACCAGCGCCAGTAATCGCTGGGCAGGATTTCCAGCGCCTGGTCCATGAACACGCCGCGGCCCTTTGATGTCGAAAACTGCCCGCCATCATAGTTGAGGTAGTTGAAGCTCTTGATGTAATCGACCAGCTTCCACGGCTCTTGCGAGCCCATCAGGGTTGCGGGGAAGCTGAGCGTGTGAAAGGGCACGTTGTCCTTGCCCATGAACTGCACATAGCGCACGTCGTCGGCGCCCTTGTCGGTGCGCCACCAGCGTTCCCACGCGCTGTCATCCAGCCCGTTGGCATCGGCCCATTCGGCGGTGGCGCCGATATATTCGATGGGGGCGTCGAACCAGACGTAGAACACCTTGCCTTCCATCCCCTCCCAGGGGGCGCCGTCGAATTGCACGGGAATGCCCCAATCGAGGTCGCGGGTGATGCCCCGGTCCTGCAACCCGTCGCCGTCATGCAGCCATTTTTTCGCAATCGAGGTGGTCAGGATCGGCCAGTCCTTTTTGGAATCGATCCACTGATCAAGGCGGTCGCGCAGCCTGCTTTGCCGCAGGAACAGATGTCTGGTTTCGCGCACCTCAAGATCGGTCGAGCCGCTGATCGCGCTGCGCGGATTGATCAGGTCGGTTGGGTCAAGCTGCTTGGTGCATTCCTCGCACTGGTCGCCGCGCGCACCCTCATAGCCGCAATTCGGGCAGGTGCCTTCGATATAGCGGTCGGGCAGGAAACGGCCATCGGCCTTTGAATAGACCTGTTTTTCGGTCACGACCTCGATCAGCCCGTTTTCCCCCAGGCGCTTGGCAAGATGTTGGGTCAGCTGGCGGTTGCGGGCGCTCGAGGAACGGCCGAAGAAATCAAAGGAAAGGCGGAACCCGCGGGCAAGTTCGGCCTGAACCTCGTGCATTTCGGCGCAGTATTCTGCCACCGGCTTGCCTGCCTTGGCGGCGGCGATCTCGGCCGGGGTGCCGTGCTCGTCGGTTGCGCAGATATACATCACCTCGTGGCCGCGCGCGCGCATGTAGCGGGCATAGGTGTCGGATGGCAACTGGCTTCCGACCAGGTTTCCCAGATGCTTGATACCGTTGATATAGGGAAGCGCAGAGGTGATCAGAATGCGTGCCATGTCGTGCCTCGGATTTGGGTTCGGCCCCGTTTAGCGCAAGGGGTTGACGCGCGCCAGCCCCCTGTTGGCGTGACGTGGGCCGGGCAGGGGGCGCTGCCCCCGTCGCGCGGGCGCGACTCCCCCGGCGTATTTGCGCAAAGAAGAAGTCAGGGCGCCAAGGCCGCGGCCATTTCGGCGATGATGTCGGAGTGAAAGCGTTGCACCCGTTCATTGGGCTGGCGAACGGCAAGGGTGTCGGCCAGCGGGTCGGGGGTTGTGATGCTGCTGGCGGAAAGTTCTTCCAGCACGGCGTGGCCGCAGAAGGGAACATAGACCTCGCTATAGCCACCTTCATGCACCATGACGAGGCGCCCGTCGCACAGGTCGTCAGCGGCCTCGATCATGTGGCGGGTCATCAGGCGATAGGTTTCGGCGGTACACAGCATCCGCGACAGCGGGTCAACAGCGGCGGCGTCAAAGCCGCAGGCGATGATGATGATTTCGGGTTCGAATCCGGCCAGCGCGGGGCGGATGATGCGCTCGATCACCTCAAGATAGGCGGCATGGCCTGCGCCCGGAGGCAGGGGGATGTTGATGTTTGCGCCTTCTCCCTTGCCTGCGCCCCGGTCGGCAAAGTCGCCGCTGTCCAGCGGGTAGTTGTGTTCCTGGTGGATCGAGATGGTCAGCACATCGGGGGATTCGTAAAAGATATGTTCAGTGCCGTTGCCGTGATGCACGTCCCAGTCAACGACGGCGATACGCTTTGCCAGCCCCTCGGCCTGTGCGGCCTTGATGGCGATGGCGATATTGGCCAGCAGGCAAAAGCCATTCGGAAAATCGGGCAGACAGTGATGCCCCGGTGGGCGCGACAGCGCATAGGTGTTGTCGAGATCCCCTTGCAGCACCGAAAACAGCGCCTGCCTGGCAAGCCCCGCCGACAGGGTCGCGATTTCAAAGCCGCCCTGGGCAAAAGGCGTGCGCAGGCCCAGCTCGCCGCCGCCGGCATCTGACAGGCGCTTGAATTCGTCGATAAAGGCCGCCGGGTGGACGCGTAGCAGGTCGTCGCGGCTGACAGGTTCGGCGCTGCGGATTTCGAGGTCGCGCGCAAGCCCGGTGACCTCGATCAGGTTTTTCAGGCGGCGCTTGGTTTCTGGGTTCTCCGGCAGGCCGCTCGCCGCCAGCGGTTGCACATTGCCGCCAATGGGCAGGGTAAAGGCATAATTGCCGCCCGCGTGCCAGAAGCATCGTTCATCGGTGAAAAAGCCGGTGTGTCGCATCAACGCCCCCCTTGGTTGCTGCCAGATTGCACCCTCACGGGCGCAAAGGGAAGGGGTCAGGCGGTCTGGGCGACCCTGGGCTGTGCCAGCGCCTTGCGCATCACGAAGACCGATCTGCCGTTGACCGGGGCGGTATCGAATGCTTCCCACCCCAGTGAGAAATAGACCGCCGGGGTTTCGGTCAGCAGGTAAAGCCTTTCATCGCCGCCATTGGTTACATATTTCTCGACATGGGCGATCAGCGCGCGGGCAATACCCTGGTCGCGAAATGCCGGATCCACGATCAGGCTTGAAAGCCACGGCGTCAGGTGCTGGTGGGTTTCTATCCCCTCGTTTTCCAGCATCCAGGCCATGCCGGCAGGTTGGTCGTCAATCAGGGCGACAAAGATTTCGTCGGTCGGATGCGCGTCGATGCGGGCAAGCTCGACCTCCCAGTCGGCGGGGCCAAAACCCGTTGCGGCGCCCCATTCGGCGACCGCCCAGTCAATGCAGGCAGGCCGGGCATGCGGAACCCTCGAAAGCGGTAATATGTTTATCATGGCAGACACAAACGAAATGGATTGGCATCAAGGAATGATCCAGACCTATCATATCGCTGTTGTCGCCCGGAACGCACCGCCGCATAATGGGGGCGACTGTTGCATTGTTGCAAATGGATGGCCACCTTGAGCGAATTTCAAGATCTTGCCGACGGGCGTATCTTTACCGTCCGCGTGACGCCCAGGGCATCGCGCAACAAGGTGATGACCGATCCGGACGGCCGCGCCGACCTCAAGGTGATGGTGACCACGGTGCCCGAGGGCGGCAAGGCCAATGTGGCGGTCATCAAGCTGTTGTCCAAGGCGCTGGGCGTGCCGAAATCGCGTATTGAACTCGTGCGCGGGGGCAGCGGCCGCGACAAGCAGTTTCGTGTGGTCTGACCGCGCTCAGTCCGTGTTGTCGGCAAAGCGATAGCTGCCCTCGGGCAGGTCAAGCGCCGCCTGAAGGTCGCGCAGCTGGGCCATTGACAGGGTGATACGGTTCATTCGGTCGGTGCGTTCGTCATATTGTTCGACAACGACCACATCTTCAAAGGCCTGTATGCGCACATCTTCCTGCAACGGGGCACCACCGTCATCGACCAGTGTCACGGTTGTGCAGTCGAATTCGTGTTCGATGGTAAACATGCCGTCAGACTAGCGCGGGTGGCCGCCTTCGGCAATGTCGGCCTTCACGGGGAAAATCCGCTGACGCGGGGCAGATTCCCGCCTTTCCCTGCCTGAAACTATGGGCTATTCAGCGGACGACGTTTTTCAATAGGGCGACACGACATGAAATTCACCCTTTCCTGGCTGAAAGAGCATCTCGAAACCGAGGCAGGCCTTGACGAAATCCTTGATGCCCTCACCGATCTGGGGCTCGAGGTCGAGGGGGTCGAAAACCCCGCCGACACATTGGGCGCCTTTCGCATCTGCCGGGTGATCGAGGCGGTGCAGCACCCCAATGCCGACCGGCTGCGCCTGTGTCGGGTGGAAACCTTTCCGCAAGGCCCCGATGGCCCCAGCGAAGAGGTGCAGGTGGTGTGCGGCGCCCCCAATGCACGCACCGGGATGCGCGGCGTATTCGCACCCGTGGGCACCCATATTCCGGGCACCGGCGTTGATCTGAAACCCGGCGTGATCCGCGGCGTTGAATCCAACGGCATGCTGTGTTCGGAACGCGAGCTGATGATCTCGGACGACCATGACGGCATCATCGACCTGCCCGAAGATGCCCCGCTGGGCGCGCGGTTCATCGATTATGCCGGCAAGAACGATCCGGTGATCGAGATCGCCATCACCCCCAACCGGCCCGATGCGCTGGGCGTTGCGGGCATTGCCCGAGATCTGGCCGCGCGCGGCATCGGGCGGCTGATCACGCCGGAAATCCAGCCTGTCGAGGGCGGTTTCGAAAGCCCGCTCAAGGTGCGGCTGGCCGATGATGTGGCCGGTGGGCCTTGCCCGCTGTTTGTCGGGCGCATGATCCGGGGCGTCAGGAACGGGCCGTCGCCGCAATGGGTGCAGGACCGGCTGCGCGCGATCGGGCTGCGCCCCATCTCGGCGCTGGTCGATGTCACCAACCTGCTGACCTATGACCGCAACCGTCCGCTGCATGTATTCGACGCCGACAAGGTGCAGGGCGACCTTGAGGTGCGTCTGGCGAAACCCGGTGAAAAACTGGTGGCGCTGGACGAGAAGGAATATGAATTCGACGGCTCCGAGGTGATCATCTGTGACGACACCGGACCCGAGGCCATCGGCGGCGTCATGGGCGGGCTGGCGACCGGCTGCACCGAGGAAACCGTCAACGTATTCGTGGAATCCGCATATTTCGAGCCCGTTCGCGTGGCCGCCACGGGGCGCAAGCTCAAGATCAACTCGGACGCGCGCTATCGGTTCGAGCGTGGCATAGACCCCGCATTCACCCAGCCAGGGATCGAGCTGGCGACCCGCCTGATCCTTGAATTTTGCGGCGGCGAGGCATCCGATCTGGTGGTTGCCGGCGCCGTGCCCGATACCACGCGCCACTATCGGCTGGACCCCGAGCGCGTGCGCTCGCTTGTGGGGATGGAGATTGCCGAGGACGAGCAGGTGAAAACCCTGCGCGCGCTGGGTTTCGAGGTGGCCGATGACATGACCGTGACCCCGCCGAGCTGGCGCCCCGACGTGCAGGGCGAGGCCGATCTGGTCGAGGAAATCGCGCGCGTGGCCTCGCTCACCCGGCTGCAGGGGCGGCCGCTGGCGCGCCCGGACCCCGGTGTTGCGCGTCCGATCCTGACGCCCATGCAGAAACGCGAAACCCGCGCGCGTCGCACCATTGCCGCGCTGGGCTATAATGAATGTGTGACCTACAGCTTTATCGACGCCGAATCGGCGCGTCTGTTTGGCGGCGGCACCGATGACACCATGCTGGCCAACCCCATTTCCAGCGAGATGAGCCACATGCGCCCCGACCTGTTGCCTGGGCTGTTGCAGGCGGCGGGACTGCTGGTCGGCCACACGGGCGCGCGCGATCCGTTCGGTGCGCGCCGGGCTGTCGATCTGTACGACGCCAAGGCCGATGCCGAGGCGGTGCTTTCGGCCATTGGCGCGCCCGCAAAGATGATGGTCCAGCGCGGCGCAAGCGACTGGTGGCATCCGGGGCGTTCGGGCCGCCTGTCGCTGGGGCCGAAGAACATTCTGGCCACATTCGGCGAGGTGCATCCGCGTGTCCTGCAGGCGCTGGGCGTCAAGGGGCCGGCGGTGGCGTTCACCGTGCTGCTGGAAAACATCCCCTTCCCGAAATCGAAAACCGCCACGCGTCCGGCGCTGAAGATCAGCGACCTGCAGATGGTCGAGCGCGATTTCGCCTTTGTCGTCGATGCCGATGTCGAGGCGCTGACGCTGGTCAACGCGGCCAAGGGTGCCGACAAGGCCTTGATCGAGGATGTGGCCGTCTTTGACGTGTTTGCCGGCGACAAGGCCGAGGCGCAGATGGGCGAGGGCAAGAAATCCATCGCCATCACCGTGCGCCTGCAGCCGCGCGACAAGACCCTGACCGACAAGGAGATCGAGGCCGTGTCGGGCAAGATCATCGACAAGGTTGCGCGTGCCACAGGCGGCGTTCTGCGCGGCTGAGTGCGGGCGCCTCCGGCGGGAGTATTTGGACAAAGAAGAAGCGGGATCATGGAACAGGTCGAGGTGGTGATCGTCGGGGCCGGGGTGATCGGCCTGGCGATTGCCCGGCATCTGGCGTGCCGGGGCCGCGAGGTCTTGATCCTCGAGGCCGAGGGCGCCATCGGCCAGCATGTGAGTTCTCGCAATTCCGGTGTGATCCATGCGGGGATCTATTATCCGCGCGGCTCGCTCCAGCAGCGGTTGTGCCGCGAGGGGCGCGACATGCTGTATGATTATTGCCGCACGCGCCATGTGGACCATGCCCGTTGTGGCAAGTTGACGGTTGCGCCCGATGCGGAGGCGGTTGCCGGTTTGCACGAGCTGGTGCGTCGCGGCATCGCCAACGGGGTGGATGACCTGCATGTGATTTCTGCGGCCGAGCTGCGCGAACGCGAACCCGCGGTCGTCGGGGCCGGGGCGATGGTGTCGCCCTCCAGCGGTATCGTCGATGCGCCGGGGTTGATGCTGTCGCTGCTGGGCGAGGCCGAGGCCGAGGGGGCCATGCTGGCCTTGAACGCGCCTTTCCGCGCCGCGCGGCGCGAGGGTGGGCGGTTTCTGGTCGAGGTGGGTGACGAGGCCGGCACGCGGCTGGCCTGCCGCTGGCTGGTCAATGCGGCGGCGCTGGGGGCGTGGGATGTGGCGCGCGGCATCAACGGGCTGGATGCCTCGCTGATTCGGCCGCGCCATCTGGCCAAGGGCAGTTATTTTTCGGTTCCCGGGCGCTCGCCCTTCAAGGCGCTGATCTATCCCATGCCCAGGGTCGGCTCGCTGGGCATCCATTCGGTGCAGGATCTGGGTGGCGGGGTGCGCTTTGGCCCCGACATGGAGTGGGTGGAAGAGGTGGACTATTCTGTTGATCCCGCCAAGGCCGGCCTTTTTGCCGATGCCATCCGCGCCTATTGGCCCGACCTGCCCGAGGGCGCGTTGCAGCCCGACATGGCAGGGATCCGGCCGCGCATCTGGGGGCCGGGTCAGGAAAAACGTGAATTCGAGATGCAGACCCCCCGCGAACATGGCATCAATGGTCTGGTGCAGCTGTTCGGGTTTGAATCACCGGGCCTGACGGCCTGTCTGGCCATCGCGCGCGAAGTTGGCGCGCATTTGTTCGAGGAGGAAGGATGATGCAGTTCAAGGTATATCTGTCGGGGGAAATTCATACCGACTGGCGCGAGGAAATCATATCGGGGGCTGCCGGCCTGCCGGTCGTGTTCACGGCGCCTGTTACCGATCACGATGTTTCAGACGATTGCGGGGTCACGATCCTGGGGGCAGAGGATGACAAGTTCTGGCATGACCGCAAGGGTGCGCAGCTGAACGCCATCCGCACCCGCAAGGCCATACAGGAGGCCGATATCGTGGTTGTGCGTTTTGGCGAGAAATACCGCCAGTGGAACGCGGCCTTTGATGCGGGCTATGCCGCGGCGCTGGGCAAGTCGTTGATCGTGTTGCAGATGCCCGAGCACGATCACGCGCTGAAAGAGGTCGATGCCGCCGCGCTGGCGGTTGCGCGGGAACCGGCGCAGGTGGTGCGGATCCTGAAATATGTGATCGAGGGCGAATTATAAGCTGCAGTGGGAGGGGATGTCCCCCCCCACAGCCGCTGGGTTGCCTGATCAGGGTTTGGCCGGGATCGTGATGCCGCGTTGTGCTGCGGGCCGCGCCAGGCAGCGTTCCAGATAGGCCGGGACGTTTTTCAGATCGTCCCAATCCACCAGATCCTGTGCCTTGTAGGTTTCGGTCAGCGTTCGCAGCCAGGGGAAGATGGCAATATCGGCGATCGAGTATTCGTCCATGATGTAATCGCGCCCATCAAGGCGGGTTTCCAGCACGTTCAAAAGGCGCTCGGTCTCGTCAATATAGCGCTGTTTGGGGCGCGGATCTTCGACATGGCGCCCGTCGAATTTCAGGAACCAGCCCAGCTGCCCGAACATGGGGCCGATGCCGCCGACCTGGAAAAACAGCCACTGGATGGTTTCATAGCGTTTTGCAGGGTCTTCCGGCAGCAGCTTGCCCGTCTTTTCAGCCAGATACAAAAGGATCGCACCACTTTCGAACAGGGCCAGCGGCTTGCCGCCGGGGCCGTCGGGATCAATGATTGCGGGGATCTTGTTGTTGGGGTTCAGCGACAGGAATTCGGGGCTTTCCTGTTCGTGATCGGCAAAGGACACGAAATGCGCCTCATAAGGAAGGCCGACCTCTTCGAGCATGGTCGAGGCCTTGATGCCGTTGGGTGTGGTGACCGAATAAAGCTGGATACGATCCGGGTGTTTGGCAGGCCAGCGTTTGGTGATCTCGAACGCAGCCAGCGGCGATGTTTCGGTTGTCATGGCATTAACTTTCTTTACAGATTGTTTGACTGCACATGAACTTATGTAACGTCTGGCCGATTGAAAGGTCTGGGTCGCCAGATTTTCCACTTTTTCCGACCGCCGTAACGTCAAGCCGCCCACCCCCGGAAAAGGGGGCGGGCAGGCATGGATTTCGATCTGCGTGCGGATCCTATATTTTCAGCGCAAGGCTTGGGGAAACAACGTCAATTCCCAGTGCCTTGCCGACCGCATAATAGGTCAACTTGCCGGCATGCACGTTCAGCCCGTCCAGCAGATGGGGGTCGTCCTCGCAGGCCTTGCGCCAGCCCTTGTCGGCAATCGCCAGCATATAGGGCATGGTGGCGTTGCCCAGCGCGATGGTCGCGCTGCGGGCGACCGCGCCGGGCATGTTGGCAACGCAATAGTGAACGATGCCGTCAACCTCGTAGATCGGGTCGTCATGGGTCGTGGCATGCGAGGTTTCGAAACAACCGCCCTGGTCGATGGCGACATCCACCAGCACCGCGCCCGGTTTCATGGTTTTCAGCATGTCGCGTGTTACCAGCTTGGGCGCGGCGGCGCCGGGGATCAGCACGGCGCCAACCACCATATCGGCGCTGGCGACCAGCTCGGCAATGTTGCCTTTCGAGGCATAGCGGGTTTCGAACACCCCCTTGAAAAGGTCGTCCAGATAGCGCATCCGCGGCATGGATTTGTCCAGCACCGTCACATGCGCCCCCATCCCGGCGGCGATGCGTGCGGCATGGGTGCCGACCACGCCTCCGCCGATCACGACGACGCGGCCGGGCGCGACACCGGGCACACCGCCCAGCAGCACGCCGCGCCCGCCATTGGCCTTTTGCAGCGCCCAGGCGCCCACCTGCGGGGCCAGCTTGCCGGCAACCTCGGACATGGGGGCCAGCAGCGGCAGCCCGCCCTGTGCGTCGGTCACGGTTTCATAGGCAATCGCGGTCACGCCGCTTTCCAGCAGGTCGCGGGTCTGATCCGGGTCGGGGGCGAGATGCAGATAGGTGAACAGGATCTGCCCCTCGCGCAGCTGCTTGCGCTCGACCGCCTGGGGTTCCTTGACCTTGACGACCATCTCGGCACGCTCGAAAACTTCGGCGGCGGTTTCGACGATATCCGCACCAACCGCGCGATAGTCGTCATCGGGAAAGCCGGCCCCTGCACCGGCGCCGGTTTCGATGATGACGCTGTGGCCGTGATGAATGGCCTCTTGTGCGGCCATCGGCGTGACGCCTACGCGATATTCCTGATTCTTGATCTCTTTCGGGCATCCGATCAGCATTTTCGAACCTTTCCTGAATCGCTGCGACATTCTGTCAGGATCATGCGTCAGGGGGCGTGGGATTGGCTTGCGAATTTGCCTTTTCTGCACCCCCCTTTGTGGTAGGATCAGCGACGATATTGATGTTTCAAGCAAGGATCGTGCCGAATTATGGAGATTGACCAGACAGATCGTCGAATTCTGACGGTATTGCAGCGCCACGGCCGCATGCCCAATGCCGAGCTGGCCGAGCGTATTCACCTGTCGGCCTCGGCCTGCCACCGGCGTGTGCAGCGGCTGGAAAAAAGCGGGGTGATCAAGGGATATGTGGCGCTGCTGGATCCGCGCGAGGTTGACCGCAGGTCCACGGTTTTCGTCGAAATCACCCTTTCCGGCCAGGCCGACGAGGTGCTGGACGCCTTTGAAAAAGAGGTCGCCCGCATTCCCGACGTGCTGGAATGTCACCTGATGGCGGGCTCGGCGGATTATCTGCTCAAGGTGGTGGCGCGCGATACCGATGATTTCGCCCGTATCCACCGGCGCTATCTGACGCGTCTGCCGGGGGTTGCGCAGATGCATTCGTCATTTGCCTTGCGCACGGTGTTCAAGACAACCGCGCTGCCGATCTGAGGGGTTACGGGGTCAGATGCATGGGCACCTGACGGGTGTTGCGGCCGGTCAGAACAGCGATGGCATTGTCGGACATCAGTTCCTGAAGTGCGCCTGCATCAACCGGCCAGTGCGAGCGGGTTTTCCCAAAGCTGGGCAGAACCACGCGATCTTCGTCAATCAGAAAGCACCGCCCGCGGCGGGTTTCGCCTTGTGTGCGATACCATGTCCAGGGGTTCAGACTGCCTGCAATCTGGCCGGTGATGTCGGGGTCGGGGGTCTGATGAAAACTCAGCCCGTCGCAACGGTAGTGGGCGCGGATCGTTCCTCCCACATCAACCGGCCCGGTTGTGTTGTTACCGGGGATCCAGATCCATTTGCGCCCGGCCATGAGGCAAGTCAGCCAGCGGTATTCCACCTCTCCCAGCTGGGTCAGCGCATCGAGATCATCGAAACTCGCCCCAAGGCAGATGATCGTCTGCGGGTTGCGTTTCAGGATATCGCGTTCGAGCCGGGCAAGAGTGGTCGGGTTATCGCAGTTGCCGGGATTTTCTCCCTCTTGCCGAAGCAGCCGATCGGGGCGGCAAAGCGACAGGTCGGAAACGCATAATATCCCGCGCTC
>WFQE01000351.1 GCA_015487165.1 Paracoccaceae bacterium | reverse complement strand
CACACCCTCCCACCCCGGTTCCAGCACCGTGTCGGCATGCAGAAACAACAGCCACGGCGCGCGCGCAACCTCGGCCCCGCGCCTGAGCTGCCCACCCCTGCCCTTTGGCCCCGAAACGAACCGCGCGCCCAACTCATCGGCCAGTTCTTCGATATCATCGCTGCTGCCGCCATCTGACAGGATCAGCTCGTGTATCAGCCCGGCATCCAGCCCTGCAAACAGCGCGTGCAGGCAAGGGCCGATCCGGTCGGCTGCATTCAGGGTGGGAATGATGACACTGACTGGGGCGGGCATGTGACCTTGAACCTCGGACATATCTGCTTGCGCCCTTATAGCCCCTGTAATGCGACCCGACGACTGCTATATTAAGCGGTGAACAGGCAAGGAGGGATCACATGCAGGCCGATCGCGCGACCGACCGCACAGTTCTGAAGATCACCGGCAGCAACCGGGTGGATTTTCTGCAAGGGCTGATCACCAACGACATCAAGGCGCTGGGCGACGGGCTGCTCTATGCCGCGCTGCTGTCGCCACAGGGGAAATACCTGTTCGATTTCCTGCTGCGCGCCGAGGCCGATGCCATCCTTCTTGACGTCAAGTCCGACGCCGCGCCCGCGCTGGCCGGGCGGCTGAACATGTACAAGCTGCGCGCAGATGTGGCAATCGAGGCAACCGACCTGCCGGTCTGGCTGGGCACGGGCGAGCCCCCCGAAGGCGCGCTTGGCGACCCCCGCCACCCCGCCCTTGGCTGGCGCTATTATGGTGATCTGGCGGCAACACCCGCCGAGATCGACCGCGATGCAATTCGCGTCGAACATGTCATTCCCGAAACCGGGATCGAGCTGATCCACAACGAAAGCTACATTCTGGAAATGGGGTTCGAGCGGCTGAACGGGGTCAGCTTTCGCAAGGGGTGTTATGTGGGCCAGGAGGTCACCGCCCGCATGAAACACAAGACCGAACTGCGCAAGGGGCTGGCGCGGGTCGAAATCGACGGTGATGCCGCCCCCGGCACCCCGATCACGCGCGACGGCAGGCCGGTCGGCACGCTGCATACGGTCTCGGGCAACCGGGCCATCGCCTATCTGCGTTTTGACCAGGCGGGCAGCGATATGCAGGCGGGGGATGCCACGGTGGTCTGGGATGGCACGCGGCCTGACGGCTGAATCGATGCGGTTAACCCGAAAACCCTTGACCGGCGTCAATGACAGCGGCCTTCTGTAACGAAACAGTTGCGCAGCTTTTTACGGGCAGGGAGATACAGCCGACCTCATGACGGATTCCATGCCAGAGGGGCCTGTGACCTGCCCTCATATTCCGCCCAAGCCTCCGTCGCGCAATGGCAAGGTTTCGCTGTGGCAATATGCGCGCCTGTTCCGGCAGGATATCCTTTCGGCCCAGCCCGCGCGTCTGTATCGCGCCTGGATGGCCGAATTCAAGACGCCCTTTTTCCATTCCTACCTGTGCAACGACCCCGCGCTCGTCGATCTGGTGCTGAGGGAACGGCCGCAGGATTTCCCGAAATCCGAACGTATCCGCGTGGGGCTGAAACCGCTGCTGGGGGATTCCGTATTCATCACCAATGGCGCACAATGGGCGCGCCAGCGGCGCATCATCGACCCGGCATTCGAGGGCGGCCGCCTGCGCACCGTCTTTCCGGCGATGTGGGATGCCGGTGTCGCCGCGGTCGAACGCCTGCACCCGCTGGCCGACGGCAGAACCCCGGTCGAGATCGAGGAACAGACCAGCCATGCCGCCATGGACGTGATCTTTCGCACCCTGTTTTCGGTGCCCATCGAACATGAAATCGCCAGCGCCGCCTTTGGCGCCTTCAAGGCCCATCAAAAGGCGCAGCCGCTGGTCAACCTTGGTTCGCTCATCCCGCTGCCCAACTGGTTCCCCCGTTTCCACAGCCGCAGCGCGCGCGAAACCGCCCGCCAGATCCGCGCGCTGATCGGCCAGCTGACCGCCCAACGCGCGCAAGAGCTGCGCGAGGGCCGCGCGCCTGATGATCTGGCCACCAAGATCATGACCACCCCCGACCCCGAAACAGGCGAGACATTCGCCGAGGACGAAATGGTCGATCAGGTTGCGATATTCTTCCTGGCCGGGCACGAGACCTCGGCCTCGGCGCTGGGCTGGGCGCTGTATCTGCTGGCGCTGTATCCCGAATGGCAGGAACGTGTCGCTGCCGAGGCCACGCAGGCGTTCGATCCCGACAAGATCTATTTCTCGACGCTTTCCAGGCTGAAACTTGCGCGCGCGGTCTTTCGCGAGGCCATGCGCCTGTATCCGCCCGTGCCGATGTATGTGCGCGAGGCAACCCGGCGCGAGACCTTCCGCAATCGCCGGGTAAAGAAGGGCGCGCAGATCATCATCAGCCCCTGGCATCTACACCGGCACACGCGGCTGTGGGAACGCCCCGACGAATTCGACCCCGCGCGTTGGGACACGCCCAACGGCAAGGAATGCCAGCGCAAGGCCTATATCCCCTTTTCCGCGGGCCCACGCGTCTGCCCCGGATCGGCCTTTGCCATGGCCGAAGGGCCGCTGCTGCTGGCCATGCTGACACGCGCCTACCGGTTCGAGCGCGTGGAAGGGCGCGACCCCGTGCCGGTTGCACATCTGACCGTGCGCACGAAAGACGGGATATTTCTGCGCGTCCGCCCGCGTGATACAACGCTGAAAACGCCCGAGGTGGAAAGATGAGCAAACCCGACGACCTGCCCCCCGCCTGGCCTTTCTGGCTGACACTGTCATTCGTGCCGTTGGTCATTCTGGCGGTACTGAGGGGTGGCTGGTGGATTGCCGCCGTGCCCGCCTTTGGCTGGGTGCTTGTGCCGATCATCGACAAGCTGGCGGGCCGTAGCCTGCGCAACCCCGACCCCAATACCCCGGTCGAGCAATTGTTCTGGTTCCGCCTGCTGACATGGCTGTGGTTCCCGATACAGTTCGCGCTGGTCTATGGGGCGATCTGGTATGTCACCCGTGTTGCCGACTACGGCACTCTTGAATCGCTGGGCGTGATGTTCGCAATCGGCATCACCACCGGCATGGTCGGGATCGTCTATGCGCATGAGTTGATGCACAAGCCGGGCCGTTTCGAGCGCAGCCTTGGCGACCTGTTGCTGGCGCTGGTGCTGTATTCACATTTCCGCACCGAACATCTGCTGGTGCATCACCCCTGGGTCGGCACCCCGCGCGACACCGTGACCGCGCGCTACAACGAGGGGTTCCACCGCTTTTTCCCCCGTGTGTTGCTGACCGGGCCATACTCGGCCTGGCGGGCCGAAAGGGCCCAACTGAAACGCGCCGGCCTGCCCGTCTGGCACCGCCGCAACCCATTCTGGCGTTACATCATCCTGCAGGCACTGTTTCTGGCTATTGCCTACGCCATCGGCGGCTGGGCAGGCCTTGGGCTGTTCGTGTTTCAGGCCTTCATTGCCGTCTGGCAGCTTGAGCTGACCAACTATGTCGAACATTACGGCCTGACCCGGAAATATCTGGGGGACGGCAAGTACGAACCCGTGCGCCCGCACCATTCATGGGATTCAACGCATCTGGTTTCGAACCTCGTGCTGATCAACCTGCAACGCCATGCCGATCACCATGTCCACCCCATGCGGCGCTATCCGCTTTTGCAGGCCTATGGGGAATCCGAGGTGCCCATGTTGCCCACCGGCTATCCGCCGATGACAACGCTGGCCATGATCCCGCCGCTGTGGCGGCGCCGCTTCAACCCGCGCGTCCGTGCATGGCGCAAGCAGTTCTACCCGGAAATCACCGACTGGACGCCCTACAAGAAATGGGAATACCCCGCCCCCGAAGGGGCGGGCTGAAAGGCACGACCTATTCTGCGGCTTCGCCGAAATCCTCCATCGGCGGGCATACGCAGAACAGGTGCCGGTCACCCCAGACATTATCGACCCGGTTGACCGGCGACCAGTATTTGTCGACCCGGAAGGCCCCCGGCGGGAAGCAGGCCTGTTCGCGCGTATAGGGGCGATCCCATTCACCGACCAGATCCTCGACCGTGTGCGGGGCATTCTTCAGCGGGTTGTTTTCCGGGTCGATCCGGCCCTCTTCGATATCCTTCGCCTCGGCCGCAATTGCCAGCATGGCATCGCAGAAACGGTCGAGCTCGGCCTTGGTTTCGCTTTCTGTCGGCTCGATCATCAGTGTGCCCGGCACCGGGAAGCTCATCGTCGGAGCGTGAAAGCCGCAATCGATCAGGCGCTTGGCCACATCATCGACGGTCACGCCGGCCCGATCTTTCAGAGGCCGCGTGTCGATGATGCATTCATGGGCAACCCGCCCGTTCGGCCCCTTGTAGAGCACGTCATAGGCCCCCGACAGGCGTGACGCGATGTAGTTGGCGTTCAGGATGGCCACCTTGGTCGCCTGTGTCAGACCGGCGCCGCCCATCAGCATCACATAGGCCCAGGAAATCGCCAAAATACTGGCCGAGCCATAAGGCGCCGCCGAAACCGCCCCCTCGCCCGCCAGGGGATCGCCCGGCAGATAGGGGATGAGATGCGCCTTGACCCCAATCGGCCCCATGCCGGGGCCCCCGCCGCCATGGGGGATGGCAAATGTCTTGTGCAGGTTCAGATGGCTGACGTCCGAGCCGATCTCGCCCGGCTTTGCCAGACCGACCATCGCGTTCATGTTGGCACCATCCATATAGACCTGCCCGCCGAAATCATGGGTCAGGTCGCAGATCTCGCGCACGCTTTCCTCGAACACGCCGTGGGTCGAGGGGTAGGTAATCATGCAGGCGGCAAGGTTTTCCGCGTGCTGCTCGGCCTTGGCGCGGAAATCGGCAACATCGATATCGCCATTTTCGGCCGTCTTGACCGCAACAACCTTCATCCCCGCCATATGCGCGCTGGCCGGGTTGGTGCCATGTGCCGACATCGGGATCAGACAGATATTGCGATGCCCCTCGCCGCGCGCCTCGTGATAGTGACGAATGGTCATCAGCCCCGCAAATTCACCCTGCGCCCCCGAATTGGGCTGCATCGAGATCGCGTCATATCCCGTGATCTGGCACAGCTTGTCGGAAAGATCGCGGATCAGTTCCTGATATCCCTGCGCCTGGTCCAGCGGCACATAGGGGTGGATCTGGGAAAATTCCGGCCAGGTCAGCGGGATCATCTCGGCCGCCGCGTTCAGTTTCATGGTGCAGCTGCCCAAGGGAATCATCGCGCGATCAAGCGCCAGATCGCGGTCGGCCAGACGCCGCATATAGCGGGTCATCTCGCTTTCGGCCCGGTTCATGTGAAAAACCGGATGCGTCAGATATTCGCTTGTGCGCACCAGATCATCGGGAATGCGATATTCCGGCGTCAGATCGTCATCCTTGCGGGTGATGCCAAAGGCCCGCCAGACGGCCTCGATGGTGGCAGAACGGGTGCGCTCGTCCAGCGAGATGCCGATGCGATCATCCCCGATCTTGCGCAGGTTGATCCCCTCCTCGCGGGCGGATTTCAGAACCACCTCCTGCAAGGGGCCGACCTCGACCGTGATCGTGTCAAAGAATTGCGCCGGCGATACCTTGAGCCCGGCCTCTTCCAGCCCACGGGCCAGACGCACGGCCTTGCGGTGAATACGCTGGGCAATGGCCCTCAGCCCCTCGGGCCCGTGCATCACCGCATAGAACGACGCCATCACCGCCAGCAGCGCCTGCGCCGTGCAGACATTGGATGTCGCCTTTTCGCGCCGGATATGCTGTTCGCGTGTCTGCAGCGCCAGACGATAGGCCCGGTTGCCGCGAGCATCCACCGACACGCCGACAATGCGCCCCGGCATCGACCGCTTGTAGGCGTCCTTGGTGGCCATATAGGCCGCATGTGGCCCGCCATAACCCTCGGGCACGCCGAAACGCTGGGTCGAACCGACGGCGATATCGGCCCCCATCGCGCCCGGCTCTTTCAGCAGGGTTAGCGCCAGGGGGTCGGCCACCACGACGCCAATGGCCTTGGCGGCATGCAGCGCTGCGATGGGATCGGTAAAATCATGCAGATCGCCATAGGTGCCCGGATACTGGAAGATCGCACCGAACACCTGTTCGGGATCCAGATCAACCGATGGGTCGCCGATGATCAGCTCGATACCCACGGGTTCCGCCCGGGTCTTCATCACCGCGATGTTCTGCGGATGGCAATGGTGGTCGATGAAAAACGCCTTGGCCTTAGATTTGGCCACCCGTTGGGCCATGGTCATGGCCTCGGCACAGGCGGTGGCCTCGTCCAGCAATGACGCATTGGCAATTTCAAGCCCCGTCAGATCGCTGACCATGGTCTGAAAATTCAGCAGCGCCTCCAGCCGGCCCTGGCTGATTTCCGGCTGATAGGGAGTATAGGCCGTGTACCAGGCCGGATTTTCCAGAATGTTGCGCTGAATGGCGGGTGGCGTGACGGTGCCGTAATAGCCCTGCCCGATCAGGCTGGTCATATGGGCATTCTTGCGCGCAATCTCGCGCATCTGGAACAGCACCTCGCGCTCGGATTTCGCGCGGCCCCAGTCCAGCGGCTCGTGCTGGCGGATATTGGCAGGCACCGTCTGGTCGATCAGCTCGTCCAGGCCGGAAACACCCAGCTCGCTGAACATGTCGTCCATTTCGGCAGGGGACGGCCCTATATGACGCCGGTTGGCAAAATCATAGGGCAGATAATCGGTGGGCTTGAACGTCATGGCAGACTCCATTCAACAACAGCCACCTCAAAGGGCGGCGGATTCTCTCTGACCCCCGGCTTCTTCTTTGCCCAAATACTCCGGGGGAGTCGCGCTCGCGCGACGGGGGCAGCGCCCCCTTCGCACGTGGCTTGAATCACTCGATCAGCGCCTTGTAGGCAGCTTCGTCCAGTAGGTCATCCATCTGCGAAGGATCGTCCAGCTTCATCTTGAAGAACCACGCCTCGCCCATCGGATCCTGGTTGACCAGCGTCGGATCTTCGACGATCGCCTCGTTCACCTCGACGATTTCGCCATCCAGCGGGGCAAGGATATCGCTTGCGGCCTTGACGCTTTCGATCACGACGATCTCGTCATCCTTGGCCACCTTGGTGCCCGGCTCGGGCAGTTCGACAAACACCAGATCGCCCAGCGATTCCGCGGCATGCTCGGTGATGCCGACAACCACAAGGTCGCCCTCGGGGCGAAGCCATTCATGTTCTTCAGTATATTTCATTTCGGGGTCCTCCTGTTGGGGGTTCAGCGTTTGAAATTCGCGGGCGTAAAGGGCATGGCGCTGACGGTCGCCGGCAGATATTTGCCGCGGACATCGCCAAAGACACGGGTTCCGACAGCGGCGTGATCGGCGGAAACATAGCCCATGGCCATGGGCGCCTTGATGGTGGGGCCGAAACCGCCCGATGTGATCACACCAATTTCCTGTGCGCCCTGATCATCGGCAAACAGGCGTGTGCCTTCGCGCATCGGCGCGCGCCCCTCGGGCAGCAGGCCAACACGCTTGCGCGAAACACCCTCTTCCAGCTCTCGCAGGATGCGCTCAGAACCCGGAAAACCACCCTCGCGCTCGCCACCCCTGCGGCGCACCTTCTGGATCGCCCAGGTCAGCGCCGCCTCGACGGGCGAGGTGGTTTCGTCGATGTCATGGCCATAGAGGCACAGCCCCCCTTCAAGGCGCAACGAATCCCGCGCGCCAAGGCCGATGGGGGCAACCTCGTCCATCTCCAGCAGAGCGCGCGCCAGTTTCAGCGCGGCATCATCGGGCAGAGAAATCTCGAAACCGTCCTCGCCGGTATAGCCGGAGCGCGAAATCCATGCCTCAGAGCCATCGTAATCAAGGATCGCGACATCCATGAACCGCATATCGGCCACCGCCGGGATCAGGCGCGAAAGCGCGACCTCGGCCTGCGGACCCTGTAGCGCCAGCAACGAGCGACCTTCGATCATCTCGACATCGCAGCTTTCGCCGATGCCTGCCTGCATATGGGCAAGATCGGCCTGTTTGCAGGCCGCGTTCACGACGACAAACAGATGATTGCCGCGGTTGGCAATCATCAGGTCGTCAAGGATCCCGCCCGCCTCATTGGTAAAGAAGCCATAGCGCTGGCGCATCTCGGCCAGCCCCAGGATATTGACCGGCACCAGGGATTCCAGCGCCGCGCGGGCATCATCGGCATTGCCCGATTTCGCGCGGATGATCACCTGCCCCATATGGCTGACATCGAACAACCCTGCCTGCGCACGGGTGTGCAGATGTTCCTTCATCACGCCCATGGGGTATTGCACGGGCATCTCGTAGCCCGCAAAGGGCACCATCTTTGCGCCCAGCTCGACATGCAGGTCGAAAAGCGCGGTTCGCTTCAGTTCGGACATTGTCGCCCCCCTTGTGGCCGGTCGCGCAGGCGCAGGCCCGGCATCGCATTTCTCGCGCGCCCCAAGGGTCGCGCCATCGATGCCCCCTCTGTCCTTTTGCCTGAGATCGCTATCCCTTCGGCGGGCGCTCGTGCGCGCCTCTCTCCAGAGTTTTCCATCGGGTCGGTCCGCTGCGCCTGAGAGTTTCCGGGGCGGTTGCTCCTTCGGCACCGGACTGCCACTCGGGCGGCCCGGATTCTCCCGATTCCGATGCGGCGCACCGTAGTATACAGAAAAAGGAAGGGCAAGCCGGGTTGTGCCTGTCGGCAGGTTTTCCCTATATGTCGCCCGACAGAACCGGAGGCTTGATGTCAGACCCCTTCTTTTTCGGATACGGCTCGCTTGTGAACCGCCGCACCCATGACTATCCGCACACATCCCGCGCGCGCGTTCGCGGCTGGCGGCGCATCTGGCGGCATACCAAGCTGCGCCAGCTGGCCTATCTGAGCGTGGTCGAGGCACCAGAGACGGAAATCGACGGGCTGATTGCCGCCGTGCCCAATGGCGACTGGGCGGCGCTGGACGTTCGCGAGCGCGCCTATGCGCGCCTGCCACTGGCGCCCGAGGATGTGGCCCATGACCACCCCCGCCCCGTGGAGGTGCAGATCTATCGCACGCGCCCCGAACACGAAGAAGCGCCCGACACGCGCCATCCGGTTCTGCTGAGCTATCTCGACACGGTGGTGCTGGGTTTTCTGGACCTGTTCGGCGCCGAGGGCGTGGCGCGCTTTTTCGACACGACCGATGGCTGGGACGCCCCGATGATGGATGACCGGGCAGCACCCATCTATCCGCGCGCGGTGGTGCCGGCCTGCTCGGTTCGGCGCCTGATCGACGAACATCTTGATCGGTTGGAGGTCAGACGGTTCAAGGCTTGAACGGGGTTGGGGAATGTGATGACCCTATGGCCGGCTTGCAGCGCGCCGCAGGGGTAGAGCGTTTGCGTTTGATTGCACTCTCCTCCGCCCGGGGCGCTTGCGGCCCGGGCATACGCCCGCCCGCCCCCTTGGCGGGCGCATTCGCGCCCACCGGGCGGTCACCTGCCCTGTGTTGCAAGCAAGGCTGAATCTTGTCAAACGCCAGCGCCCCAAACTGACCCGCCGCCCTCGCCCTCGTCACACGTCTTTCGGCAGCTTCCGCAACAGCGGCAGCAGGCGCGACATGTCGGGGCCGCGCTCCATCCCCGTCAGGGCCTTGCGCAACGGCATGAACAGGCCCTTGCCCTTGCGGCCAGTTGCCTCTTTCACGGCCTTTGTCCATTTGCCCCAGCTGTCGCGATCAAGCGGCCCCTCGGGCAGCATGGCCAGCGCAGT
>WFQE01000350.1 GCA_015487165.1 Paracoccaceae bacterium | reverse complement strand
GGCTTATAGGGGATGTTTTCCAGCGCGCGGGTGAGTTCAATGACCGAAAAAGCGTCGGTCGCAAAAATATCCATGGTCGCCATTGCGACCTCCTTTCAAAATAATTCAGATCAGCGGGTGAGAATGCCGACCGCGGCGAGCGCGGTATGGGCGGTTGTGATCTGCGCAGCCGTCGGCGTGCCGGTGAACACCAGATCCTTGCCGTTGACGATGGCGGGACCACGCAGGACTGCAACCACCGTAGCATCCGCGAGCGTCGCATCCGCTGGTCCCCAGAGAACAGCAACGGCTGTTTCCGTGCCATCGACGGCCACCGGATCATGGGCCGCAAATTTGCCCGTGGCGGTGATTTTACCGAGCACGGTACCGGGCTCAAGAACCGGATATGTGCCGCCGGTGGCGATGGTGATGACCTCGCGGGTATAATCCCGAAAAGCCTCCCAAACTAAAAAACCGCCTGCGTGGCGGCCTTCGGTCAAAATGCTCATGGGTGATTATCCTTTGCGTTTGAAGGTGTTAGCGATCACATCGGCCCAGGGGCGGGCGTCACTGTGTTTGCCCGGTTGCGGGTGGCTGGCGGAGATGTCGGGATCGTCCTTGGCGCGCGCATCGATCAGGGATTTACGGATGGTCTCAAGGCTGGTTTCTGCCGCAAGGAACCCCGCAGCCATTTGCGGCTGCCCTGCCAATCGGCACAGATCGACCACGGTTTTAGCGTAGGTCATGGCTTCGGTGCGGATAGCGGCAGGGTCAGGGTCAGGAACCGGATGGGATTCCGCCAACAGTGCCGCCGGGTCAGATTTCGCAACCGGTACCGCATCGGATTTGAGGTTTGCGGCAGGTTCTGCCTTGGCCATGGGCACAGTTTTAGGTTCGGGAACGACCACCGCCACGGCAGGCTTCTCAGCCTTTTTCACCGCCCTGATGATTTCCGGCGGTGTGTTTTGGAACTGGCTCACGTCAAAACTGGCGGCCATTTTGACCGGCGCAGCCAGCGTATCGGCAAGACCCATGTCCACCGCCTCGGCCGCATCGAGCCAGGTTTCCTTGGCCATCAATTTTGCGATGTCCTTCTCCGGCTTGCCGGATTTCGCCGCATAGCCTTTGACGAGCGAGGCGCCGATCTTTTCGAGCGCGTCCGCCATTGCGCGCATGTCGCTTGCCGTTCCCATCACCATGCCTGAAGGGTCATGGATCATCAGAAAGGCGTTTTCGGGCATGATGATTTCGTCCCCCGCCATGGCAATGTAGGAGGCGGCTGACGCGGCAATGCCATCGATGCTGACAGTTACCGTGCCGGCATGGCGCTGCAGGGCATTATAGATCGCAACGGCATCAAACACCGACCCGCCCGGGCTGTTCAATCGCAATGTCAGCGGCGCGGCGTCCGGCAATTTACCGAGATCAGCAAGGAACGCTTTGGCCGAGACGCCATACGCGCCGATTTCATCATAGATCGAGATTTCCGCACCGTCATTGAGGGCGCAGATCGAATACCAATTCTTCATGGGGTTTTTCCTTTGTTTGGATCGGCTTTCTTGGTGGGCGTGGCCCGCGCCCCCTGGGTTTCACCCGGGCTGGTGGAATAGATCAGGCCAAGGCCAGCGGCCCGTTCCGCATCAGCCGCATTCTCACGGTCGATTTCTTCGATGTCATAGCCGGTCGCCTCGACAGCCTTACGACGCGACATCAAACCGGCATTGATCCCGAGCAATTGCGCCTGAATATCTTTCAGTGGATCAACCCAATCCCACCGTGGCGGAATCCAGTGGACCGGTTTGGCCTTGGCCATGTCCGGCAGTTTGAGTGTGCCCGAAAGCGCCGCCGTTTCCAGCCAGCGGATCCAAACGGGTCGGCAGAACTGATGAGCCAACACCCCGTGCTGCAGCTGGCCGATGCGACGGCGAAACTCGACCAGTTCGGCGCGCAGGCTCGAATAATTCGCCTGCCGCACATCCCCGGTAACCAGATGATATGGCAGACCCAATGAGGCCGAGATCGCCAGTAACGTGCGATACTGAAACGCCTCATAACCGCCACCCACATCGGCGGGGCTCGAGAACTTGATGTCTTCGCCGGGCAGCAACACTTGC
Source organism: Paracoccaceae bacterium (assembly GCA_015487165.1). Lineage (GTDB taxonomy): Bacteria > Pseudomonadota > Alphaproteobacteria > Rhodobacterales > Rhodobacteraceae > UBA5972. Next base: position 8,421 of record WFQE01000350.1, on the reverse strand, counting down.
AAGGTTCCCGGCTCTAAGCTCGCGATACCGATCCCGGTGCCTTCATCCTCAACCTCCCCCATCAACGCCTCTTCCGGCGCATTCTTGGTGATAAACCCCGCAAACATCGCGGCAGTTTTCTTGCGGTCGAGCTCGGCGTCATCGTATTGATCCAAGAGAAACAGCCGCACCATGGCCGGAGCCACATGCGGCAGGCCACGGATTTGACCCGCATCGATGGGGCGATAGATGTGCAGGACGTCCTCGGCGGGTACCACCGTGGTTTCTGGTATCGCTGAGTTACGGTCCGTGCTGTCGCCGGGATGGCGGCGGCGAAAGTGGTAGGCTACCCGTCTGCCAATCAGATCAAACTCGATACCGCAGCGGATCCGGTTGCCACTTGGAGTGGTTTTCGTCATCTCGAACGGCAGCATTTCTGCTTGCAGAAGCTGCAATTGCATCGGCACCAGCAGACCGTCTTCGGCCCGGCGCGGCCGGATGCGCACGAAACATTCTCCGGCCACGAACATCTCGCGGGCAATCATCGCCTGCAGCCCGTAAAAGTCCGTCAGCCCGTCAGCGTCAGCTTGATCCGTCCAGGCCAGCCACAGCCGTTGAATTTTATCTCGCAGCTCCCCGTCTTCAATGAGTGACGACGGTTTGATCCCGTCGCCGACCAGATTGGCCGCATAAGCCTCGCATGCGTTGGCAGCGTAGCCATTGGTGACCACAAGTTCGCGCGAGCGCGCCAGCAGTCGCGGCCCGCCCGAGGCCACCAGCGAGTTGATGTTTTCCAGAGGCGGTTGCCAGCCCCGCAGGCGGCGCCGCGACATGGCCCCCTCAAGACGGGCGCGCACGGTTGAAGGACCGCCAGTGGTTTGGCGGCGAAACGCGTTGAACAGTTTCATTAGAGGCCTTTGTTTGTGGTCACGCGCACTTGTCGAATGACCGACCGGCCCTCGAGCGTGGCAATCTCGCGATCCAGCACATCGATGGCGCGGTCGATTTCTGCCAAGCTGCGATACTCCACCGTCTTGCCGTCGTAGCTGACACGGGCCACACCGCTGGCGCGTGAGGCCGAGAGGGTTTCTCGTCGGGTTTGCAATTCTGCCAATGTGGCCATCGGTCACCTCATATAATTCGAGCGCACGGACCGGCGCTGGCGAATAGGCCGAGCTGACCGTGATGCTGATACCGCTGGCGCATCCTGTTCCGGCACTGCCACCTGCCGCGCCAACTCATCCCAATGCTTTTCCGACCAGCGATCCGCCCCGAGGATCCACGCGGCCGCACGGGCATAAACCCGGCAATCGAGAGCCTCGTTGCGTTCTCGAAGTTTCTGCCATTCCAACCGCGCAAAGCCGCGTTTATTTTTGACCGTCACCAATTGCTCGGCGACCAGTTGCTTCAGCCATTCAGAATCAATCCAGCCCGGCAGGTGCAACGTTCCCGGCGGGAACAATGCTCCGGCGGCCATTTCTTCCGGTGTTGGCCGTTCTAATCGCAAGAACCGGTAGGTCTCGGATTTGAAGGTCGACACCGCCACCGTCCACAGCCGCGCCCCACGGCGCAGGCGCTTGCCGGCAATGGTCGCATCCACGAATGTTGGCCCCGAAACCGGACTGGCGCGGTTGAACCCTTCCACACCTTTAACCGGAGCCACCTGACCAAAGCCGACTTTCCGCGCCCAGCCATAGACGGCGGGGGTTTCATAGCCGGTATCAATGGCAAGGCGCGCGATGGTCATCGGTGTTCCGTTGGCGTGTGGCCATGTTCGACCCAATAATTCGGTGAGGCCGTTCCAGCAGGCTTCCGATCCCGGACCACCTTCAATGACGATGTGATCAATGAGCCAGCTTTCAAGGCCACGACCCCATGCCCAGACGTCCACCTCGATACGGTCCTTTTGGACATCCGCACCCGCCGTCAAAAACAGCGCGTTTGCAGGAACCGTGCCCGGGTTCCAGTCTTCCTTGCGATCCAGCAGTCGTTGCCAGTCCGGCGCTTCACCGGATTCCACCCAGGTTTCCCCGAGCGAGGTGTTGATGAAGGTTTTCATGGTCTCATCGCCACCCGCGCGGGCCGACAGGAACGCTTTCGCCATCGCCTCGAGCCGGATCCAAGGCGAGTAAATCTCGTTCAGATGAAACCCGGCGATGCCGTTGAATGGCTCTCGTGCCTGCCAGTGCCCCTTGCTGATTGCAGCCCAGCGGATCTCATCCGCCCACGGCGCATCGCAATGGATGCAATGGTATTTTGCGGTTTCGGGTTTTTGCGCTCCGTCCGGGGTTTTGTCCCATTTGACCTGAGGCCAGGTCAGCACCTGTTCTTCATGACAATCGGGGCACGGCACCCAATATTGGCGCTGGTCACTTTCCTCGTAAGCCGCCTCGATCCGGCTCGACCCCCTGTTGGTCGGGGTCGAAACCAGAATAATCTTGCGGTTCCAGAAGGTCACCGTGCGCTTCTTCGCCAAGTTCACCGGATCACCCTCGGCCCCGGCGCTGAACGGATAGCGGTCGACCTCGTCACACAGCAGCAGCCGGATCGGGCGGCTGGCCAACCCCGAAGGCGCGTTAGCCCCCACGATGGTCAGGTGCCCACCGGGAAAACGCTTGTGCAGGATCTTGTTGTTGCCATCGCGCGATTTCGGGTCGGCGATCTTGCCGGTCAGACAAGGTGTGTCGCGCGCCATCGGTGAAAACCGGTCCTTGGACCAGGTCTCGGCATCGCGCTCGGTCGGCATCACCACCATGATTGGTGCCGGGTCCTGATCAATGTGATAGGCGACCATGTTAAGCAGGCATTCCGATTTGCCTATCTGGCTGGCAGACATAATGACAACTGTCTCTACAACCCCGTCCGAGATCGCCTCCATGATTTCACGCTGATATTCGGCGCGGGCTGTGCGCCATTGCCCGGGTTCGGCGCTGGCTTCGGAACTGAGGCGGCGGTTCTGATCGGCCCAGTCACTGATCGTCAGCTCGGGTGGTGGCCGCAGGGTTTCCAGCGCCCGTTTCACTGTCCGCCTCAGGACCCGTGTGCCCGCTATCTTCAATGTCTGGCTGCACATCGTTGTTGGCTAAATCCTCAAGGGCTTCACGCAGGTTGGCGCTGAGCAGATTGCGGGTTTCGGCAAGGCTGCTCACACTATGAACCTGCGGCGCCAGCCGATCCGGCAGGGCCAGCACGCGGGTGCGCAACAGCGCCAATACCTTGATCCACGCAGCTTCAATGTCATCAGCCGCGATCAACGCGCCGCGGCGTTGGTTGGCTTCCATTTCAACAAGATCAGCCCGCGCGCGAATATAGCGCGCCCTCTCGACGGCATAATCCGGCGCCCCGGCTTGCGCGCTCACCGCCTGATCACGCAAGTACCGCACGTAGCCGCGCACCGAGCCAACCAGATCATATTGCCCGCGCGTCGCTTTCGGGATCACGCCTTCGCGGCTCAGCTGCTGCACCCGGCGTTCCGAGAGATCCAGCAGTTTTGCAATCACCGCGAGAGACTGTGTGGCAGCGGCCATATCTGATCACCCCACGGGTTCATCAACGCAATGATATTGCGGCACTTTTCGTTGCTTAGCCCCTTGTTCAGAGCGATGGTGATTACAGGAAAACGAAACATAGCGCACCAAGCGCAAGGCATTCCGCCTCGCATGCGCCCAGCCCCGGAGGTTCCCATGGCTCTTTCTTTTTCCTCGCCCCTCACCAATAACCCGATGCTGCGCGGCTCGCTTGCGGCACCAAAACAACGCTTCGGCAAATTTGGCCGCTACGCAATCGCGCCAATCCACACGCGCTTCGATATGATCGAGTGGGCAATCTGGGACGCCGACATTACCGACGAGGCAACCGGCCTTGCCGCGATCATTCGGCAGGCCGACACAATGGACGAAGCCCTTCGGGGCCTTTGAGGGTTTGCCGCCACCGAACGCATTTCAACCCGAAGGGGATGTGCGAACCCGCACCGCCTCGAATATCCTGCGTAAAGCAAACGATCTTGCCAGACTGATCCCGGAAAAAATAAGCCCCATTTTCAGATTTTGCGCCAAGGTCGTTTGCAACCCAAACACCGGAAACACCAGTATTTGCGCGACAACGGCCACGCCGTAGCCGACGATCACGTTGGTAATCGCCTCGATCAGAGACATCAGGTGGGTTTGTTTCACGCGGCCTCGCGTCCGTTTTTGATCTCGTTAAACGCGCGCCCATCGTCCTCGAGCGTTGCCACCTGACCCGTAAACTGCTGCCAGCGCTCAACCGCCACATCGATATAGGCGGGGTTCAACTCGATGCCCAAACACACCCGCCCGGTGGTCTCGGCCGCGATCAACGTGGTGCCAGATCCCATGAACGGCTCGTAAACCGCCTGACCGGGGCTCGAGTTATTCAGGATCGGACGGCGCATGCACTCAACGGGTTTTTGTGTTCCGTGCACGGTTTTGGCATCCTGATCCTTGTTGGCAATCTGCCACAGCGTGGTCTGTTTCCGGTCGCCGGCCCAATGGCCCTTGCCGGTCTTTTTCACCGCATAGAGGCAAGGTTCATGCTGCCAGTGATAATCGCCCCGGCTTAATACCAGGCGATCTTTTGCCCAGATGATCTGCGAGCGGATATTGAACCCCGACACCTTAAGGCTTTCGGCAACCTCGCCCGCATGCAGCGCCCCGTGCCAAACGTAGGCGACGTCGCCCGGAAACAGCGCCCAGGCCTCACGCCAGTCAGCACGATCATCATTCAGCACCTTGCCGGTGCGTTTGGTTTTTGCAGCCCCGGTTTGGTTGCGCCAGCCCGGATCGTATTCCACACCGTAGGGTGGATCAGAGACGAGCAACAACGGCTTGACGCCGTCCAGCACCCGCTCGACATCCGTCGCCACGGTGCTGTCGCCACACAGGAGCCGATGGCTTCCCAACACCCAGAGATCGCCCGGTCGGCTGACAGGATCCACGGACGTTTCTGGAACCTCATCCTCGCCTTCCTGCGCGCCCTCACCCTCGGCAAGCCCGTTCAGCAGGCCGTTCAATTCCTCGTCGGTGAAGCCGGTCAGGCCAAGGTCGTAATCGGCTTCCAGCAAATCACCCAATTCCAGCCCCAGAAGATCATCCGCCCATTCGGCATTTTCACCCGAGCGGTTGTCCATGATCCGAAAGGCGCGGGCTTGGGCCTCGGACAAACCCTTGGCCACATGCACCGGCGCGGTTTTCAACCCTAACTGCTGCGCCGCCGCGAGCCGGGTGTGACCGGCCAGAATGACCATGGCCTCATCGACCACGATCGGCTGGCGCCAGCCAAACTCCTTGATCGAGGCGGCAACAGTGGCAATAGCTTTTTCATTGCGCCGCGGGTTGCGCGCATAGGGAATGATCTGCCCGAGGGGCAGTTCGATCACGTCCATCAGATGTTCCTTAAAAGTTGGCCGAAACGAAACGGGTTGGGCCGCGAAACGAAATGGGGCAAGGGGGCCATTTCGTTTCAGAGGGGGTTTTGAGGCCCTCGGGCCCTTGTTTTATTGGGGTTTTGGTGAAAACGAAACGAAACGGGTGTTTTTTGCAGCGTCACTGGGAAAGCCTCGCGCCTAGCCCCCCCGTATACATTTACGGCGGGAAAGGACCCGTACAATATCAAAGGCTTAGCAGGTGTTCTTAATGCTGTTTTTGCTTCTTTTAGCTGCCCAACCCGTGTCCTTTTCATCACCCGTTGTGGCCCCGTTTCATGTGACCATGCAAGGGTTATAGACCCGCAAAACGAGCCTGTCATGCTTTCAGGTGTAACCTTGAAAAGTGTAACCCGCACACGATTTTGCTTGACAGGTCTTGACGCAGCTTGGTTGGAAGTATATATTTCCGGTAACATTACCGGTATAGGGGAATTCCAATGGGTGCAGTTCGCAAATCTCCAATCACCACCTACCGCGAACGTATGCGTCGCAAGGGCTTTACGCGGGTCGAGGTTCGGGTGCGGGCCGAGGATGCAGCACTTGTGCGCGAGGTGGCATCCGCTCTAGGTGATCCTGAACGGGCAGCGGGAACGCGTACCATTCTACAAGAACAGGTTGTCATTCATCCGATGAAAAGCTTCAAGGAGCATCTGGCCGCCGCCCCGCTTGAGGGCATTGATCTCACCCGCCCCCATGATACTGGCCGCGAGATTTCCTTTTGAGCTTTCTGATCGATACCAACGTGATTTCCGAGGTGCGTAAAGGAGATCGCTGTGAGGCGTCTGTTGCCGCATGGTGGCAAGAGGTGAATGAAGCTGATCTGTTTCTCAGCCCTCTCGTCCTTGGAGAAATCCGCAAAGGCGTGGAGTTGGCAAGACACCGTGACCCGCAGAAAGCCGAGGTTCTGGAACGTTGGTTGATAGACGTGCTCGAAGGGTTTGCCGACAGATTGCTGCCGGTCGATGGCCGCGTTGCCAACGAATGGGGGCGCATGAATGCCATACGCCCCGTTTCAGTTATTGATGCACTACTGGCCGCCACCGCCAAGGTAAACGGGCTGACGCTGGTCACCCGCAATGAGGCGGATGTGGCTGGGCTCGGGGTCGATATTTTAAACCCGTTTGATGCAGGTTGAACGGCATCTGGCCACCTTCGCCTTACCAATCACGTATTCCATCGAGCGGCGGGTTGGAGGCTCCTTGCCGCGCAAGCGCCAGACGATGACGGCCAGCCCATACCGCCAGCGCTTGTCGGCGTGCTGTCGCGAGATGCCAAACTGCCAGCATATCGGCTTCCACGGCACGCGTTTGGCCCGGAGCCACAGGAGCTTGGCGTCATCAATCTCAAGCCACCTGAGCCACAGCATCGTCTCGTCGGCTTCGGTGATCATGCGCGGACTTGGGAGAGGCCTGCGCATCCGTGGCTTCTGCCCCACCTTGTCGGCAAAGCTGTGGAAGTATTCCGGCCATGCGCTGAAATACCCCTGCGGCTTGACACCCGGGGCCTGGCGCATGACCTCGGCCGCGAGTTCCAGACGGTCTTTCACCTGGTCAATGGTCCAGTCAGTCATGACGCGCCCTCCTATGATGATTGTCCAGCAGGACATTGTTTTTCTTTGATTTTGAACTGCGGGAAATCTTCGAAGATCCAGCCGTTTTTGAGTGTGTCGTAGATGATCGACAGCAATTTTCGGGCGGTTGCGATGATGGCTTTGCCGGCGCCGCGTCTGGCCTTGATGCGCTGGTAGAACGCGTTCAGGTATCCCGAATACCGCTTGGCGATCAGGGTGCACTGGACCAGCGTCGTGCGTACCAGCTTGTCGCCGCGTTTGGTGATCCGGCCGCGGGTGTCGGTGTCGTTCGATTGGCTGACGCGCGGCACGATCCCGAAATAGGCGGCCAGCTTGTCGGCGCTTTCAAAGTCGTCGACATTGCCGATGCCCGCCAGCAGGATTGCGGCGGAACGCGCCCCGATCCCCTTGATCGACGAGATTTCCTCAAAGCCCTTCAGCGCACTTGCGGCTTTCTCGATCTCGCGGTCAAGCCGCGCCAGGGTCTCGGACAGGCTCAGGGCCTGATCGCGCAGCGCCTCCAATTCAACCCGTTCAAGCGGTGTGAAACGGACCAGGTCCATTGCGCGCAAGCGTTTGCGGCTGGTCAGGCTTTCCTTCTTCAGCTTCACCCCGTGCCGCAAATGCACGGCATGGATCTTGTTGATCAGCATCGTGCGTTGTTTGACCAGCATGTCGCGGGTCTGTACCAGCGAACCGAGTTCAGCCTCAGCCGCCGATCTCAGCCGCGTCTCGGGCAGCATGTCCTTGGACAGAAAAAACGCCAGAGCCCGGGCATCGTTCTTGTCCGTCTTCTTCACCGAGCGGCGGATCACCTGGAACTTGCGCGCATTCACCACGACGATCCGGCCCACGCAGGCCCGAATCTCGTCGCAGAACCACGCCGTGTTGCCGGTCGCTTCAACCGCAACCTGGTCATCCGCATCAAGGCTTTGGCAAAAGCGGTCAATGTCCGCGTCAGAAAGCTGAAACGTCTCGAAAGCCTCTGACCCATCCGCCTCAAGCCGACAGATCGTGAAGGAATTGGAATGAAGATCGACACCGATAAAGGCCATGGCTATACTCCCTGTTCAAGGAGGCGGAGCCCCGAAAGGGGCGTGAACGGCCAAACCAAGCTCCTATTCAAGGTCACCGGCACGCGCCGGGCCTTATGGGGGCTGTTCGGAAACAGGTGAAAGCTGAGCTCCTTTACAGGGTCGCAATGCCCTAAAATCCCATCCAGCCTGAAACCTATCCGCCTCCCCAAATCTCTAACAAAATTCGGGGCGTCTGGCCGCTCACAGATCATTCATACCCCCTCCTGTGGTTTCGCCAAGTTTCCTGCAAAAATGCGCAAATATCACCGCAATTTACTTGCCTTTATCGGTTAATTTGTTGTCATATGAATGTCAGATGACCAAAAATCTCGATCATATAGACCGCGCAATAC
>WFQE01000349.1 GCA_015487165.1 Paracoccaceae bacterium | reverse complement strand
AAATCGAAGCCCTCTTTCGGTTTCTTTTCGTACACGACGGCGCACAGCACCGAGGTTTCGCCAAGGGTGGCGACCACGGCAGCATCTGCCTGGCGGGCGATCTTGCCCGTTTCAAGTGTCAGTGTTTCACCACCCCACTCGATTGACTTCTTGTATTCCTTGAACATTTCTTATCCTTGCATATGGCCCTGCCCCCTGGCAGGCGCCACGATAACATGGGCCGTGTGCCCATGGATCCCCGGTTACATCATCATCCTGCCAAACCCGTGGGATCAGTTCGGGCCCGGCCTTCGGACGTCTGCGTCCGTCTTTATATGGGGTCGGACGCGTATTCCCCAATATGCAAGGCGCGCCCGGTAAGGCGCGCCCTGTATTTCTAGCGGCGGATGCCGAGGCGTTTGATCAGGTCCTGATAGCGGGCCTCATCCTTGCCTTTGACGTAATCGAGCAGCTTGCGGCGCTGGGCCACGAGTTTCAGCAGGCCACGACGGGAATGGTTGTCCTTCTTGTGAACCTTGAAATGCTCGGTCAGGGTCGAGATGCGCGAGGTCAGGATTGCGACCTGCACTTCGGGCGAACCGGTGTCGCCTTCCTTGGTGGCATATTCCTTGATCAGCTGCGCTTTCAGCTCGGGTGTAATCGACATCGGGGTCTCCTTCGTAAGGTTGGAATGGATGGCACAAGCCGGGATGTCGTCCAGCAGGGCCCGTGGAGGCATCTCCCGAAAGTAAATCCGGGCGATGCGCGCGTATAGGGGAATTTCGGGCAAAAGGAAAGGGGAAAGGTGTGGGTGTGTTGTCCGACTTGATATTGCCTACCCGGCTGGTGGCAATATTGCGCCCAGCTTGGTGCGTGGTTCGTCTGGAAGAGCAGGGGGAAGTGGCCGGTTGTTTTCTGTTTGTGGACAATATCAGGCAGGCGGGCAAATTGAGGCATGTTTGGGGCTAATTGGTCAAAAAATCGCTGTATTAACAGACTATTAATAGCTTATTGCCGTTGCGCGAAAGGGTGGCGTCATTTTACCATACCCTTGGAACGGGAACCCCGAAGGCCGACAGTGTCTGGGGCCGCTGTCAGCATGATCCAAATGGATATTGGGCTTTTGCCCGAACGGATAGGCAGACTGGAGGTCTGAAATGTTGTCACTGCTGACCTTGCCCTCGTTATATATAACGCTCAGGCGGGGCGTCAGAACAGACAGGGCTGGAAGATCCGGCCGGCTGGCCCGGCCCGGCCCCTTCGCGCCTGACCGAAAACTGCGGCTTGTCAGCAACCGCCGGACGCTTGAATTCCGATGTGGCGACCGGATCAAGGGGTTTGATCCTCACCGCGACTATATTGAAATCGGCATTTTTCGGGATGAGCCACATCCGAGGATCACTGTCGAGGAAAGACCCAAGATCTGTGGTGTCAGGGTGGTGCTGAACGACACCGTGATTGCCGACATCATGGGCATTCGTGAACTCGACCCAAGCCGGATCGTGCTTGTTCCGGTCTGAGCGGGAATCCTCGGTCAGCGCGACGCGGTTTCCCCTGCCGTAGCAAGCCAGGGCATCGGCTGCACCGCATAGCCGATATAAAGCGGGTGTTTGGGGTGGCCCGCCTTTGACAATCCCAGATGTTTTAGCGGCAGGCCGGTTGCACGCAGCAGGGTTTCGACCTGCGGGCCGCGATCCAGATGCGCGCCGTGGGTGCCCCAGGCGCAGATGACCTCATCCGCCCAATGCGCGGCCTCAAGGATGGCGGCGTCATTGTCGGGGCCGACCGGGTCATGGGCGGCGCGCATGTCGCGCGGGTCGGTGGCGCGCCAGGCGTATATGTTGGTGACGCGAAAGGCCCCGAATCCCAAGGCGCGGGCCCGGCGTTCGCAGCGTTCCACCGTGGGATCGTTCTGCACCTCGGTTGCCGTTGAAGGGTTCAGCATGACGAATGTCACACGCTGCCCCTCGGGTTCCCAGATGCGGGTCAGGGCATAGCGATAGCGTTCGCAATCGGAATAGATCGCGGTGCTGGCGGCGTCGCCCTTTTGATGGGTGCGGGTGATCATGGTTGCGGGCCTCAGCTGTCAGGCGTCACGATCACGCGCTTGGGGTGCAGCTCGCCCGCGCGATAGACGCCGATGGCAACCGCCCGGCCGTCAAGCGAGGCCCAGGCCTCGTCACCATATTCCACGTCGCCGGTCAGCACCATGCCGGGGTTGCCGTTGCGCATCCTTGCGGCGCCTTCGGGCGTTGTGCGCAGCTCGGGCAGGTCGGCAAGGCCCGTTTCCAGCGGCATCAGATAATCATCGAGTTCCGGCGATTTCGCCAGCTCGTCCAGCAACTCGGCCGAGATACCGTCTTCGGCGTCGAACGGCCCCGACCAGATGCGCCGCAATTGATTGACATGGCCGTAACAGCCCAGCGCCTCGCCCAGATCGCGGGCGATGGCGCGCACATATCCGCCCTTGCCGCAGACCATTTCCAGCACCACATGGTCGGCATCGGGCCGGTCGATGAAATCGAGCGATTCCACCCACAGCGGGCGGGCCTCGATCATCGGGTCATCGCCCTCGCGGGCCAGCTTGTAGGCGCGCTGCCCGTCGATCTTGACGGCGGAAAATTTCGGCGGCACCTGCATTATATCGCCCTTGAAGGGTTCCAGCGCGTCGCGGATTTCGTCATCCGTGGGGCGGATGTCGCTGGTTGCGATCACCTCGCCCTCGGCGTCGTCGGTATTGGTCGCCTGTCCCAGCCGCACGGTGAAACGATAGGCCTTCAGCGCGTCGGTGACATAGGGCACGGTCTTGGTTGCCTCGCCAAAGGCGATGGCCAGCACCCCGGTTGCATCGGGGTCAAGCGTGCCCGCGTGGCCGGCCTTGCGCGCGTCAAAGGCCCAGCGTGCCTTGTTCACCACAGCGGCCGAGGTTACGCCCGCGGGTTTGTCAACGATCAGCCAGCCGGAAATATCGCGGCCCTTTTTGCGGCGTCTTCCCATTGTTCAGTTTTCCTTGCGCAGGGCCGGGCCCCATTGGGCGCGGGTGCGGGCCCAGATTTCGGCGTCTTCGGGGTAGGTTGCCAGAACTGCGGTGGCAATTTCCGGCGTCAGGATTTGCGCGCGGGTCAGTGGCTTGGGCGATGTGTTGCGCTCGCGCACGGCCTGCATCTTGTCCGCAATGTCGGGGATCAGCGGCGCCAGCACCTGTGGCAGCTGCCAGCCAAGCCCGTCAAGGGTGACAAGGCGCAGGTCGATCCCTTGCGCCTGAGCCAGCCGCACCGACTGCCGTTGCCAGTGGGGGTTGACCTTTTCTTCGGTCTTGCCGTCGAGATTGGCGGCAAACCAGTCCAGCGCCTTCAGGCAGTTGCGGCGGTGGGTTTCGATATCCAGATCGGGTCCGGTTTCCAGCCCGGCACGGCCGACCAGCAGGTCATGCATCCATTTGTCCTGTGGGCGGCGGAAGGTCACCAGCTTGTCGAAATAGAGCGAAAGAAAGCGGTCGATGGGGTCGCGGACCACGGCAAAGGCAAAGGATGACGCTTCGATTTCTTCGCGCGGCACCAGGGTTGCCTTGGGCAGGTCTTCGTCATGGGCGTGGATATTGGCGCTGTCAGGGTGCAGCGCATCGTGATCCAGATACCAGATCAGGTTGCGCAGGAATGTGCAGCCGCATTTGGCGATCACCAGATAGAACAGCGGATGGCGGTTGGTGGTATAGAACACGCGCCCTGCGCCCGGTTTCTTGCGCGGGGTGCCTGTAAACCAGGCGGGCACGGCCTCAGCCGTCATCGCCATCTCGTTCAAGGTCGCGCCTGACGCGATCCTGCGACAGCAGGCGGCGGGTTTCATCCATCTGGTCAAAGGTGGTGTCGCGCACGAAGCGCAGCTCGGGTGAAAATTTCAGGTGGATTTCCCGGTTCAGGGCGCGGCGCAGCTCGTGCTTGTGGCGGGCAAGGGCGGTGATGGCCAGTTCGACCTGCTGGCCGCCCAGCGGCATCACATGGGCGGTTGCCACGCGCAGATCGGGGCTCATCCGCACCTCGCCGACGGTGATCGACAGGCGGTCGATTTCGGGGTCGTGCAGTTCGCCCCGGTTCAGGATGTCGGCAAGCGCGCGGCGGATCACTTCGCCCACGCGCAGCTGGCGCTGGCTGGGGCCCGAACTGTTCTGGTTGTGGCGTCTGGTCATCTGTTGCTGTCCTCTTTGGTGACGATCTATGCCACCGACAGTGATGTTGCAACCGGCCACGCGCTCGGCCTATGGTCTGGCAAGTATTTTTCAGCCTGACGGAGTAGATGAAATGGGTGACTTGCCGGCAATCGCGGTCGTGGGCGCCTCGGGGCGCATGGGGCAGATGCTGATCCGCACGATCGAGGCCAGCGACAAGGCCGTGCTGGCCGGTGTGACCGAACGCGCGGGCCATGAATGGGTGGGGCGTGATCTGGGCCTGTGCATGGGGGGCGCGGAAAACGGGATCATCGTATCCGACGACCCGCTGGAAGTTTTCGCCAAGGCGCGTGCCGTGATAGATTTCACCGCGCCAGAGGCGACATTGGAGCACGCGGTTCTGGCCGCCCAGGCGCGCCTTGTGCATGTGATCGGCACGACCGGATTTTCCGAAGAACAGCTGGCGAAACTTGGCCCCGCGGCGCGCCATGCGGTGATCGTGCGCGCGGGCAATATGAGCCTTGGCGTCAACCTGCTGGTGCAGCTGACGCGCCAGGTGGCGGCGGCGCTGGACGAGGATTTCGATATCGAGGTCGTCGAGGCCCATCACCGCCACAAGGTGGATGCGCCGTCAGGCACCGCGCTGATGCTGGGCGAGGCCGCGGCCGAGGGGCGCGGGGTGCGGCTGGCCGATGTGGCCGATCGCGGGCGCGACGGCATCACGGGAGCCCGCGCGCGCGGGCATATCGGGTTTTCCGCCATCCGGGGCGGCGATATCGTGGGTGAACATGACGTGATCTTTGCTGCCGATGGCGAGCGCATCGTTCTGCGCCACATTGCCACCGACCGCGCCATCTTCGCACGCGGCGCGCTGAAGGCCGCGCTATGGGGGCTGGATCGCAAGCCCGGCGAATATGACATGCTGGATGTGCTGGGGCTGAAGGGCTGAACGGGATTTTCGCATGAAAATCCCGTGCCTCCGGCGGGCGTATTTTTGCAAAGAAGAAGGGGGGCTGGCCCTAGAAATCGGTCGCGATGCCCTTCTTTTCCCAGTCGCCATAGCGGATGGGTTCGGGGCCGTCGCGCCCGCCCAGTTCGGGGGGCAGGTCGGGGGATTTCATTTTCCTGCGGCGCTCTTCGGCTTCCTTGAGTGCGCGGATCGCCTCGGGTGGCAGGTCTTTTTCCTGTTCGCTCATCGGGTGTCGTTTCCTTGCTCTCGCATCCGCCTTGTTATACGCCGCATCAACGAAACGGCAAGAAGGGAACGCGTGATGTCAGGCAAGGCCAATGCCCAGGGGGTCGCCCCACGGCTGGCAGCGACGCAGCTGTTGCATGCCGTTCTGTTTGAAAAGCGGCTGCTGTCGGATGTGGTGTCGGGGCAGCGGTCTCCGCTTGCGCGGCTGAGCCCCGCGGAACGCGCGCGCGCGCAGTCGCTGGCCATTGGCGTTTTGCGCAACCTTGCCGGGCTGGACCAGGTGCTTGACCGTTTTCTGGAAAAGGCGACCCCGCCCAAGGTGCGCAATACCTTGCGTCTGGCCGCCTACGAGCTGCTGGTGGATGGCGCGGCGGCACATGGTGTGGTGAATGCTGCGGTCGAGATCGTGCGCGGCAGCGCCAAGGCGGGTCGGCTGGCCGGGCTGGTCAATGCGGTTGCGCGCAAACTGGCGGATCAGGGGCCTGCAATCTGGCAGGGGATCGGCCCGCAGCCGCTGCCCTCGTGGCTGGCCAAGCCGGTTGTGCGGCATTACGGCAAGGATGCGTTGGCGGGTATTGAGGCAGCCCACGCGGCAGGTGCGCCGGTCGATTTGACGTTGAAGAACGCAAGTGAGGCCGATCACTGGGCCCGTGCGCTGGACGCGCGAATCCTGCCGACCGGCAGTTTGCGCCTGTCGGGACGTCCGCAGGTTTCGGCCCTTCCCGGCTATGCCGAGGGCGCCTGGTGGGTGCAGGATGCCGCCGCCGCGCTGCCGGCCCGCCTGCTGGGTGATGTGGCCGGCAAAAGGGTGCTTGACCTGTGTGCGGCACCAGGTGGCAAGACGATGCAACTGGCGGCGGCGGGGGCGGATGTGACCGCGCTTGACGTGTCCCCCAGGCGGGTGAAGAGAGTGCAGGAAAATCTGCAACGCACGAGTTTGGCGGCCGAGATCGTTGTTGCGGATGCGCTGGAATATGAGCCCCCCGAACGGTTTGATGCGGTCTTGCTTGACGCGCCCTGTTCGGCGACCGGCACCATCCGCCGGCATCCGGATCTGCCCTTTGTCAAGGCGGGGGCAGATCTGTCGGAGCTGTTCATATTGCAGGAAAAGCTGATTGACGCGGCTTGCGGGTTGCTGAAACCCGGCGGCCGGCTGGTTTACTGCACCTGCAGCCTGTTGCCGCGCGAGGGCGAGGATCAGGTCGCGCGGGCGGTTGAACGTCTGCAAGGGCTGGAAATTTCCGAACCGGACAAGCTGCCCGCAGGGATGGACGAAAGCTGGCGCGCTGGCGGCGGCGGTTGGCGATTGCGGCCCGATTACTGGCCCGAGATAGGCGGCATGGATGGCTTTTACATGGCCGTGCTGACCAGAAAGTGACGTTTTCGGCATATGGGCCGTACCGGATGACAGCCGGGCCTGTCGTGTTTATGCTGGGTTTTACAAAAACATGAGGATCGGCAGTATTCGATGGTAGAAGCTGGTTTGGCCGGAAAGGCGCTGATCGCCCGCCTCAGGCTTGCATGGCATCGGGCCGTCAGCAGGCTTTTCGCCCGTCTGGGCGGGTTTCGGCGGCGCATGACGGCCTTTGTTTCCCAGCCGGAACCGATATCCATTGGCTCTTATGCCAAGGGCCGCCAGCTTATGGCGGGCAATTTCATGTTTGCGGGCTATCTGGTTCACACAAGTTCCGCATCAATCTGGGAAATCAACAGCCCGGCGCGCGAATTTGATGCCGCGCTGCAGGGATTTTCCTGGCTCGACGATCTGGCGGCGGTTGGCGATCGCGAATCCCGGCTGCTTGCCCAGCAATGGGTGTTCGAGTGGATTGACCGGTTCGGTCGGGGCAGGGGGCCTGGGTGGGAACCCGAGCTCGTGGGCAGGCGGATCATCAGGTGGGTCAATCACGGGGTCTTCCTGATAAAGGGGCTGGACGACAGGCGGAGGAAGCGGTTTTTCGCGTCGCTGGCAAGGCAGGCCGCCTATCTTTCCCGGCGTGCCGGGGCAGCGCCCGCGGGGTTGCCCCGGTTCGAGGCATTGACCGGTCTGGTCATTGCGGGGCTTTCCCTGGAAGGGCTGGATCACCTGGTCGGTCCGGCCATGAGGGCCATTGGCGAGGAATGTGCGCGCTGCATTGATGAACAAGGCGGAATCCCGTCGCGCAATCCCGAAGAGCTGATGGAAATATTTACCTTGCTGAACTGGGCCGCCACGGCGCTGGGCGAGGCCGGGATGGTCCCCCAAAAGGGCCATCTGGAAGCGATCGAACATATCGCGCTCACCCTGCGCAGCCTGCGGCATCTGGATGGCTCTCTTGCGCGGTTTCACGGGGGTGATGCCGGTGCCGAGGGGCGGCTTGATCATGCGCTGGCCGCCTCGGGTGTCAGGGGGGCATCGAAGGCCGATCGGGTGATGGGCTATGCGCGGCTGGCGGCCGGGCGAAGCTCGGTCATTGTCGATGCGGCGGCACCGCCGGAACCGCCCCATTCGGCCAACGCCCATGCCAGCACCCTGGCGTTCGAGCTGGTCTCCGGGCGGCAGCCGCTGATCGTCAATTGCGGCCCCGGCCATCAGTTTGGCCGCGAGTGGCGGCGCGCGGGGCGGGTGACCCCCTCGCACAGCACGCTTTCGGTTCATGGATATTCGTCATCCAGGCTGGTCTCGGTTTTTGATGGCGGCAGCGCGAATGAACTGCTTGTGGATGGCCCCGACGTCGAATGCCGAAGATGGGCCGATACCGATGGCTACTGGATGCTGGCCTCGCATGACGGCTATGTGGAACATCACGGCCTGACGCATGTTCGAAAGCTGAAACTGTCGATCGACGGGCGCGAGCTTTCCGGCTGGGATTCCCTTGGAAGTATTTCGGAAAGCGACCGGATGATTTTCGAGGAGCTGATGAACCATACCGCCCTTGAGGGGCCGAGATACGATATCCGGTTCCATCTGCATCCGGATGTGTCGGCGGAAATCGGCATGGGGGGCAGCGCGGTTTCCCTGACATTGCCCAACCGGGAAATCTGGGTCTTCCGCTACGAGGGCAATGCCGTTCTGGCGCTTGAGGCCAGTGTCTATCTGGATTCCGGC
>WFQE01000348.1 GCA_015487165.1 Paracoccaceae bacterium | reverse complement strand
ACCTCCGGGCGTTTCCTTGTGGTGTGTCGTTTCAATCAGGGCGCCTACTTGAGCGCCTTGTCGGTGATCATGTGTGTCCAGGCGCCTTCCGGCTTTTTGGTGATGACGGGATCAGAGCCACCCGACATCAGAATGGCCACAGTGCGCTCGTAATCGGCGGGGTCAAGCGCGCCGTTCGAGCCGGCGGTCAGCTTGGCGATCTCGCCCATCATGCGCTTTTGGTGCTTTTCGGTCTGGGCGCCCGAGGCGTCGTTGTCCAGAACGATCATGGCAGCATCGTCCGGGTGGGCTTCGGCCCATTTCCAGCCCTTCATGCTGGCACGCACGAAACGTACCATCTTGTCCACAAAGGCCGGATCCTTCAGGTTGCTGCCCTTGACGTAAAGGCCGTCTTCAAGCGTCGCAACGCCCTGATCTTCGTATTTGAACACGGTCAGATCGCTGGGCTTCAACCCGGCATCAATGATCTGCCAGTATTCGTTATAGGTCATGGTCGAAACACAGGCGGCCTGCTTTTGCAGGATCGGATCGACGTTGAAGCCCTGCTTTAGCACGGTCACATCGGTGCCATCCGTCTTGAGGCCCAGCTTGTTCATCCAGGCAAGGAACGGATATTCGTTACCATAGAACCAGACGCCCAGGGTCTTGCCCTTGAAGTCGGCAGTGCTGTTGACGCCCATGTCCTTGCGGCAGGTCAGCATCATGCCCGAATGCTTGAACGGCTGGGCGATGTTTACAAGGTCCAGTCCCTTTTCACGGCTGGCCAGCGCGGCCGGCATCCAGTCGACGATCACATCGGCGCCACCGCCGGCGATCACCTGCTCGGGGGCCACATCGGGGCCACCCGGCTTGATGGTCACGTCAAGGCCCTCTTCGGCATAGAAGCCCTTGTCCTTGGCCACATAATAGCCGGCGAACTGGGCCTGCGTGACCCATTTCAGCTGCAGTGTCACCTTGTCGGCTGCATGGGCGAAACCCGCCCCCAGCGCCATCGCCCCGGCAAGGGCCATTGTCACGATTTTTTTCATCTTTGTTCTCCCGGTTGGTTTGATTCACTCGTTTCTTGTTTTGCTCAGCCTCTTCTTTGTGACGGATGCCAGAAGGTTACAATCTTCTCGATCATCGCCACAATTCCATAAAACGCGGAGCCTGCAATTGCCGCAACCGCGATTTCTGCCCACACCATGTCAAGTGCAAGCCTCCCGACCTCGGTCGAGATTCTGAAACCCATGCCCTTGATGGGCGAGCCAAAGAATTCGGCCACAATAGCACCGATCAGGGCAAGGGTCGTGCAAATCTTGAGCCCGTTGAAAACGAACGGCATCGCCGCCGGCAGGCGCAGCTTGCGCAATGACTGGCCGTAGGTGGCCGCGTAGGTGCGCATCAGGTCGCGCTGCATGACATCGCTTGCCTGCAGCCCCTGCACGGTGTTCACGAGCATCGGAAAGAACACCATGACCACCACGATAGCTGCCTTGGATTGCCAGTCGAACCCGAACCACATCACCATGACCGGCGCCATGCCGATGATCGGCAGCGCGGCCACGAAATTGCCGACCGGCAGCAGACCCTTTTGCAGGAACGGCGAATGATCGACCACGATGGCCGTCAGAAATGCGGCCCCGCAGCCGATGACATAGCCGCTGAGCGCGCCCTTGACGAAGGTCTGCACGAAATCCGTCCACAGGATGGGCAGGCTGCTGGCAAACTTGGCGGCAATATCGGTGGGGGCAGGCAACAGAACGGGGTTGATGTTGAACCCCTTGACCATGCCCTCCCACAAGACCAGCAGGGAAATCCCGAACAGGGCCGGCACGATGAACCCCGCGATGCGCGAGCCTTTCATGGCCGACAGGCGCGTATTCACCCACCACGATGCCAGCCAGAAGGCGACAGATCCGACAACCCAGCTCATCGCAGCATCCCCATCCGTTTGAGCGTGACCCTCTGCAAAACCCCGATCAGCCCGACAAGGATCGCCGCCAGAACCGCCGCCATGATCAGCGCGCCCCAAATCTGGATGGTCTGGCCGTAATAGCTGCCTGCAAGCAAACGCGCGCCCAGCCCGGCAACCGCCCCCGTGGGCAGCTCGCCCACGATGGTGCCGACAAGGGACGCCGCCATCGCCACCTTGAGCGAGGTAAACAGATAGGGCATCGAGGCCGGCAGGCGCAGCTTCCAGAACATCTGCCAGCGGCTGGCAAACCATGTGCGCATCTGGTCGATCTGCATCCGGTCAGGGCTGCGCAACCCCTTGACCATGCCGACAACGACCGGGAAAAACGACAGATACATCGAGATGATCGCCTTTGGCAGCAGGCCCGATATGCCGATCGCGTTCAGCACCACGATGACCATCGGCGCGATCGCCAGAATCGGGATCGTCTGGCTGGCAATCACCCAGGGCATGACCGACATGTCCATCGCCCGGTTATGCACGATACCGACCGCCAGCAGGATACCGAACACCCCGCCCAGCGCAAAGCCAAGCACGGTGGCCGACAACGTTACCCAGGCGTGATAGATCAGGCTGCGCTTGGACCAGGTGCGCCCCCTGAGCACCATCGCCCCGGTCGTCTTCCAGATTTCGCGCACCACCTGGTCGGGGGTGGGCAGCTTGGGCTTGTCCTGCGTCCAGGTATCGGCAATCAGCGTGGTGATCGTCAGATTTTCACCGGTGCGGGTCGCCTTGTCATAGGCCCAGGGCGCATTCAGCGCGATGGCGCCAGCATACCAGAGCGCGATGATCGCCAGGACCACCGTCAGAACAGGCAGAACCTTGTCACGAAACCAGTTCATGCCATTTCCCCCGCGGTTTTCAGCGGCTTGGTATCAGCCACGGCCTCAATCGTCATAGGCATGCCCCGCCCTCAGCCCTTCGCGCACGCGATGGGCAACTTCCAGAAATTCCTTGCTGTCGCGAATATCCAGCGGACGTTCGGCGGGCAGCGGGCTGTCGATCACATCGGTGATGCGGCCCGGGCGCGGGCTCATCACCACGATCTTGGTCGAAAGATAGGCCGCCTCGGGGATCGAGTGGGTGACGAAACAGATCGTCTTGTTGGTCTTGGCCCACAGTTTCAGCAACTGTTCGTTCAGGTGGTCGCGCACGATTTCGTCAAGCGCACCGAACGGCTCATCCATCAACAACAGATCGGCGTCAAACGCCAGCGCGCGGGCGATGCTGGCACGCTGCTGCATGCCGCCCGACAGTTGCCAGGGGTATTTCTTTTCGAACCCCGCCAGATCGACCAGTTCCAACACCCGCTTGACCCGCGCGGCCTGGTCGGCCTTGTCATAGCCCATGATCTCCAGCGGCAGCCGGACATTGCCATCAATCGTGCGCCAGGGGTAAAGCCCCGCCGCCTGAAAGACATAGCCATAGGCCCGTGATTTGCGCGCCTCCTCGGGTGTGACCCCGTTGACGCAGATGGTGCCCGCAGTCGGCTTTTCCAGATCCGCCATGACCCGCAGAAAGGTCGTCTTGCCACAGCCGGAGGGGCCGATAAAGGAAACGAATTCCCCCTTGCCGATGGTCAGATCAATATCCTGCAGGGCGTGGACCGGCCCGTCATTCGTCTCGAATGTCAGGCTGAGGTTTTCGGCGCGGATCACCGCGTTACCCTGTCCGTCACTATCGCTCATCTCGCCTCTCTGTCATTTTTCCCCGCCATCGCAGGCACTTGCGATAGCAAAACCGTTGTCCCCGATGTTGAAGACAGTGCCTTCGGCACCCGGCGGTCAAGCCAGCGCAGATACTGCCACACCCAGAAGGCGGCAATCACGCCGGGGGCCATGAAGGCGGGGTTGGAAATCAGAAACCCGGGCAGGGCCGCGGTTGCCTCCATCATGTCTCGCACCCCGCCGCCCGGAGGGGCAAGCCTGATCACCGCCAGGCTCTCCAGGCCACAGAAGAACGCTATGGCAATGGCCAGCGCCCTGCCTCCCCGCGACAGGGGATCTATCGGGTGTCCTGCCGCCAGACCTGCCCCGAGCCATACCAGTATCGCGGGGCCGATCAGCAGGGCAAAAACCGCAGCCGAAAAGAACAGCGAGAAGATGGTGGTACCCACAAGCATCAGAGCATCTCCGGGGTAGAAGTGCGGAACCAGGTTTCCCGATCCGACCCACCAGATGACGAAAGCCAAGACGACCACACTCGGCCCCGTCGCCAGGGCAACGATAAGCCCCCCCAAGACAAAAGCCCAAAACGGAAAGAACCGGACAATCTCCCTCATCAAACCCCCGTTGCCGGAATGCCGCTGCGTTCGACCGGCCGCGGCGCCGTCAGATCCTTCCACTTCGACAGCGCCCGGTTGACCGGCGCGTTCGCCTCGCGCGCCACGAACTTGCCGTGGCCTTCCTGCGTGCGGATCTCGCCGTCATGTACGGCAACCTGCCCGCGGGTCAGCGTAAAGCGGGGCAGCCCCTTGACGTGATGGCCCTCGAACACGTTGTAGTCGATCGCCGATTGCTGGGTGCTGGCCGAAATGGTCTTCTCCTTTTCGGGATCCCATACCACGATATCGGCATCCGCCCCAACCATGATCGCACCCTTTTTCGGATAACAGTTCAGGATCTTGGCGATATTGGTCGAGGTGACAGCAACGAATTCGTTCATCGTCAGCCGTCCCGTCGCCACGCCATGTGTCCACAGCATCGGCATGCGATCCTCAAGCCCGCCGGTGCCGTTGGGGATCTTGCTGAAATCGCCCACGCCCATGCGCTTTTGCTCGGTGGTAAAGGCACAGTGGTCGGTCGCCACGACGCTCAGGCTGCCGCTTTGCAGGCCTGCCCACAGGCTGTCCTGGTGTTTCTTGTCGCGGAAGGGGGGGCTCATCACGCGACGGGCGGCATGATCCCAGTCCTTGTTGAAATATTCCGACTCGTCCAGCGTCAGATGCTGGATAAGCGGCTCGCCCCAGACGCGCTTGCCCTGCATGCGGGCGCGCCGGATGGCCTCGTGCGCCTCTTCGCAGGATGTATGCACGACATACAATGGTACGCCGGCCATGTCGGCAATCATGATGGCGCGGTTGGTTGCCTCGCCCTCGACCTGGCTGGGCCGGCTATAGGCATGCGCCTCGGGACCGGTATTGCCCTCGGCCAGCAGCTTGGCGGTCAGCTCGGCCACCACATCGCCGTTTTCGGCATGCACCAGCGCGATGCCGCCCAGTTCCGCCAGGCGCGAAAAGCTGGCATACAGCTCGTCATCATTGACCATCAAGGCGCCCTTGTAGGCCAGGAAATGCTTGAAGGTGGTGATGCCGCGGTCAACCACATCCTTCATCTCGTTGAAAACCTGCTCGCCCCACCAAGTCACCGCCATGTGGAAGGAATAGTCGCAATTCGCCCGCGTCGACTTGTTGTCCCAGCGTTTCAGCGCATCCAGCAGCCCCTCGCCGGGGTTGGGCAGGGCAAAATCGACCACCATCGTCGTGCCGCCAGCCAGCGCCGCGCGGGTGCCGCTTTCGAAATCGTCGCTGGAATAGGTGCCCATGAAGGGCATCTCCAGATGGGTATGCGGATCGATCCCGCCCGGCATGACATAGCAGCCCGCGGCGTCTAGCACCTCGTCGCCCTTGAGGTCGCTGCCGATCTCGATAATCTGGCCACCCTCGACCAAAACATCGGCCTTGTAGGTCAGATCGGCGGTCACGATGGTGCCGCCCTTGATGACTGTGGTCATTTCATTTCCTCCCGAACCCGGCCCGAACTTGCAGGCCCCGATATCTTCTTCTTTGTTCAAATACTCCGGGGGTCCGGGGGCTGGCCCCCGGTCCTTGCGCCCGGATCACTCGACGATCTCGGCCTTTTCCAGCACCGCATGCAGCAGCACATTGGTGCCTGCCTCGGCCCATTCCTTGCTGATCTCTTCGGCCTCGTTATGGGAAAGCCCGTCAACACAGGGGCACATCACCATCGAGGTTGGCGCCACACGATTGATCCAGCAGGCATCGTGCCCGGCGCCGGAAATCAGATCCATATGGCTATAGCCCAGCCGCTCTGCCGCATTGCGCACGGCGCTGACGCAGCTTTCGTCGAATTCCACCGGATCGAACCCGCCGACCTTTTCGAACTCGACGCCCAGCCCCATATCGTCGGCAATCTTTTGCGCGCCTTCGCGGAAACGGTTTTCCATGTCCTCGATCACCTCAAGCTGGGGCGAGCGGAAATCGACCGTGAACACCACGCGTCCGGGGATCACGTTGCGGCTGTTGGGATAGACGTCGATATGGCCGGCCGCGCCTACCGCATGCGGCTTGTGGCTCCAGGCGATCTCGTCCACCAGCTCCAGCATCCGCGCCATGCCCAGACCCGCATTCTTGCGCATCGGCATCGGGGTGCTGCCGGTATGGGCATCCTTTCCGGTCACGGTGACCTGAGTCCAGCTCAGGCCCTGGCCGTGGGTCACGACGCCGATCTGCTTGTTTTCAGCCTCGAGAATCGGGCCTTGCTCGATGTGCAGCTCGAAAAACGCGTGCATCTTGCGCGCGCCGACCTCTTCATCGCCCTTCCAGCCGATGCGTTCCAGCTCGTCGCCGAATTTCAGCCCTTCCGCATCTTCACGACCGTAAGCCCAGTCCTGCGTGTGCATGCCGGCAAACACGCCGCTGGCCAGCATGGCGGGCGCAAAACGGGTGCCTTCCTCGTTGGTCCAGTTGGTCACGACGATGGGGTGTTTCGTCTTGATGCCAAGATCATTCATGGAACGCACCAACTCCAGCGCGCCCAGAACCCCAAGCACCCCGTCATATTTGCCGCCCGTAGGCTGGGTATCCAGATGGCTGCCCACATAGACGGGCAGCGCGTCGGGGTCGGTGCCCTCGCGGCGGAAAAACATGGTGCCCATC
>WFQE01000347.1 GCA_015487165.1 Paracoccaceae bacterium | reverse complement strand
TTTGCCAATTTTTTGTCAAACAGGGCTGCTGCGCGAGCCGCCGTGCTGACCGGATGTTCGTAGGTTTCGGCGACCAGGCGAACGCTCTTCCAGCCTCCTGCTTCAGCGATCGCCTTCGAGCCCCAGCCAGCATTCGAGAGCGTCGTGGCGAAGCTGTGGCGCCCTGGCTGGTGCGTACCGAGGTACGGCTGGCCGGTTGCCTTGCATGCTCGGCGCAAGGTCGGGTAGATGCTCGACTTGTCCTTGTAGCCGAAGACGCGCCCATGCCGTGGCTCGATCTTCACGAGCAGCTCGGCAAGCTCAGTCGTCAGATGCACCGTGGTGCTTTCGCCGTTCTTGGTTTCCGGGATGAACGCGGTCATCCGGGCAAGGTTCAGGTTCTCGGGGGTCAGCGCGACCGCTTCCCCGACGCGGCGGCCGGTCTGGTGAAGGAACAGCATCAGTGCATAAAGGCGCAACGGAAAAGCCGGACGAAGCTTTTCCAGGTAACCACGATCCACGGCTTGGCGCTTCGGCCTGGCCGTCGGGAAGGCTCTAACACGAATTGGCGTGCACCAGCCCTGCTGGTGGCCATAGTTGATCACGGCGCGGGCTGGAGTGATGCCCTGGCGGTTCAACGTGGCAGGCGAGGCGTTCGGGTAAGCCCGACGCGCGGCCGCCCTGATTTCCTTGGGTGTAATATCCTTCAGGCGCATGCCAGACAGCTCCTTGGTGATCGGCACCAGGAACCGCGTGTCGCCGCCGTCTTCTGCGTAGGCCAGCGCGCATTCTTCGAACGTGAGAACCTCGGGGGCGCCATAGAGGCCGATCTTCCAGATTCGTGCCTCTAGCTGCGCCCGCGCTTCCTCCGCTCTGCCAGGATCACGAGTTTTGAGAGAGCGTCTGATCCGCCGGCCGTCCGGGCCGGTGCCGTGGGCATGGGCCCAGCCGTTGATCCATCTGATTTGCAGGCGCATTTGCTGATCTCCCTGCGCAGCTGGTCGATGTGCTCGGGGTAGAAGACCTTTTTCCTGCCCCTCGATTCGTAAAAGGGGCACGTTTTGAGCCATTCGGTCAACGTCCGCCGCGAGATTCCGAGAGCTGCCGCCGCGCCATCCATGCCGACTGGCTCTGTCAGCCAGGCAGGATATTCAGAGGCGCGTGTCATTGTGCGTTCCTCCTGAAAGCGGCCTTGCTGATCCTTTTGGTGCCGTTCGCAACTGCCTCTGCATCTGCCAGACTGATCGTGTAGGCGTTCAGGATCTCGACGATCGCACCCTCGAGGGCCGCGCAATGGTTTTCGCTGTCCCGGCACCGGCATCCTTCGCAACCATAGATCGCCGCGCACAGCGCCTTTGCGGCACCCGGTGTGCCCTTGCCGAGATTGTCGAACATCAGCTCAGCTCTTTCCATAGCTCCAGCGCCTTTCTGACAGCGCCGTCCTCGTCGGGCAGGGTGCCCGCAGTCTTCCCGCCGTCGCAGATGGCCGGGTCGTTCAGCGTGCCGACAGTGGTCGACGCGGCCTCGGTGACGCCGTGGCTTTTTCCCCAGATGGTGACGCTGTAGTCGGGGCCGTCCATTGCCAATATCGCGACGCGTTGCGCCCCAAGGCGCTTGCCGATTTTCTTGGCCTCAGCGATGGCAGCTGCATTGATGGTCATGGGGTGTTTCCTTCCTTCTCGGCGAGAGCGGCGCGGACCATGCAGTCCTTTGCCTCTAGCAGCTTGCGCAATCCGGCAGATTTTTCAGCGCAGTCAGGCAGGGTTGCGTCGAGGCTTGCGGCAAGTGTGTGAAATGGCCTGCTGATGTCCTGCAGATGCTCCGGCAGGTGGCTGTAGCGGAAGTGTTTCAGGATCTGGTGGGTCATGCTGCTTCCTTCAGTCGTGCGATGTCGCCCCACTGATCGGCCATTGCGGCGGCAATGCCGGGAAAGAACCGCGAGCGTTCGCGCCAGCGGTTCGGGCCGGGTGGCAGGCGGTGGACGCGCGACCAGGCCTTGTGCTCGTCGGTGCCGGGCGCAGGCGGTGTCAGCTTGTTGGTGGGCGTGAGTGGGGGCAGGGCCTTGAGATAGAAGCCGGTGGCCTTGAAGGCGGGTTCGCCAAACCACCATGGCTGCACGGTCTGGGCGGGCGGCTGGTAGTTCCTGATCCGCGCCTTGGCGTGCTTGTGCATCACCGGGTTCTCGATGCAGATGCGCTCGATCGGTGCGTTCCAGAAGTCGGAGAAGAGGGCCGCGCCTTCGTCCAGTTCGCCCCACATCTGCTCGACCGACTTGCCCCTGGGCGGGCGGTGCAGCCAGCGCACGCCGCTGTTGCACAGCCTGGTGCAGGGCGGGTGCGCGACCATCAGCAGATCCCAGCCATCGTTCAACAGGTCGCGGGCGTCTCCCGTGATGTGGCGGTTGGAACCGTCCTCGGCCGGCAGCAGATCGCAGCTCCATGCGTCATGACCGCGTGCCAGGAAGGCGTTGCGGACGACGCCTGAGAATTCGCAGGCGACGAGGACGCGCATCGGGGTCATGGCGCAGCCTCTTGCTGCTCATCGTCCAGCACCGTGTCGATCAGCCGCTCATTGAGTTCGCGCCGGCGTTTCCTGACCCCTGCGCGGCGCATCGGCGCGTCGTAGGTGTTGTGGCAGCGCTGGCACCAAGCGCGCAGGTTTTCGCGGCTGCAGTTTTCAGGCTGGTGGTCGAGATGGGCGACTGTCAGTACGACCTTCGATCCCGTAACCGGGTGCAGCTTGCCGTTTTCGGCGCGGCAGTCGGGATAGGCCGGCGAGCCCTCGCAGCGGTTGCCGGCCTCGGCGCGAACCCGCGCGGAGATCTCCGGCCAGTCAGCCGGATACCGCTTGCGGTTTTCCGGGCGGATCGGCATCAGCGCGCTTCCTTCAAAACCCGTTTCACGGCGCTGAGCACGGCCTGGTCGAACGTTTCCGATGGTTCATCTCCTTCCGGAAACTCAAAGCGGATCATCGAGTCGCCGGGCCGCATGATGGTGATCGTGATGTTGCATTCGTCGATGCTCATGGCGTGGGTGACAGCGTCCTGGACGCCCTGCGCCAGCGCTTCTGCGAAATGAGGGGTGTCCTGATCCGGCTCTGACAGCCAAGCATCTACGCCGGCAACAACGTAATCCTCGCTCCTGGTTCTCACGGCACGTTCAAGGATGTTCATTGCTTCGTAGATGTCGTCGTACTCGAATTCTTTGCTCATCCCAGCCCCTCCGCCGCGCGTTGCAGCCGCAGCGCCTCTTCGTCGAGGCGAATGTGGGTGATGTTGACGAGGAGCTCGCCGTCGGCGGTTTCGACGTCGTAGCAGATGCGGCCGAAAGATCGGGAGACGACTCGGGCCTTGAATTCGGGATCGAGCGGGCCGCGGCGGCAGATCACCGGATCGCCGATCTCGAAGGTGCAGTTCGGGGCGCTGAGCGTCTTGGCGCGGATGTTGTCGATGTGGGACATCAGATCACCTCCTTGCGGTGCAGCTCGATGATCTCTTCGGCGGTGAAGCCGGCGTTCCTGAGCTTGCAGATCTTATCGATCGAAACGCCGGTTTCGGGCTCTACCGGTACGGCGATGGAATTCGTCCCGATGAATGTGCCGTTGGCATCGGTGATCTGCCCGGTGGCCGGGTCAAAGTTCAAGGTGATGGTCTTCTTCATCTCATGTCCTCTTTGAAAAATCCCCGACGCCGCTTTGCGAGTGGTGGTGCAAAGCTGGCGCCGGGGCAGTGGAACGTGCAGGTTTCGAGGCACGTCGGGGGGAAATCATGCCGCTGCCACCAGCATCAGGGTGAAGGCCAGGAAGGCGGCGCCGGCGTTGAAGAAGGCGTCATCGCCCGTTCCGGTGCCGAACTGGCCGGCCAGGGACAGGCGAAGGAAGCGGACCATCAGGCGCAGGCTGTTGGCCGCCAGCGCAAGGCTGGCGAGGCCCAGGGCCAGCGGCAACGCGGAGAAGAGGTGAAAATGGTCTGGCATCTGCGCCTCCATCGGGTGTTCGATGGGAGGCGAGGATATGGGTAAATTTACCTATGTCAAGAAGAAGAGGAAAAAATACCTATATTGGCGCTGGCAAATTTTATGCAGAATGCGAATCTGGTTTGTGATCGTGCTAATTTTCCTGCCAGAATCAGGGGGAGAATTGCGGGCATTCCGTTTTGAGATAATAGCTGTCAGGGCCCAGGCTTGAGACATCAAATTCCATGGTGACTGACCTGTCCTCGGTGAAGGTGCGCACGATCATCGTGGATGCGGGGATGAGCTTCCGGTACAGTGTTTCGCCCTTTGCCATCAGCATGTCGCCCTTTTTGGACACAACCCAATCCTCCTCAAAGGGCTTAGCATTGTCGATCCTCAGAATGACCCTTCCGTTTGCCGCCCGGAAGGGTTGCTTGGGAGAGATAATGGCGACGAAATACTTTTCATCACAACGAAATGCGATGCTGCCTCTGTCGTCGCTGTCCGAGGTGGTCCAGGTCAGAAGTACTACGGTCGCGGTGTCGTAGATCTTGTCCCGTATTACCGTCGTGAACCAGTTCGGGGCGAGTGCCTGGACTTCCTTGATGCAAGTCTCGTACTGCTGGCTAGTATAGCATGCAAGCGTTTTTTCCCTAAGCTCCTCAGCTGTTAACGGCTTCTCCTGAGCATAAGCCAGGTGCGGGATGCCAAAGATGCCAACAGCTGCAGAAAGAAATAATTCGCGATTTCGCATCTAGAATCTCCCAATTTCCAAACTGCTGCATTCTGCACGCAAGAGTTGTTTACCGAAAGCCTTGCGTCTAGAAAATTGAAGATAGTTCGCGTAATGTTCCATTGGTTTTTGGGGAACAGCAAATGCTAGAAGAAATAAGTGACGATGAAATCATTCATTATCTTCGGTTGATTCTCGGCGAGTCTGACCCTTTGCGTCGAGCAGAGCTTGTCCGTAGCCTATCAGCTGGCGCCGCTCCTCGACGGTTAGCTGAGATATTAGGCGAGCAATATCGCGCTCTTCTGGAGTCTGGGGTGACCCCATAAATTCTTCGAGCGTAGTTCCCAGCGCCGCGCAGATCTTCATGGCTGTATCGAGGCGAGGATTCTTGGCGCGTCCTGACAGGATTGACCTCACCGCGCTGTTATCCAACCCTGCCATTTTCGCCAGCCCCGCAGGTGTCAAATTCGGGTCAGCGTCGATAACTGCCTTAAGTTTCTCGGCAAATGTTCGATTTTCCATGGGGAAATAATACCTACGGCCGTGATCGGGGCGTATCGGAAAATTTACCTTTGACATGGTGGGTAAATTTACCTACCCCTAAGGCATGGAACAGCTGATCGTTGAAGTTGAAGAATACGCTGCGGCCTGCGGTCTGAAACCAGGCACTGTTGTGCAGAGGGCGGTTGGTGCGTCTGGCGTGATCTGGCAGCGCTGGAAAGAAGGCGGGAGCTGTTCGATGCGAACGGCCGATCGCATCCGCGCCTGGATGGCAGCAAACCCTCCTGAAAACAGGGAGGACGCGGCGTGAGCCGTTCATTGGCCCATATCGAGTTCATGCTCGGCGGCTTCGGTAAGAAGGCCTATGTCTGCGAGGAAGAGTTCCTCGCCAAGGGTCACAACACCGTCGGCGTTGATAACGTCAAGCAGGGCGTCGGTAAGCCGCTCAACCGCGTCGTCTTCCCATTCGTCAATTTCGAGGAGAGCCCCGGCAATCTCGAGAAGATCAGGACGAACC
>WFQE01000346.1 GCA_015487165.1 Paracoccaceae bacterium | reverse complement strand
GGATGCGCCCGCCAAGGGGGCGGGCGGGCGCATGCCGGGCCGCAAGCGCCCCGGCGGTTGGCAATCGGGGCGCGTTGCAGCCCTCGATGGCGACAAGAGAATTTCAGGCGATTGGCCTGAGAAAGACATCCCCGGGATTGCCGGGGATGTCCTTGTCATTCAGCCGTGTTGAAGGTGATCAGTCGTGGTCGCCACCGGCGCCTTCACCGCCTTCGCCACCTTCCGAACCTTCGCCGCGCTCGTTCTCGTTGCTGTCGTCGTCACCGGTGTTCGAGGCAACGGCCTTGACGGTGCCCGAAGTGCCCAGCACCTTTTTCTTGAGCAGCGGGTTGGTGTTCTGGGCAACAACGATGTTGTTGTTGGCGGCAGGGGCAGCGGGTGCCACGACCTGTGCGTTGGCCGACAGGGCCGAGGCTGCGATGGCTGCGACGATGGCGGAAGAGATCATGAGGGTTTTCATTGTGTGGTTCCTTTCGGGTGTGTGTCTGTCTTGGTTCGTATTTGTCTGATGCGGCGGGGGGTGCCGCGTCGTTTGCAAGAACAGATTTAGGCCAACCGCCGGCATCGGGAAATTGACCGCTGGTAGGGGGCAGGCGTTCTGCACCGGCAGATAGAGGAAAATCATCCAAACCTGTATGTTTCAGGGTTTTTTCGCCGCGGAAAGGCGTGCGGCATAGTCTGAAGGTTTAGGATATTGCCACGCATAAAAAGCGCGCGGTCCTGCCTCTTGCACCAAGGTTTAGGGTGTTTTTGGCCCCAGACGCGCTGGATGAGTGATTCCCGGGCCGGATTCGCGGCGATTCGAACCGCGGGTGGCGCCAGATATTCCGGCGCCACGCGTCTGTTTTCATGTTTTTTCGACGAATCCGTTTCTACAAGACCCGTCCCGCCACCGCATCAAGCTGTGCCAGGGCCGCGGGGTCACGGGCGTCGGGGGCGGTGATGATGGCGTATTCCAGCGCCCGGTCACAGCCATGCGCGCAGGTTTTACGCGTCTTGCCCAGCAGATCGGGCAGGCGACGGACAAGGCCGCGTGCCTTGCCGGCATTGCCCATCAGGGTTTCGATGATCTTTGTCACATCGACCTCGCCATGATCGGGGTGCCAGCTGTCGTAATCGGTGATCATGGCAATGGTGGCATAGCAGATTTCCGCCTCGCGGGCGAGCTTGGCCTCGGGCATCCCCGTCATGCCGATCACATCGGCCCCCCAGACCTCGCGATACAGGCGGCTTTCGGCCAGCGTTGAAAATTGAGGCCCCTCCATCGCCAGATAGGTGCCACCGCGATGCACGACGATACCCTCGTCACGCGCGGCCTCATATGCCGCGTCGCGCAGGCGGGCACAGGTTGGATGCGCAACCGAGACATGGGCCACGCAGCCGGGGCCGAAAAAGCTGCTTTCGCGGCCCTTGGTGTTGTCAATGAACTGGTCCACGATCACGAAATCGCCCGGCGCCATTTCATCGCGGAACGATCCGCAGGCGGAAACCGAAAACAGATCGGTCACGCCCAGGCGCTTCAGCGCGTCGATATTGGCGCGATAGTTGATGGACGAGGGGGTTTGCACATGACCCCGCCCGTGCCGTGGCAGAAACGCCATCTTCACGCCCTCCAGCCGCCCGGTCAGGATTTCATCGGACGGCTTGCCCCACGGGGTTTCGACCGCCTGCCAGCAGGCATTTTCCAGCCCCTCGATGTCGTAGATGCCCGATCCGCCGATGATGCCGATGACTGTTTCGCCCAATTTTCCGCCCTCCTGTGACTTGTGCGCAGTCTGGCAATTTGAGACCCGGATGAAAAGTGCCGATCGCGCGTCGGCGGCCCCGGCCATGACGTCAGGGAATACCGGCCCCGCATTTGTCGCAGTATCTTTTGCCGGCCATTTCTGCTACCGAGGCCCCAACAAGCACATATCAGAACACGAACCAGACGGATTTTTACATTGGGAAGATCGATCCTGGCGTCCTTTGCGGGGCGCCTTTCCATTTCAGACGGGGGGCTTCGCGATGCCTCTCTCAACCCCACCCGCATCAGAATCGAGATCCTCGCCGGCCTGACGGTCGCGCTGGCCCTTGTGCCCGAGGCGGTCGCCTTTGCCTTTGTGGCGGGCGTGCATCCGCTTGTGGGGCTGTATGCGGCCTTTATGGTCGGCCTGATTACTGCGGTAATCGGCGGGCGCCCCGGCATGATTTCGGGCGCCACCGGCGCGCTGGCCGTGGTCATGGTGTCGCTGGTGGCGCGTCACGGGGTGGAATATCTGTTTGCCACTGTCGTGCTGATGGGGCTGTTTCAAATCACTGCCGGTGTGCTGCGGCTGGGCAAGTTCATCCGCCTTGTGCCGCATCCGGTGATGCTTGGCTTTGTCAACGGGCTGGCCATCGTCATCTTTCTTGCCCAGCTTGGCCAGTTCCAGGTGCCCGGCAGTGCCGAGGCCGCAGGCCACGGGCTGGCAGGAGGGCAATGGCTGACCGGCTGGCCGCTGGCGCTGATGCTGGGGCTCGTCACGCTGACCATGGCGGTGATCTGGCTGATGCCGCGCGTGACCAGCGCCATCCCCGCGCCGCTGGCCGGTATCGCGCTGGTGGCTGCGGTGGTGCTGGTGATGGGGCTGGATGTGCCGCGCGTCGGCGATCTGGCATCCATCAAGGGTGGCCTGCCTGAATTCCATATTCCCATGGTGCCGTTGAACCTTGCGACGCTGGAAATCATCTTTCCCTACGCGCTGATCCTTGCCGCCATCGGGCTGATCGAAAGCCTGCTGACCCTGAATCTTGTGGGCGAGATCACCGGCAAGCGCGGCGGCGCCAGCCAGGAATGCGTGGCGCAGGGCGTTGCCAATACCGTGACCGGCCTGTTTGGCGGCATGGGCGGCTGCGCCATGATCGGCCAGTCCATGATCAACGTGAAATCCGGCGGCCGCACGCGGCTTTCAGGCATTGCGGCGGCGCTGTTCCTGCTGGTGTTCATCCTGTTCGGATCCTCGCTGATCGAGCAGATCCCGCTTGCTGCGCTGGTTGGCGTGATGTTCATGGTGGTGATCGGCACATTTGCATGGAACTCGCTGCGCATCCTGCGCCGCGTGCCCCTGACCGATGCGTTCGTGATCCTGCTGGTGACGGTCGTCACCGTGGCCAGCGATCTGGCGACCGCCGTGGTCGTGGGGGTGATCGTTTCCGCGCTGGCCTATGCCTGGCAGAACGCCCGGCGCATCCATGCCAATGTCAGGCTGACGCCCGAAGGCGCCAAGGTCTATCAGATCCAGGGCCCGCTGTTCTTTGGGTCGGTCGAGGGTTTTACCGAGCTGTTTTCGCCCGAAAACGACCCGGATATGGTGATCATCGACTTTGCCGACAGCCGGGTTGCCGACCAGTCGGCGCTGAACGCGATTGAAACCATCGCCGCGAAATACCGCGCGCTGGGCAAGAACATCCAGCTGCGCCATCTCAGCCGCGACTGTCACCAGCTGCTCAGCAGGGCAGGGCAGTTGATGGTCGATTCGGATGATGACCCCGATTATCAGATCGCGGTCGATTACGGCGTGCGTTCCGGCGCGCTGGCCGCAGGGCATGGCTGAGGGGGGCTGTTTGTCGGCGCGATTGCCACATCGGCAGGTTTGCGCCCGCCTCGTGCGACGCGGACACTGCCCTCAACGCGCGGGGCGATCGGGGCCTTTCCCCCAGGGCAATCGCATTTGGATCTTTGTTTCGGCCCATGTCGCCTTTTACCGGCCGCCTTCTGGAGTTGAGGGCAGTGCCCGGCCCGGGGTGGGCGCCGAAGCGCCCGCCCAGGGGGGCGGGTCGGGCGCTGCCCGGCCTGTCGGCCGGGCGTAAAGGGTGGAAAACTGCGGGACATGGCTGAAATGCGATTGCCCTGGCCTTTCCCCCGTCACCCTCACCCCTTGTCGTCATCCGGGCGTTTCAGCTCGAACACCTCGGTAACGGTCGAATAGTCGCGATACCCCAGCCGTGACAGGGGCGTAAAGCGGCTGACATCGAAACGCCCGTCAACCACGCAGTCGTCGCACAGATAGACGCCGGTGACCTGTCCGAAGACAACGAAATTCGCCGCGCCCTCGATCTGCACGATCTGCGTCATCCGGCATTCCAGCGCCGCGGGCGAGGCCGCCACGCGCGCGCAGTCGATTGTCTGGCATTCGGCCTTTTCCAGACCGGCCTCGTCGAATTCGTCCACCGTTGCATGGAAGCCGCCCGAGGTGACGTTCATCGCATCGGTCAGCGCCACCGGCACGACATTCACGCAGAACACGCCGGTTTCGCGGATATTGGTCACGCTGTCCTTGGCGCCGGTCGATGCGAACATCACCTGCGGGGGCTCATACGCCACGCCGTTGAAAAAGGAATAGGGCGCCAGATTGTCATGCCCGTCCCTGCCGCGGGTCGAGATCCAGCCGATCGGGCGCGGGGTGATCACCGCGTTGAACGGGTTGTGGGGCAGGCCGTGGCCGTCTTGGGGGCGGTAGAACATCGCGTCGCTTTCACCTTGGCATTTGCCCCTTGACTACCCGCGTGCTAGGGCGATTTCCAGAGCTAACGACGGCCCCGCCACAAACGGGGCCGAATTGACGCGGAGCGCAGCCCGACAGATGTTTCGCCTGTTTCCCGAAACGCCCGACGACCATGACGAGGTCGAATACCTGTTCGACCTGGCCTTTGCGCCGGGGCGCGAGGCGCTTAGCTCGTACCGTCTGCGCGACGGCATCGAACCCCTGCGCGAACTGTCGCTGGTGGCGCGTGACCCGACCGACGGCATCGCCGGCGCAATCCGCTATTGGCCGGTCAGGATCGGAGAGGCAGGCCACCGCGCGCTGCTGCTGGGCCCGGTCGCCGTGCATCCCACCCACCAGGGCGAGGGGCTGGGCGCGGCCTTGATCCTTGACAGCCTTGATCGCGCGCGTGACGCGGGCTGGGAACGCGTGATCCTTGTGGGGGACGAACCCTATTACCGCCGCTTCGGCTTTCGCCGGGCCACAGGGCTGCAATTTCCGCCCCCCACCAACCCCGAACGCCTGCTGTCGCTGGCGCTGCAACCGGGGGCGTTTGACGGGGTTTCCGGCATGGTCCGGCGCGACGGGTGACGTAGCTGCGCCGCGATAGCCGCTTTTCCCGGCTCGCGGCAATGTTACAATGGGCGAGGATCGTCCCGAGCCTGGTTCCCACCCGCCTGACCATTGCAGGCAACGAGGTGCCGACGCCAACCTGTCCCAAGCCCCTGGTCAAGGCGTAGCGTTTCAGGGATACCCTGCTTGTGTTGTATGAGGGCGTTGTTGATCTGGCTGCCAGGGTGCCGCCCAGTGACGGGGCGGAATGCTCCCCCGCAGGGCAGCTGCAAGTGCCATTCCGATTTTTGTTTGCAATGTGACTCGCGGAATTGTAACCTTCCCTGCAAGGGGCTGACAGGTTTAACGATCGTCCCGGGCAAACAAGAGCCGAGCAGCAGTTTATGGCAGGTATTGCATGTTACTTTCAATGACGGCAGTGACGCCTTCGGGCGAGAACGCTGCGTTCGAGATGCTGTGCATGATGAGATCAGGCACCGGGGCCAGGGGGCCCGGCATTCGAGGCGGGTGCTTGCTGGCGGTCTGATTTCAAAAATCCGGGCCATCTTGGGGATGGCGCGTGCTTGGTTCAGCCTTGTGACGGTCGGAAATCACAATTCGGCAATGTATCTGATGCATTGTCGGGATGACCGGAGCGAGATGACGCCATGCGGCTGAACAAGACACTTCCCATTGGATCCCAGATCAGGATCATTCCCTTCATTGCGCTGGTCGGCTTTATCGCCATCCTTGTGATGGGGTATTCCAGCCTGACACAAATGGCCGGATCCAACCGGATCAGCGTCAACACCCTGGCCGAGCTGCAGGATCTGCGCGAGATACAGCGGGCCGTCGGTGAGGCGCGGATTGCGGAAAAGGATTTTCTTGCAAGCCGCGATCTTGCAGATCTGGCGCGGCATGACGCGTCGATCATGGCCGTTCGCAAACATATCATCGAACTGCGCCAGAGACGCCAGACCGTGACCGAGCAGCAGCTGAACAGCCTGCTCACGCTTCTGAATTCCTATAGCGACAAGTTCGAGGACATGGTGCGCGAGGCCAAGGCCATAGGCCTGAGCGAAACCGAGGGCCTGCGCGGCAGGATGCGCGCCGCCATCCATGATGTCGAACGGCGCCTGCAACCCTATACGGCGACGCTGTCCGTGAATCTCTTGCAGATGCGTCGGCACGAAAAGGATTTTCTTCTTCGTCACAACGACAAGTATTTTTCCTTGTGGCAAGCTTCGGTTGCCGAGTTCCGCAAGAAGCTGGAAACATCCTATCTGATCCCTGCCACGGAAAAGCTGTCGATCGAACGGGCGACGGATGTCTATGCCCAGTCGTTCGAGGAACTTGCCAAGCATGTCAGGGACATGATTCTTGACACGGCAGATGTCGATCATGAGTCGGGCCAGATACTGGAAGACGTCAACACCCTTTTCGGCGTCAGCGAACAGGCAGCCCGCAAAGAGGCCCAGAATGCCCTGCTGGCGGCCATTTTCAACGTGCGGTATCTGGGCCTGATCATCATCATCGTCGGCGCGATGACATTTCTGTTTGCCCGCACCGTTGGCAAGGGTATCACGCAACCCCTGGTCAGGCTTGCCCATGCCATGCGCAGCCTGGCGCTTGGCGAATTGCGGGTCGAGTTGCCAGCGCAGGATTACAAGAACGAAATCGGCGACATGAGCAAGGCGCTTGGCGTCTTCCGCGACAATGAAGAGGCTCGCCGTGACGCGGTCAGGGAATTGCGCCGCGCCCGCAGCCATATGGAAAACGTCATCCTGTCGATGCGCGAGGCCCTGTTCGAAACCGATACCGAAGGGCGCATCATCCTGGCCAACCACGCGGCCGAAACGATGTTGTGCGCCAAGCCGGGCAGTCTTGCCGGCCAGCGGCTGTCGGATTTTTTCAAGAACATGGCGGACAGGAATTCCGACGACAACCACCTGATCAGGCTGCAATCGGGGGTCGAGCATCTCTATTCGACCGACCGAAACGAACTGTACGATATCCTCGACAATGCGCCGCTTCCGGTGCTGGTCGTCGGGGCCGATGGAAAGATCCGGCGGGCCAGCAATACCGCCGCACAGGCGCTGGGCTATTCGCCCGGCGATCTGCCAGGGCTCGACATCGACATTCTGCTGAGTGACGACGACATCGAAAGGCACAAGCAGTATTTCAGCGACTTCGCCCGCTTGCCCCGTCCGCGTACCATGGGCCGCGACCGCGAATTGCCGGTGCGCATGAGCGATGGCAGCATCGTGTCGATGACCATCGGGCTTGTGCCGCTGCGCACCAAAGAAGAGCTGCTGACCATCTGCGTCATGCGCCGCCCATCGATCGACCCCGCGCTTGATGCGATCGAAGACACCCCCTTTGGCAAGCTGTTTTCCGGTATCGAGGTGAATGAAGAGGTGATTGCCATTCTTCAGGGCGCCGACCGGATTGGTGCCAAAACCCAATACATGCGCACTGTGGATGGGCGGGAATTCCCGGTTGAATATTCAGGCGAGCTGCTGCGCGAAAATGATGGTGTGGTAACCGGTGCGATCGTCGTTGTCCGCGACATTTCCGAACGCGTCAGGGCCGAAAAGGAAATCCGCAAGTTCAAGGCCACGCTGGACGCCACGGGCGATGCGATCTTCATGTTCCGTACGGACACATTGAAATTCATCTACCTCAATGATGAAGCCCGGCGCCAGACCGGCTGGTCTGACGGGGTGTATCTGGATAAAACCCCCTCTGACATCAACAACATTTTCGAGGAAAGCAGATTCCGCAAACTGGTTGCGCCCCTGACCGAAGGCAAGCAGAGCGCAGTCAGTATCGATACGGTCGGGCTGGATGGCTACCCGATCGAACTCAAGATCGAACTTTTCGACCAGGGCACCGAGGACGAACGTTTCGTCGCCACGATCCGCGATATTTCCGAACGCGTCGCCGCCCAGAACAGCGTTGCCCAGTACAAGCAGGTTCTCGACCAGACCAAGGACATGATCTACATGTTCTGGCCGGACACGCTGGAATTCTTCTATGGCAACCAGGCTGCCATGCAGTTCTCGGGCGTTGACGAGGAAGGGTTTGCAAGGCTTTCCGCTGCGGATATTAGCCCCGGATTTGATCCCGATGCATTCCGGGCACGGACATATCCGTTGATCTTCGGTGTCGAGGATGCACTTGTATACGAGGGCGTACATCGCGATCGCGACGGTCATGATGTACCGGTCGAGGTGACCCTTCAGATCATCGAACCCGAGGGCGAAGAGCCCCGCTATGTGGCCGTCGTGCGCGATATTGCCGAGCGCAAGGAAGCCGAGCGTCGCATCATGCTGTTCAAGCAGGCGCTGGATCAGTCGAATGACATGATCTACATGTTGGACCCCGACAGCCTGAAATTCCTTTACGTCAACGACGCGGTATGCCGGTTCTGGGAACGGCCCTTCGAGGAAATCATCGGCAGG
The DNA here is from genome assembly GCA_015487165.1 of Paracoccaceae bacterium. Lineage (GTDB taxonomy): Bacteria > Pseudomonadota > Alphaproteobacteria > Rhodobacterales > Rhodobacteraceae > UBA5972. The sequence continues at coordinate 2,489 of WFQE01000346.1, read as the reverse complement.
GACGTTTCCGATATCATCCCCGGCTTCGATCCGGATGTTTTCCGCGAACGCATTGCGCCCCTGCAAGAAGAAGGCAGGGAGGCCGTGCTTTACGAAACCACGCATCGCCGGCCTGACGGCACCGAAGTTCCGGTCGAGATCGGTTTGCAGATCATTCAGCCCGAAGGCCGCAACCCGCGTTATGTTGCCATCGTGCGCGACATTTCCGAACGCAAGGAAATCGAGCGCGCCAAGTCGGAATTCGTTTCAACCGTCAGCCATGAACTCCGCACCCCGCTGACGTCGATCAAGGGCTCGCTTGATCTGATCGAGGCAGGCGCCATGGGCGAGGTCGATCCCAAGATCGCGGCGCTGGTCGGCATTGCACGCAAGAACAGCGAACGTCTGGTGCTGCTGATCAATGACATCCTCGACATGGAAAAACTCGAAGCCGGCAAGATGGAGATGCGCTTTGACAAGGTGAACATCCTTGAGGTGCTGGAAGAGGCGGCCGAGGCCAACAAGGCCTATGCAGATCGCCTGGGCGTGGAAATCGTCCTGAAAAAACCCAAGCGCCCGATATACGTCAACGCCGATTACGACCGCCTGATGCAGGTGATGGCGAACCTTCTGTCCAATGCAGCCAAGTTTTCGAACAAGGGCGGCAAGGTCGAAATTTCCACCAAGGTCAGCAAGGGCAGGGTTCGCGTGTCGGTCAAGGATCAGGGCGCGGGCATTCCGCAGGCCGCGCAGGCCACGATCTTTGACAAGTTCACCCAGGCGGATTCGTCGGATGATCGCCAGAAGGGCGGCACGGGTCTTGGGCTGAGCATCACACGGCTGATGATCGAAGCTCATGGCGGCAAGATCGACTTTGTGTCGAAAGAGGGTGAGGGAACGACATTTTTCTTTGAACTCGACCTGCTGCAACCGCAAACCGCAAAGGCCAGTCTGGATGAGGGCGATCATGGTGAAAGCTGCTCCAATCAGGATAAGAAATACGACCATGATCTCGCCCGGTCAGACGAGGAAGTCCCCCATATTCTGGTCTGCGAGGATGACGCCGACATATCGTCGTTGCTGCGGATGATCCTGCGGAATGCAGGTTTCCGCGTAACTGTTGCGGGCACCGCGGCCGAAGCGCGCAAGCTGCTGGCCGAGCAGAAATTCGACGCGATGACGCTGGATCTCGGACTTCCCGACAAGAACGGTTTGGCGATGCTCAAGGAGGCGGAAAAGGACAAGCTGCTTGACGGTGTGCCGGTGGTGGTGGTTTCTGCTCAGGAATCCGGAGATCCGGGCAAGATCACCGGGGCAAGCGCGCATGTGATCGACTGGATCCAGAAACCCATCGAAGACAAGCACCTGGTCGAGATTCTGGGGAGTGCGGTCGGTCAGCCGGATGCCCGAAAACCGCATATCCTGCATATCGAGGATGACCCACATATCCGCGAAATCGTGGCCTCGATCATCGGTGACCGTGCCAGGATCTGTACCGCGGCCTCGGTCAAAGAGGCCCGCTACAAGCTTGGCAAGAAACGGTTTGACCTGATCATTCTCGACATGACCATGCCCGATGGATCGGGGGCCGAACTGCTGCCGCTGGCAAATATTCCGCCACAGGACGCAACGCCAGTGCTTGTGTTTTCTGCGCAAGAGATTACAGAAGAACTGGTAAATCAGGTTAGCGGAGTGCTGGTCAAGTCGCGCGCCTCAAACGAGGAATTGCTGAGGATGGTCGACTCTGTCGTCACCCGCAAATCCCGCAAGGACGCAAGACCGGCCGCGGAGTGAATAGATGCAGGAATTGTCGAAAATATTACATGTCGAAGACGATCTCGACATTCAGGCCATCGCCCAGATCGCGCTGGAAACCATCGGCGGGTTTGAAGTTCTCCAGTGCAGCTCGGGGCAAGAGGCCCTCAAGGCCGCGCCGGATTTCAAGCCCGACCTTTTTCTTCTTGACGTGATGATGCCGGGAATGACCGGGCCCGAAACCCTTGCCGAATTGCGCAAGTTGCCGGGTATGGCCGATGTCCCTGCCATTTTCATGACCGCCAAGGCCCAGCGCGACGAGGTGGCCGAGTTTCTGGCGCTTGGCGCGATCGAGGTCGTGGTCAAGCCGTTCGAGCCGATGGAACTGGCCGGCGAGATCCGTGCCGCGTGGGAACGTCACCAGGGCTAGGCCCAATCGGCGGCCATGCCCATGAAGATGCGGATCATCCGCACCTCGCTGCGGCTGGCCAGGCAGATCACGGTTTCTTCCATCGGGATGACCGGCCCCGCAATGGGGATGCGCACCAGGCGGTCGTCATGGCCGAATTCCGCCTCTGACACGAACCCGACCCCCGCCCCCGAGGCCACGATCTCGCGCACGGCCTCGCGGCCTTCGGCCTCGATCGCGGGGCGCAGGGAAATCCCTTGGGCCTGTGCGGCATCTTCCAGCTTCTTGCGGGTTTTCGACCCCTTTTCGCGCAGCACCAGCGGCAGCGCCGCCAGCTGTGCCAGGG
>WFQE01000345.1 GCA_015487165.1 Paracoccaceae bacterium | reverse complement strand
CGTCAAGGAAGTTCGCGGGTTCGGCGCCTTACAGCTTGATAATGTCCATGGTCGCCATGGCCAGGCCGGCGCCGTTGACCATGCAACCGATCTCGCCATCCAGCGCGATGTAGTTGAGGTCGTATTTGCTGGCTTCCAGCTCTTTCGGGTCTTCCTCGGTCTCGTCGCGCATTTCCGCAATGTCGGGGTGGCGATACAGGGCGTTGTCGTCAAAGCCGATCTTGGCGTCCAGGCATTTGAGGTCGCCCTTGTCGGTCACGATCAGGGGGTTGATTTCCAGCATCGACATGTCGCTTTCAAGGAACATCCGATAGAGCGTTTCGACCAGCTTGACGCATTGCTTGATCTGCGCGCCTTCCAGCCCCAGCGCAAAGGCCACGCGGCGGCCGTGGAAGGGGGAATAACCCGATGCCGGGTCGATCGAGAAGGTCAGGATCTTTTCGGGGGTCTTTGCGGCAACATCCTCGATATCCATGCCGCCCTCGGTAGAACAGACAAACGCGATGCGCGAGGTCTGGCGATCGACCAGCGCGGCCAGATACAGCTCGCGTTCGATGCCGGAACCATCCTCGATATAGACGCGGTTGACCACCTTGCCGGCGGGGCCGGTCTGCTTGGTTACCAGCGTGTGGCCCAGCATGCGGCGCGCCTCTTCGGCGGCCTCTTCAACCGATTTCGCCAGACGGACACCGCCCTTTTCACCTGCCTCGGGTTCCTTGAAATGGCCCTTGCCGCGACCGCCGGCATGGATCTGCGCCTTGACGACCCACAGAGGCCCGCCCAGTTCCGCCGCCTTTTCCGCTGCCTCGTCGGCGCTGAGGACAACACGACCGTCCGATACCGGGGCACCAAACTTCTTGAGCAGGCTCTTGGCCTGGTATTCATGGATATTCATGGATGTTTCCCGTTCTGCCAGTTTTGCGGCAAGCTGTCACAGGGCACGGGGGATGGAAAGTGAAAGGCGCGTGATCGCAACAATTGCCAGCATTTTCCCGCAGTTTGTGATCACACTATCAATTAGTGTGATCACAAACGCCGTCACAGCGATGTAACAATTGCCCGAAAACCCGGCGACTCTACCGTCACCCCGCCCTTCAATGCAAAACGCCGCGCAAGGTTTGCGCGGCGTCGGAACCGCCCCAGTCAGGATGACAGGGGGCGGTGCCTTGCGTATCGGAAGATCAGGCCAGCGAGGAATCGATGGCCCGACATGCGGCGACAAGACCGTTCACGGCATCGACCGATTTGTCGAACATCGCCTGCTCGTCCTTGTTCATCTTGATCTCGATGACCTTTTCGACACCACCGGCACCAATCACGGTGGGCACGCCAACATAGGTATCCTTCAGGCCATAGGCCCCATCCACATGCGCAGCGCAGGGCAACACGCGTTTCTGATCCTTCAGATAGGCCTCGGCCATCTCGATCGCGCTGGCGGCGGGCGCATAAAAGGCCGAGCCGGTTTTGAGCAGGCCGACGATCTCGGCCCCGCCGTCGCGGGTGCGCTGCACGATGGCGTCCAGCTTGTCCTGGGTGGTCCAGCCCATTTCCACAAGGTCGGGCAGCGGGATGCCCGCGACGGTCGAATAGCGGGTCATCGGCACCATCGTGTCGCCATGCCCGCCCAGAACAAAGGCCGTCACGTCACGATGCGAGACACCGAATTCCTCGGCCAGGAAATGGCGGAAACGCGCGCTGTCCAGCACACCGGCCATGCCGCAAACTTTTTCGGTCGGCAGGCCCGAAAACTTTTGCAGCGCCCAGACCATGGCATCCAGCGGGTTGGTGATGCAGATGACAAAGGCGTTGGGGGCGTGCTGGCCGATGCCCTCGCCCACGGCCTTCATGACCTTGAGGTTGATGCCCAGCAGGTCGTCGCGGCTCATCCCCGGCTTGCGCGGGACACCGGCGGTGACGATGCAGACATCCGCGCCCTCGATATCGGCGTAATCGGTGGTGCCCTTCAGGGCGACATCGACCTTGGACACCGGGCCGCTTTCGGCGATGTCCAGCGCCTTGCCCTGGGGCACGCCGTCCATGATATCGAAAATCACCACATCGCCCAGTTCCTTGAGCGAGGCCAGATGCGCCAGCGTGCCGCCGATCTGACCGGCGCCGATCAATGCGATCTTTGCTCTTGCCATTGTCTTTACTCCGATGGGTTAGAAAATCTGGCGCTTGGGTAGACCTTTGGCCCCGTTTCCGCAAGGGGCTTGACGCATGTCGCAGCACCTGTTGTCTACGACTGTATACCGAAATGCCTCAACGGGACGTTGATTTTTCGCCGTGCAAGGGGCGCACAAACAGGTGGCAAGCTTGACGAAACGGAATCGACCGGTGCGGCGCAAATGTTCTTGAATGCGCCCGCAAAGGGTGCTTGTTCCTTGGCCCAGACATCGGCCACATGCGCAAGAGGATCGACATGGACCAGTTGAACAAGCCCTTTCGTTCGCTTCTTTACATCCCCGGCTCCAAGGAACGCGCACTGCAAAAGGCGACCGGCCTGGCTGCCGATGGGATCATCTTCGACCTCGAAGACGCGGTGGCCGTGGATGAAAAGGCAAGCGCGCGGGAACTGGTTGCACAAACCCTGACCACGCGTGACTATGGGCTGCGCGGGCTGATGGTGCGCATCAACGGGTTCGATACCGAATGGGCGCTCGAAGACCTGCAGGTGATCTGCGACACCGCGCCCGAAGCCATCCTGCTGCCCAAGGTCGGAGGCGCGGCCGACATCCAGCGGCTTGCCGAATATCTGGACAGCCACCCGAAATGCGCGCACACCCGCATCTGGGCGATGATGGAAAGCCCCGCAGG
>WFQE01000344.1 GCA_015487165.1 Paracoccaceae bacterium | reverse complement strand
GTGCCGGTGCTGCCGGTTGCGCGCGCCGCGGTCGAGGAATACCGCCGCCTGTGCCCCCACGACCTGCCCGCGGATGACCCGCTGTTTCGGGGAAAACGCGGCGGCGCGCTGAACGGGCGCCTCATCCGCAAACTGATGGAACAGCTGCGCAACCAGCTAGGCCTGCCGGCCACGGCCACCCCACATGCGCTGCGCCATTCATTTGCCACCCATCTGTTGCAGGCGGGCGGCGACCTGCGGGCAATTCAGGAATTGCTGGGGCATGCCTCGCTATCGACAACGCAGGCCTACACCGCCGTGGACCAGGCCCGCCTGATGGAGGTTTACCAGTCCGCCCACCCGAGGGCGCGTCAGGGTTAACAGAGATTTGTCACAAATCGACCCGCGTGATACACGTTAAGAGATTGTTAACAATTTTTGACGGGTATCGGCTGTGTTCGCGGTTTTTCGCCTTCTTGCATTTCTTGTCCCGCTCGTTCTTCTGGTCAGCCCTGTCAATGCGCAGAAATATTCGCGCGAGATGTTCATGCGCAGCGGATGGAAACAGCATGACCGCATGGATACACGCCACCAGATCCTGAAACAGCGCTCGTTGATTCCGCCAAAGCTCACGGACAGCAACGGCACCATAAAGGTGACCTGGGGCGCGTGGAGGGACGGACTGACCGGCGAAATCATCGGCCCGCTCAATCCCAGGAATGTCGTGGATATCGACCACATCATCCCGTTGAAATGGGCCTGGGATCATGGTGCCAGCGCATGGGGCTATGAAAAGCGCAACCGTTTTGCCAATGACAGGCGGTTCCTGATCGTCACCATGAAAAAGAACAATATCAGGAAAAGCGCCGACGGCGCCGATTTCTATATTCCGTCTGATCCGGCGATCGCCTGCGGATATATTTCGATGTTCTCACAGGCAGCGATCGAATATGTTCTGGATATCAACCCCCACATCTGGACCCTGATCGTGACCAGCGAAAAGGATGTCTGCCGCGGCAATTCGTAAAGCATGGCTCCCCGTCTGCAATCTGACACTCGGGGCTTGAATTTTCCTCGGAAAAGCAGATTGTTGTCAGCGCGAGGAATGCAACCGAATGTGGGGCGGAAACCCTGGATGCCATGATCCGATACACGCTGAAATGTGACCGGAAACATGTTTTCGACAGCTGGTTCCGGTCGGTCGATGACTTTGAAAAGCTTGAGTTGGGGGGAATGATTTCCTGCTCGGTCTGCGGAAGCACCAAGGTTGCCAAGGCGATCATGGCCCCGCGCTTGCAAGCCAGCCAGGGCGACCGCCCCCCTGCATGCAACAATGATCAGGCTGACAGGCCGCTTTCGAGCCCCGCTTCCCCGGCCGAACAGGCGTTGAAAGAGCTTCGCGCAAAAATCGAGGCGATATCCGAAGATGTGGGGCGTGAATTTGCGCGCGAGGCGCGTGCCATTCACGCCGGAGAGGCGCCGGAAAGACCCATAATAGGACAGACCGCCCCGGACGAGGCGCGCGCCCTGATCGAAGACGGCATCCCCGTTGCCCCCCTGCCCTGGTCAGGCCGGAAAACCAACTGACGCGGGCCGGTGCCTGCGCAATACCGATGCGGAGAGCACGATGGCAATTCTGATAACAGGCGCAAATCGCGGGTTGGGATATGAAATCGCCCGACAATACGCCGAAGCCGAAAAAAGCGTGATCGGAACGACCCGAGGGGAAATCCCCGACACGTTTGCCGATATGGTTGCCTGGCATCAACTGGATGTTCGCGCCCCCGAAACGATTGCGCAGCTCTCGCAGGATCTGGACGGCTGCGAACTTGACCTGCTGATCTGCAATGCCGGCATCTATCCGGACAAGCAGGAACAGCTTGACGGCGGATTTCCTCCCGAAATGTGGGCCGAGGTCTTCGCCGTCAACGTCACCGGCGCCTTTCTGACGATACAGGCGCTGCTGCCCAATCTTCGCGCTGCGCGGAAGGCACGGATCGCGGTCATTGCCTCGCTCATGGGTTCAAGTGCCTGTGCGGCGGGCGGATCCTACATCTATCGCGCATCCAAGGCGGCGGTGATCAACCTCACCCGCAATCTTGCCCGCGACCTGGCCCCCGAAGGCATCAGCGTCGGTGCCTATCACCCCGGCTGGGTCAGCACCGACATGGGGGGAGCCACCGCCCCTATCGCGCCCAAGGATGCGGCGGCGGGGCTGATCCGGCGCTTTGCCGCGCTCACCCCCGACAACACGGGTTGTTTCGAAAGCTTTGACGGAACCACCCTGCCCTTTTGACGCGCCATCCCCTCTTGCGCTTGCCCTTGGGCGCTGACAAGCCTAAGAACGCCGACTGAAACGGGCTTGTAACAAGGGTTCTGCCATGTCCCGGCTGGTGATGAAATTCGGAGGCACATCGGTTGCCGATCTCGACCGCATCCGCAACGCCGCGGAAAAGGTCAAGCGCGAGGTTGCAAATGGTCACGAGGTCATCGTGATCGTCTCGGCCATGTCGGGCAAGACGAACGAACTGGTCGCCCTGGTCGAGGCCACCTCGCCGATGTTCGACGCGCGCGAATATGATGCGGTGGTGTCGTCGGGCGAAAATGTCACCGCCGGGCTGATGGCGCTGACGCTGCAGGAAATGGATATCCCGGCGCGCAGCTGGCAAGGCTGGCAGGTGCCGCTAAAAACCACCTCGGCCCACGGTGCCGCGCGCATCACCGAGATTCCGACAGACAATCTTGACGCAAAATTCGCCGAGGGCATGAAGGTCGCCGTCATCGCGGGCTTTCAGGGCATTGCCGAAGACGGCCGCATCACCACGCTGGGCCGCGGCGGATCCGACACAACCGCAGTGGCCTTTGCCGCCGCCTTCGATGCGGTGCGCTGCGATATCTACACCGATGTGGACGGCGTCTATACCACTGACCCGCGCATCACCGACAAGGCGCGGCGACTGGAAAAGATATCATACGAGGAAATGCTGGAACTGGCCTCGCTGGGTGCGAAGGTGCTGCAAACCCGCTCGGTCGAGCTGGCCATGCGCTATGGCGTGCGCCTGCGGGTGCTGTCCAGCTTTGAAGACATGACCGATAATTCAGGCACCCTTGTCTGTTCCGAGGAGGAAATCATGGAAAGCAATGTCGTATCCGGTGTCGCCTATTCGCGCGACGAGGCCAAGATGACGCTTGTTTCGGTCGCCGACCGCCCCGGCATCGCCGCCGCCATCTTTTCGCCGCTGGCCGAGGCGGGGGTGAATGTGGACATGATCGTGCAGAACATCTCGGAAGAGGGGCGCACCGACATGACCTTTTCCTGCCCCGTGGGCCAAGTCACCCGCGCCGAGGCCGCGCTGAACGCGGCACAGGAACGTGGCGAAATCAATTTCCGCGGGCTGATCGCCGACAAGGATGTGTGCAAGGTTTCCGTTGTCGGCATCGGCATGCGCAGCCATGCGGGCGTGGCCGCCCAGATGTTTCAGGCGCTCGCCGCCGAGGGCGTCAACATCAAGGTCATCACCACATCCGAAATCAAGGTTTCCGTGCTGGTTGACAGAAAATACATGGAACTTGCGGTACAAGCCCTGCATGATACCTTCGGGTTGGAAAACGCAGCCTGAAAGGCGCAATCAGGGCATGGGGGCCAATGGCCGAAACCACCGGATCGAGATCACGTAACCTGTTGAAACGCCTGCGTGACACGCTGGCACAAGAGGGCGAAGGTCAAGAGCGACTCGACAAGATCACTCAGCTGATCGCCGACTCGATGGGCACGCATGTGTGCTCGATCTACCTGCTGCGCGATGCTGAGACGCTGGAACTTTGCGCAACCGAGGGTCTGAACCCGGAATCCGTTCACCAGACCCGCCTGCGCATCGGCGAAGGTCTGGTCGGCCGCGTCGCCCGCGAGGCACGCCCGATCAATGTGTCGAACGCCCCCGAAACCCCCGGATTCCGCTATATGCCGGAAACCGGCGAAGAGGTGTATTCGTCGTTTCTGGGCGTGCCGATCCAGCGGCTGGGCGAAACCCGCGGCGTGCTTGTCGTCCAGAACAAGGAGGCGCGCGACTATTCCGATGACGAGGTCTATGGCCTGGAGGTCGTGGCCATGGTCATCGCCGAAATGGCCGAGCTGGGCGCCTTTGTTGGCAAGGGCGCGGCCCTTTCGGCCCCGCACCAGCAGCCCGTAACCTTTCGCGCCACTTCGGCGCAGGAAGGCACGGCCGCCGGGCATGTCCTGCTGCACGAACCCCATGTCGTGATCGCAAACCCCGTGGCCGACGACCCCGAAAAGGAACTTGAACGCCTGCACCGCGCCATGGACCGCCTCAAGGGCGATGTCGACGACATGCTTTCGGTTGCCATGGGTGCTGCGACCGACGAAAGCCGCCAGGTGCTGGAGGCCTACCGCATGTTCGCCAATTCACGTGGCTGGCTGAAACGGATGGAAGAAGACATCCGTTCGGGCCTCGCTGCCGAAGTGGCCGTGGAAAAGGAACAATCCGCCACCCGCGCCCGCATGGCCCGCGTGCCCGACCCGTATCTGCGCGAACGTCTGCACGACCTCGACGACCTGTCCAACCGCCTACTGCGCCTGCTGACCGGGCAGGATAATCACAATGGTGTGGAGATCCCCGAAGATGCGATTCTGGTCGCCCGCAATATCGGCCCCGGCGAGCTGCTGGAATACGGCAAGCGCATCAAGGGCGTGGTGCTGGAAGAGGGCTCGGTCGGCTCGCATGCCGCGATCGTGGCGCGTGCCATGGCCATTCCGCTTGTGGTACATGCCGAAAAGATCACCCGCGAGGCGCTGAACGGCGATCTGATCCTTGTCGATGGCGACCACGGCATCGTGCATCTGCGTCCCGAGGACAGCATCGCCGCCGCCTTTCAGGACAAGATCGCCATGCAGCAGGAGGCGCAGCAGCAATATGCCTCGATCCGCGATCTTCCCGCCGTCACGCGGGACGGGGTGCATATCGGGTTGTTCATGAATGCCGGCCTCATGGTCGATCTTCCCAGCCTGAAAAGTTCGGGCGCCGATGGTGTCGGCCTGTTTCGTACCGAGTTGCAGTTCCTGATCCGTTCCAAGGTGCCGCGCCGGGGCGAGCTGGCCGCGCTATATGCCCGCATCATTGACGCCGCGGGCGACAAACCTCTGATCTTTCGCACACTCGATATCGGTTCCGACAAGGTGCTGCCCTACATGAAGCGCACCGACGAGCCGAACCCGGCAATGGGTTGGCGCGCGATCCGGCTGACATTGGAAAAAGCTGGCGTCATGCGGATGCAGATTCAGGCGCTGCTGCGGGCATCCAATGGGCGGCCGCTGAAGGTGATGTTTCCCTTCGTCGCCCAGTTCGAGGAATTCACCGCCGCGCGCCAGGCCGTTTTGGACGAGGTCGTGCGCGAGCGCGCCCTTGGCCACAAGGTGCCCGAAGAAATCGAGATCGGCGCCATGCTGGAAACCCCCTCGCTGGCCTTTGCGCCGGATCAGTTCTTCGAGATGGCCGATTTCATTTCCATCGGCGGCAACGACCTGAAACAGTTCTTCTTTGCCGCCGACCGCGAGAACGAGCGCGTGCGCCGCCGCTATGACACGCTGAATGTCAGCTTTCTGACCTTCATCGAACAGATCGCGCGGCGCTGTGATTCGCTGGGCACGCCGGTGTCTTTCTGCGGCGAGGACGCCGGCCGCCCGGTCGAGGCACTGTGTTTCGCCGCCATGGGCCTGCGCTCGCTGTCGATGCGCCCGGCCTCGATCGGGCCGGTCAAGCATCTGCTGCGCCGCGTGAATCTTGCCGAAGCGCGCGAGGTAATCGACCGTGCGCGCGCATCAGGCGCACAATCGGTGCGGCCCGCGCTGGAGGGATGGCTGAAAGACCTGGGTTTCGTCTGAGCACTCGCCCCTTTTGCTTGCGCAAGCGGGTAAGGAAATACAGCCTTTTCTTTCAACCTGAGTGCGATATGTTCATTGCTGAACGTATTGAGGAAATCCCTTTGAAACACATGCTCGCAAGCCAGCCGGTGCAAGAGGTCTCGTGCCCCTGGTTCCTCGTTCAGCTCAAGCCCAACGGGCTTGCAATGGCGCAACGCAACCTGAAACGCCAAGGCTTTCCGCTGTTCTGCCCGATGCAACCGGCCACGCGGAAACGGGGCGCGCGCTTTATCAAGACCTGGCAACCACTGTTTCCGGGCTATCTGTTTGTGTCATTTCGCCCCGAAACTGCCCCCTGGCGCGCGATCAATTCGACCTACGGCGTGGCACGACTGGTCAGGTTTGGCGGGGATGCGCCCGCGCCGGTGCCCCATGGCCTGGTACAGGGATTGCAAATGCGGTGCGACAAGGAAAACCGCCTGCTGCCACCCGAAACGCTTGAACCCGGTGACGAGGTGCGCATCCTCAGCGGGCCTTTTGCGGATTTCGTGACCACAGTGGAAAACATCTCTGCCGATCGGCGGATCTGGGTCCTGATCGACCTCATGGGGCGGGCAACGAAAGTGGCGATTCCCCGTGACGCCCTGCAAAGGGCTTGATATATCCGGGGCATAATTGTTGTTGTCGTATATGAATGTCCGACGTATTCTTGGACGACCCACTACTGAAGGTTGCATTTCATGTCTGAGACCAAGGTCGTATCCCTGGCCCAAACACGCCCGGATCAACCATCCCAACCGCCTCAGGGAAATTTTCCCATGCATGCCCCCGAGGATGACGAAATCGATCTTCTGGCCTTGCTGGCAACCCTGTGGCGGGGAAAATGGGTCATTCTGGCCGTAACCATCCTGGCCCTGACTGCCGGCGGATATTACGCTTACAGGGTCGCGGTGCCAATTTATACGACCACGGCCGTCCTGACGCTTGACCCTCGAAAACAGCAAGCAACCCTCGACAGTGCCCTCTCAAGCCTGATGCCGGGCCTGTCCGGGGACAAGCCGACAATCAATACCGAAGTCGAGGTCATGCGCTCGCGGGGCTTGATCGAAAAACTCGCCAAAAAGTTGAATCTCACCGAAGATCCCGAATTCAACGGCTATTTGCGGCCCGAAAATCCTTATGATCCCAAAAAGATCATCAAGAAGTTTCTTGGCATTGAAACCCCAGCCTTCAAGCCATCAAAACAGAGAATTCTGGACGCCACCGTCGATGCAATCCTGAAAGACCTGCAGGTCAGCAACAAGCGCGATACATATGTGTTCAACATCACCGTCTCGACAACCGATGCCCGCAAATCGGCGCTGATCGCAAATACGCTGGCTGACCTCTACATCCTCAACCAGCTGGATGTGAAGTTCCAGGAAACCAAACGCGCCGCTGCGTGGCTGTCCGAAAAGGTGGCCGAGCTGAAAGCCAATCTGGAACGCTCGGTCAAGAAGATCCGGGATTTCAATGCCCAGTCCGAGCTGGTCAGCCCGGGAGGCCTGGCCGTATTGCAAAGCCAGTTCAAGGGAACGCGCGAACGGATTGCGGCGGACAAGGAAAAGCTGAAACGCTTGGGCGCGAGAATGCGCTCCCTGGAAAAGGCGCTGGCCAGCAGCGACCCCGACATCATGGCCAAGACGGCAAATGACCCCAATCTCGACCGGATGCTGACCAGGCTGAAAGCCGGTGAGCTGGACCGGCAGACTTTTGATTCTGCATTCAAGACGCTCTTGAAAAGGGTTCAGGACGAATACACGCGCAAGAAGGCGCGAATTCAGGCGCTCAAGGATTCGATTGCCACGCTTTCCGCGCAGATCGAAAGGCAGTCAACCGACCTGATCAAATTGCAACAGCTGCAACAGGAAGCGGCGGCCAACCAGAACATCTATGACTATTTCCTCAAGCGCCTCAAGGAAATGTCGATTCAGCAGGGCACGCAAACAGCTGACAGCCGCGTCCTGTCACGTGCTGTCGTCCCGCTGGGGGCATCCAAACCCAAGAAATCCCTCATTCTGGCGCTTTCCGGTTTGCTTGGCCTGTTCGCAGGGGCAGGTATCGTTCTGACCCGCGAGATGCTGCAAAACGGCTTTCGGACCAGCGAAGAACTTGAGGCAGGCACGGGTTATTCCGTTCTGGGCCAGATCCCTCGCATGCCCACCAGAAGGCGACTTGATGCGCTCAACTACCTGATCCAGAAGCCAACCTCGGCAGCGGCGGAGGCGGTGCGAAACCTGCGCACCTCGATCCTGCTGTCCAATGTGGACAAGCCCCCCAAGGTGATCATGATCACCTCGTCCATGCCGGGGGAGGGCAAGACGACCATTTCGTTGGCGCTGTCACAAAACATGGCCGGGCTGGGGAAAAAGGTTCTGCTTGTCGAAGGCGACATTCGTCGGCGGACCTTTTCCGAATACTTCAAGATCGAGGGAACCCAAGGATTGCTTTCGGTCATCTCGGGCGAGGCTGAACTGGAGGACATCCTTTATCGCGACGAAAAACTGGGCTTTGATGTTCTTGTCGGCGAAAAATCCATGACCAATGCGGCCGACATCTTTTCATCTGAACGGTTCCGAAAATTCATCGAGGACATGCGCGAGGCCTATGACTATGTCGTTATCGATACACCGCCCGTCCTCGTGGTGCCTGATGCGCGCGTGATCGCGCAAAACTCTGACGCAGTCCTGTATGCGGTCAGATGGGATTCAACCCCGAAGGCCCAGGTCACACAGGGCCTGAAGATGTTCGAAACCGTCCGTTGCCCGGTGACCGGCCTTATCCTTTCCTCGGTAGATGCAAGAAGCATGAAGAAATATGGCGGCTACTACGGGTATTACGCAAAGGGATATTACGACAACTGACCGTAAGGCAGCCGTTGAGTCACGGGCATGGAAAACCTTCTCACCATTTTCGAGCCCGCTGTAATTTTGCCCATCACGGCTGCAAGGGACACTACTGGATCCGCTGCGCGTATTTTTCCAGGGCTTCGTTTACATTGACACGCGCCGATTGTTTGACGACAAGGAACATGCAGCCGCCGGTCTTTGAAGGTAAGCATATTGAAACCCGTTATTCGCTTTCCCAAGCTATCCCCTCGGATTCATCCGTCCCTGATGGCGGCGATTGCCCTTGTCACTGCAAGTGGGGCAGCTGCACAACAGATTCCAACCTCTACTGTCGGCTTCTACGGCACTCCGGGCCTGATCGACATGCCCACGGCCGGGGCTTTGTCGGACGGGCAGCTTTCGGTCACGGTGGCACATATTCCGAGCATCACGCGCAACACGGTATCGTTTCAGATCACGCCACGGCTGACAGGCAGTTTTCGATATTCACTTCATGGAAATCCCATCATCAATTATGATCGCAGTTTCGACGTTCATTACGTTCTGCGCCCTGAAGATGGCCGAATGCCATCTCTTGCCATTGGGCTGCGTGATGCCGTTGGCACCGGCTGGTATTCCAGTGAATATCTGGTGGCGACCAGGAATGTCAGCCCACGCCTGAAGGTAACTGGCGGTATCGGCTGGGGGCGGCTTGGGTCATATAACAGTATTCGCAACCCGCTTTCGTCGGTCTTTGGCAGCGGTTTCGATACGCGTCCTGGCGGAACTCTGGGTTTGGGCGGGGTGCCTTCCTATAACCGCTGGTTCCGCGGCCCTGCGGCCCTGTTTGGAGGCATCGAGTGGCAAACGCCCATCAGGAACCTGACTTTCAAGGCCGAATATTCGTCTGATGCCTATACTCTGGAAACCGTAACCAACAATTTTTTCACACGTCGCACGCCTTTCAATTTCGCCCTTTCCTATCGGCTCCGCAATGGCGGGACGCTGACGGGGTATTACCTCTATGGTGACCAGATCGGCATTTCCGGCTCGTTCTCTCTCAATCCGCGCTTGCCGGCCAATGCCTCATCTCTCGGCCCGGCACCGACACCGGTTCTGGCGCGGGGAAACCGGCCGTATGATACCTCGTGGACCTCGCAAAAGGATGGCGCCGACATCCTGCGCAAGAACGTCAACACACTGCTGCAACAGGACGGGATGGAACTGGAGGCCATGCGGATCACCGCGACCTCAACAGAGGTATGGTTCCAAAATAAGCGGCATGAGGCCACGGCACAGGCAATTGGCCGGGTCGCGCGGGTGTTGACGCAGGTCCTGCCTGCCTCGGTCGAGACCTTCCGCATCGTGCCGGTGAAAAACGGCATAGGCACCGTCGCCGTCACCCTGAAACGCAGCGATGTCGAGGCACTGGAACACGATCCGCAGGCTGCCGAAAAGATTTACGGACGCGCCCAGATCACCGACGCCGGCAAGCACCCGCCCAGTTGGGCATATCTCCCCGGCACGTATCCTGAACGCAGCTGGTCGCTGGGCCCCTATGCCATGGTCAGCCTGTTTGACCCCGACAAGCCCGTGCGCATGGATGTTGGCCTGCGTCTGCAGGGCGAATACGAGGTCCGGCCTGGGCTGGTCTTGTCGGGCTCGATCCGCAAAAAGGCGATCGGGAACCTGAATTCGGTCACGCGGGCGTCAAACTCGGTCATGCGCCATGTGCGTTCGGATTACGGGCTGTATGACAGACAGGGCGACCCGGCGCTGGAATATCTGGAGGCCGAATATTTCTATCGCCCCGGCAAGAACCTCTATGGCAGGGTATCGGTGGGCTATTTCGAAAAGATGTATGGCGGCCTTTCGACCGAGATCCTGTGGAAGCCGGTCAACAGCAAGCTCGCCTTCGGGGTGGAAATCAACGCCGTCAGGCAGCGTGCATTCAACCAGTTGCTGGGGTTCCAGCCTTATAGCGTGGTCACCGGCCATGCCTCGGCCTATTGGGATATCGGCAACGGGTTTTACGGCCAGCTTGACGTGGGCCGCTATCTGGCCGGCGATTACGGCGCAACCGTGACCATCGACCGGGTATTCGACAATGGCTGGAAGATCGGCGCCTTTTTCACGCTGACGAATGTGCCGTTCTCGACATTCGGCGAGGGTTCCTTTGACAAGGGGCTGCGTTTTTCGGTGCCGCTGAGCTGGCTGACCGGCCAGCCGACGCCCAAGGTATTCACCTCGGTCATGCGACCGATCACCCGCGACGGTGGCGCGCGGCTGGAGGTCAGAAACCGCCTGTATGGCCTGCTGGAAAACGATCAGGGCGGCCCGCTGAAACGTCGATGGGGGAGGTTCTGGAGATGAGACTATTCCCCTTGGCACTTGTGGGCGCGCTGATTCTTGCGGCCTGCTCCTCGACCGGCGAAAGGCCAGAAACCGAGCTTTCCTTTCTGACCACGGTGGTCAAATCCAAACTGGCCGCGCGCAAGCAGGCTGGCCAGCCCGTGAACCCGTTGAAACAACTGACCCCCGCGCAGCTGGCCAAGGTCAAGACGCGGCTGATGATGGCGCATCTGGAAAAGACCGGCGCCTGGGCGGCGCTGAGCCTGACCGCCCGCAACCGTGGCTACGAAACCTATTTCGCC
>WFQE01000343.1 GCA_015487165.1 Paracoccaceae bacterium | reverse complement strand
CAGATCCGACTGCCCTGCCCGCACACGCGCCAGCAGCGGCGGGATATCCGCGTCCAGAACAAGGCACTCGCCCAGCGGGCGGCCTGTCAGCGACTTGCGCCCGGTGTTCAGAAAGTTTTCGGCCGCGGGGTTGATCTGGGCCACGCGATCCCGGCCATCCACCAGAAAGCCGGGGATCGGCAGCGCCTGCCAGACCTGATCGGTCTGTGTCATGCTCATGCCGCCTGCCTTTGCATTCGGGCGAGTTGCCCAAGCAGATCCTGAACACGCTGCGGATCGTTTTCCGTCAGGATGGCACGCCGCAGCGGCGGGTTCGCCGGGGCGTGATCCATGTACCAGCCCAGATGCTTGCGCGCGACCTTGACGCCAAGCTCGCGGCCGTAGAAATCAAGCATCGCCGCATAATGCCGGCGGATCAGCGCAACCAGCGCGTCACCTTGGGGAATTTCGGGTGCCGGCGCGCCAAATAGCGCCGAGGCGATCTCCGCCAGCCGCCAGGGCGCGCCCTGCGCCCCGCGCCCGACCATGACCCCCGCCGCGCGCGACTGTTGCAGCGCCATGCGGGCGGTTGCGGGGTCAATGATATCGCCATTGACGATGACGGGTATGTGCACCGCATCGACCACCCTGCCCACCTTCCGCCAATTGGCACGGCCCTTGTAGAACTGGCAGCGTGTGCGCCCATGCACCGTGATCATCTGCACGCCGGCGCCTTCGGCCAGGCGGGCTAGTTCGGGGGCGTTGAGGTTGTCGTCATCCCAGCCCAGCCGCATCTTTAACGTGACCGGCACCTCGACCGCAGCAACCACCGCCTCTATCAGGTGCAGCGCGTGGTCGGGATCGCGCATCAGGGCCGAACCCGACTGCCCGCCCGTCACTTTTTTCGCGGGGCATCCCATATTGATATCGATGACCCGCGCCCCCTGCCCCTGCAACATGCGCGCGGCCTCGGCCATCCAGCGGGCCTCACGTCCGGCGATCTGCACGGCGGTGTTGGCAACGCCAAGGCCCAGCTCGGCCCGCGCACGGGTCGGCGCATGGGCCTGCACCATTTCCTGACTGGCCACCATTTCCGACACGACCAGCCCCGCCCCGAATTCCTGCACGAGGTTTCGAAACGGCAGATCGGTGATCCCGGCCAGCGGCGCAAGAAAAACAGGCGGATCCAGTGAAACGCCTGCCAGTTTAATGGTCATCTGCTTAATCCTTGGGCATGCTCCATGTTGCATAGGCATTTTTTTGCCTCAGATCAACCGCCCCTTCCGTTGCCTTGCCGCCGCACCCTGCCTAGAAGAAAGCAACAAGCAAGGAGCCAAGCCCATGACCATCGCCGCCCTGATCGTTGCTGCCGGACGCGGCCTGCGCGCAGGCGGCGGGCTGCCCAAGCAATACCGAAGCCTTGCCGGCATCCCGGTTCTGGCGCGCGCCATCCGCGCACTTGCCGCCCATCCCGACATCGCGAAAATCACGGTCGTGCTGCACCCGGATGACGACGCTCGATTTCAACACATCATCGGCCCGCATGTGGGCGGCATCGCCCTGACCACCTGCCACGGCGGCAAGGAGCGGTCCGACTCGGTCGCCGCAGGGCTGGCTTGCGTCCGCGGCCAGGGGGCCGACCATGTACTGATTCACGACGCCGCGCGGCCGCTGGTTGACCTTGCGCTGATCTCGCGCGTGATCGACGCCATGCGCGAAACCGGCGCGGCGGCACCTGCAATGCCGGTCACCGACACGCTGTGGCAGGGAACGAGGGGGCGGGTCTCGGGCGTGGTGCCGCGCGACGGGCTGTTTCGCGCGCAAACGCCGCAGGGTTTCAGGCTTGATCTGATCCGGCAGGCCCATCAGATGCTGAAGGGCGCGGCAACTGACGATGTGTCGGCCGCCCGTGCCGCCGGTCACGAGGTCACGATCGTCGAGGGCACCGCGCGAAACATCAAGATCACCGGGCCGGACGATTTCGCGCTGGCCGAGAACCTGTTGGGAAAAGACATGGATATCCGCACCGGCAACGGCTTTGACGTTCACGCCTTTACCGAGGGCGATCATGTCACCCTGTGCGGCAT
>WFQE01000342.1 GCA_015487165.1 Paracoccaceae bacterium | reverse complement strand
TTTGGGTCAGACACGCCCAAGACCTCCGATTTTCAGTATGATCCCGCCAGATCCGGTGATGCTGGGCGACTTTTCCAAGGTGAATTTCCAGCATTTCCGGGCGTCAGTCAATTCCGTTTCGACAGATTCGCCCTTGGAAAACAAACAGATTCCCGAATTTCCTAAATGCCGGGCCGCCAGTGGCAGCAATTTCGGCAACGGCGCCAGCGCACGGGCCGAAACCACATCACCATTCTGCGGTTCAAGCTCTTCGATACGCTTTGCATGGATGGCGGTGTTGAGCGACAGCGTGCGACTCACTTCGCGCAGGAAGGTTGCCTTGCGGATATCGGATTCCACCAGAACAAGCTCGAGCTGGGGTGCAACCTCTTTGGCGATGACAGCAACAACCAGCCCCGGAAACCCCCCACCACTGCCGAGGTCAACCCATTTTGTGGCGCCCGAGGGACAAAGCCGCCATATCTGGGCAGAGTCCAGGAAATGCCGATGCCAGATGTCGTTCAGCGTCGAGGCGCTGACGAGGTTTATCGCGGGATTCCACTTTCTCAGCAGCTTTTCATATGTTTCAAGGGCCGCGATTGTTTCACGTGAAACATCAGCCACCTGTTCGAGGCGCTGAATGGCGTCGTTTCGCCCTTTCATGCCCTGCGCCTTCCTGATTCACGGCGAATTCGTGAAAGAATCAGGGTGAGCGCCGCCGGCGTCATGCCATCAATCCGCCCGGCCTGCCCCAATGTCTGTGGGCGAATCTTTGCAAGCTTTCCCTTCAACTCGTTCGAAAGCCCCGAGATCGTTGTATAGTCGAAACCGTCAGGAATCTTCAGCGCCTCGTCTTTTTCGAGTGCTTCGACATCGCGCCGCTGCCGTTCGATGTAATTGGCGTAGACAGCATCGCATTCCACCTGCTCCGCAATCGCGGGTTCGACATGCGCCAGATCGGGCCAGACAGCCTTCAATGACTCAAACGTGACCTCCGGAAAGGAAAGCAGGTCGATGCCATTTCGCCGCGTGCCGTCACGGTTTACCTTTATTCCGTGTTTTTCAGCCTCTTGCGGCGTAAGCGTCATGGATTTCAACCGCTCTTGGGCGTTGTGAAGCTTATCCATCTTCTCCATGAACGCGATTTTCCTTTCGGCGCTCACACAGCCAATTTCAATGCCCTTTGGGGTCAGCCGTTGGTCGGCGTTATCGGCGCGCAGCGACAATCGGAACTCTGCCCTCGAGGTGAACATTCTGTAGGGTTCTGTCACCCCTCTTGTGACCAGATCGTCAATCATGACACCAATATAGGCCTCTGAGCGCTTGAAAATCACCGGCTCCATGCTCTTTGCGGCGCGCGCAGCGTTAAGGCCGGCAACCAGACCTTGGGCCGCAGCCTCTTCATAACCGGTGGTCCCGTTGATCTGGCCTGCGAGGTATAGCCCGGGCAGCGTTTTTACCATCAGTGTCGGTGTCAGCGCGCGCGGATCCACATAATCATATTCAATAGCATAGCCAGGCTGCGTGATCCGTGCATTCTCGAGCCCCTTGATAGAGGCCACATATTCCTGCTGAACCTCAAACGGTAGCGATGTCGAAATACCGTTGGGATAGACTGTCGTCGTGTTCAAACCCTCGGGCTCCAGAAACACCTGATGCGAGGGCTTTTCGGAAAACCGCACAACCTTGTCTTCTATAGAGGGGCAATAACGGGGACCGACGCCCTCGATATGCCCGCCATACATCGCGGATTTATCCAGGTTTTTTCTGATAACCTCGTGCGTCTTTTCATTTGTATGGGTGATACCGCATGAAACCTGCCGAACTGACGGGCCTGTCGACAAAAAGGAAAACATCACAGGGTTTTCGTCCCCCGGCTGGGAATCCAGAATATCCCAGTTGATTGTTCTGCCATCCAGCCGAGGGGGGGTTCCGGTTTTGAGCCGGCCCATGGGAAGGCCCAGATCATTAATGCGCTCGGCAAGGGGAATGGCGGGCTTGTCGCCCATGCGGCCGCCGGGCTTTTGTTCATTGCCGATATGAATAACGCCGCGTAGAAATGTGCCCGTCGTCAATACGACCGCATTGGCTGGTATAACCGATCCGTCGCCCAGTATAACGCCTGTAACCCTGCCGGCCTCTACCTGCAAATCCGCAACCTCTGCCTCAATGACCGCCAGGTTAGGGGTATTAGCGATCTCGTTTTGCATCGCCGCCCGATATAACGCGCGATCAGCCTGGGCCCGCGGGCCACGAACGGCTGGGCCCTTGCGGCGATTCAACAACCTGAACTGAATTCCCGCCCGATCAGCAACGCGACCCATCAAGCCATCAAGCGCGTCGATTTCCCGAACAAGGTGACCCTTGCCCAGCCCGCCGATGGCCGGATTGCACGACATCTCGCCAATCCTGTCAAAACGGTGCGTGACCAGTGCCGTATTGGCGCCCGTTCTGGCAGCGGCATGGGCGGCGTCGGCACCCGCGTGCCCGCCCCCGATTACCACAACATCGAACCCGTGATGTTTCACGTGAAACATTCCTCACTTGCCAATACAGAAGCTGGCGAAAATTTCGTCCAGCAGATTCTCGACCCCAACCTTGCCGATCAGCGAATCCAGCGCCCTTGTTGCCGAGCGCAGCTCTTCTGCCGCCAGTTCCGAAAGGCCTGAGCCGCTGTTTACATGATCCAGCGCGCGCTCCAAACAGGAAATTGCCGTTTCCATCGCGATGCGATGCCTCAGCCGCGTTGCCGTAGCGGCGCCGAGGCTTTTACGTTCAAGCCGCGCCGCGATCTCTGCCACCAGCTCATCAACCCCCTGCCCCGTTTTCCCGGATATAGCTAAGCCATTGTTTTTGCGTGATATATCTGCCTTCGCCTGCACGACGATGTCGTCTTCCTCAACCTGCCGCCCGATTGCTGACACGCCTTCCTCGTCAATCAATAACACCCTAAGATCCGCCCGGTCGGCCCGTTCTATCGCGCGCGCGACGCCGAGTTTCTCAACATGGTCCTGCGTTTCCCTTATGCCCGCCGTATCCAGCAAAGTCACGGGAAGGCCGCCCAGGTCCATCCTCACCTCGACGATATCCCGTGTCGTGCCCGCAATTTCCGACGTTATCGCCGCCTCTCGTCCGGCCAAACGGTTGAGAAGGGTCGATTTTCCGATATTCGGCTTGCCGATGATCGCCACTTCAAAACCTTCGCGGATCCGCTCGGAAACGCGGCTACCCTCGGCTTCGGCCCTCAATGATTTCAGCGTCTCGCTGATTGCGTCCGTCACCTCGGGCGACACATCAACGGGCACTTCCTCGTCGGCAAAATCAATGGTCGCTTCGATCAGCGCCGCTGCACGGATCAGATTGTTGCGCCAGCCATCCACCAGCTGCCCCAGGCGCCCCTCGAATACCCGCAGGGCCTGCCGGCGCTGCGCCTCGGTTTCGGCCTCCACAAGGTCAGCCAGGCCCTCTACCTGAGCAAGGTCCAGACGGCCGTTTTCCAGGGCACGACGCGTGAATTCACCGGGTTCGGCGGGTCTGAGGCTGCTTATCTGCGACAGCCGTTTGAGAACGGCGTTGATGACGGCCATGCTGCCGTGGATGTGGAATTCAACGACATCCTCGCCGGTAAAGCTTTGCCCGTGCGGGAAAAACAACACCAACCCCTGGTCCAACGGGGCGCCGTCCTTGTCCCTCAGCCAGCGCAGGGATGTACGAAATGGCGCACCTACATCCCCGGCAACGATCTTGCCGGCATCTATCGCCGCGGGGCCGGAAACGCGTATGACCGCGACCCCGGCCTTGCCGCGGGCCGAAGCGAGCGCAAAAATCGTATCCATGACATTCCCCTTGCGCGACCTGCGCCGCGTATCAGGTGTTCATCGAGTCAAAGAATTCCGCGTTGCTCTTGGTCTGCTTGAGCTTGCTGAGCAGGAATTCGATCGCATCGGTCGTGCCCATCGGATTGAGAATCCGGCGCAGCACATAGGTCTTGGTCAGATCGCCCTTGTCAACCAGCAGCTCTTCTTTCCGGGTACCGGATTTGAGGATGTCGATTGCCGGGAATACGCGCTTGTCGGCGACCTTGCGATCCAGCACCAGTTCGCTGTTGCCGGTGCCCTTGAACTCTTCAAAAATCACCTCGTCCATACGGCTGCCGGTGTCGATAAGCGCGGTCGCGATGATGGTCAACGAACCCCCTTCTTCGATGTTCCGGGCCGCACCAAAGAACCGCTTGGGCCTTTGCAGCGCGTTTGCATCCACACCGCCCGTCAGCACCTTGCCCGAGCTGGGTACAACCGTGTTGAATGCGCGGCCCAGACGCGTGATCGAATCCAGCAGGATCACCACGTCGCGCTTGTGTTCCACCAGGCGTTTGGCCTTTTCAATCACCATTTCCGACACGGCCACGTGCCGGGTTGCAGGTTCGTCGAATGTCGAAGAGATGACCTCGCCCTTGACGCTGCGCTGCATGTCGGTGACTTCCTCGGGCCGCTCGTCGATCAGCAGAACGATCAGATAGACCTCGGGGTGATTATGGGCGATCGAGTTGGCAATGTTTTGCAGGATCACGGTTTTACCGGTGCGTGGCGGCGCAACGATCAGCCCCCGTTGGCCCTTGCCGATAGGCGCGACCAGATCAATCACGCGCGCGGTCTTGTCCTTGATGGTGGGGTCTTCGACCTCCATCTTCAGCCGTTCATCGGGGTAAAGTGGCGTGAGGTTGTCGAAATGGACCTTGTGCTTGACCATTTCGGGATCTTCAAAGTTGATCTGGGAAACCTTTACCAGCCCGAAATAGCGCTCGTTCTCGCGCGGCGCCTGGATCACACCTTCGACGGTGTCGCCGGTGCGCAGTGAAAACTTTCTGATCTGTTCCGGGCTGACATAGATATCATCCGGGCCCGGCAGATAGTTCGCCTCGGGCGAGCGCAGAAAACCGAAACCGTCCTGCATCACCTCAAGCACGCCGTCGCCGGAAATTTCGACGCCCTCTTCGGCCAGTTCCTTGAGAATGGCAAACAGCATATCGCCCTTGCGCATGGTCGAGGCGTTCTCGATCTCGAGTTCCTCGGCCATGTTCAAAAGGTCGGCGGGGCTTTTCTTTTTCAGTTCCGAAAGGAACATCTTTTCTAGTGTCATGGAAACTTCCGTATCGACGGCAGGTGCAATGACCTGTCGATGCTATGGGCTATGCTCAGGAAACGTCTTGACGGCCGGACGGCCAGACGTCACGGCTTTTACCGCAATGCCGGGGGGTAAGTCAAACAGGCGCTCAGAATGGCTTGACGACCACCATGAACACGATCACGATCATCAGCAGGGTAGGGACCTCGTTCATCAACCTGAAGGTTTTCGACGTCGTCTGGCAGGTGCCATTGGCCAGCTCTTTGCGCCGGCGGCCCAGCCAGTGGTGAAACCACGTCATGATCAGAACCATCGTCGCCTTGACCCATGGCCACCCCTGCGACCAGTCCACGATCCCCGGGGTAGAGATTAGCAAACCCCCAAATGTCCAGGTTGCGATCATCGCCGGGTTCATGATGATCCGCAAAAGCTTGCGTTCCATTGTCTCGAATGTTTTTGCCGGAACGTCGGAATTTTCTGTCAGCTCGACGTGATAGACAAACAGGCGGGGCAGGTAAAAGATGCCGGCCATCCATGTAATTACCGAAATGATATGCAGCGCCTTGATCCAAGGATACAGGTTGGAAAGCGTTTCGGCCATCATTTGGCTCCGGGTTTTGCACAGACGGTTCCACGCTTCCTAAAACAAATAATATTAAAGAGAAAGACGTTGTTGTTATAGATACAGTGGAAACATCGGGATCAAGGTTTTCGTCCACAATAATCCAGAACAGGATTTATATCGTCGCTGATGAGAAAATTGATCAACATGACAAGATAAGTCTGATTTATCGTTGTTTTTCAATTACTTGCAAAACATGACGTCGTTGATACATCTGTGGAAAACATGGCATGAACCAACTGCCATCGCGGCGCAAAGGGGCTATCCACAGGCGCGGGAAAAAACCATGCCTTGTGGACAACCTGCACCGAGCGGCTTTACAACCGGGCATGTATTACAGGATTTTGGGCCAGCGCCCGATTTCGGGCAGACTGCCCCACTTCGCACAATTCTTTTCCACAGGTTTCTACAATGGTTGAACATATCATCCTTGCCTCTGGCTCGACAGCAAGACAGGACATGCTAGCGCGTGCCGGCGTTGCTTTTGGCGTTCGACCTGCGCGCGTTGATGAGACGGCAATCAAGGCGGCGCTGCTGGCCGAAGGGCTGGCGCCTTTTGATATCGCCGATGCCCTGGCCGAAGCCAAGGCGATGCAGGTTTCAAATCGCAACGCCGATGCGGTGGTCATAGGATCCGACCAGGTGCTTGAACTTGACGGCGTGATTTTCGACAAGCCCAGGGACATGGATCAGGCGCGACGCCACCTTGAGGCCCTGCGCGGCAAGCGGCACCGGTTGCTGTCTGCCGCCGTCATCGCCATCAATGGCCGGCCGGTCTGGCGCAAGGTCGGGGTGGCCAGACTGGAAATGAAACCGGTTTCCGACAGTTTTCTCGACAACTATCTTGCGCGAATCGGTGAGGACGTTTTGACAACAGTCGGTTGTTACAAGCTTGAAGATATTGGCGTAAGATTGTTTTCCGCGATAGAAGGTGATTGGTTCACAATTCTCGGGATGCCCTTGATCGACGTCCTGAATTACCTTGAACAGGCGGGGCTGCTGGAAAGATGAATACTGAATCGATACCGCTTGCGGCAGTGATAGGTTCGCCGATCGCGCACAGCCTGTCACCGCGCGTTCATGGATACTGGCTGAAAAAATACGATTTGCGCGGCCATTATATCCCTATCGAGCTGTCGCAAGACAATCTTGCCTATGGGATCGAGGCGCTGATCCGCCTTGGATTCAAGGGCGCGAATGTGACGATCCCTTATAAAGAGGCGGTTGTCGGGCTTGCCGATGTCATTACCGACAGGGCCGCGTTGATAGGTGCGGCAAACACCCTGACATTTCGCAAGGACGGGCGCATTCAGGCCGACAATACCGATGGCTATGGATTCATCGCCAATATCAAACAGCATGTCCCGGCCTGGTCTGCCTCTACCGGCCCGGCCATGGTTATCGGGGCGGGCGGGGCGTCTCGTGCGATCCTTTCATCGCTTTTGTCCGAACGGGTGCCCGAAATCTATCTTGTCAATCGCACCCGCAGCCGGGCCGAGATGCTGGCCGAACATTTCGGCGCGCGCATCAAGGTGGTTGACTGGACAAAGGCAGGCGCGGCAATGGCCGAGGTCGATATGCTGGTCAACACCACGTCGCTTGGCATGACAGGCCAGCCGCCATTGAACCTGCCCCTGGCCAAGCTGCGCAAGGGAACATTGGTGACCGATATCGTTTATACCCCTTTGCGCACGCCCCTTCTTGTCGAGGCCGGAAAGATGGGCTGCCAAACGGTGGACGGGCTGGGAATGTTGTTGCACCAGGCGGTACCGGGTTTTGAAAACTGGTTCGGGATCCGCCCCGAGGTTGACGAGGATCTGCGGCAAGAGGTGTTGAACGCATGAGGCGGCCGCTGATACTGGGCCTGACCGGATCCATTGGCATGGGAAAATCGACGACTGCCGGTTTTTTCCGCGAGTTCGGCATTCCCGTCTGGGATGCGGACGCGGCCGTGCACCGTATCTATGGGCCTGGCGGGGCAGGGGTCGCGGCAATCGGCAGGATCTGCCCCAAGGCGGTTGTTGACGGGCAGGTTGACCGCGCCGTGCTGCGTGAATGGATCGGCCGCGATGAAACAGCCCTGGAACAGATCGAAAAGGTGGTTCATCCCCTTGTTGCCCGTGATCGTGCGGCCTTTATCGAAAAGGCAGCACAGGAGGGGCGGGATATCGTCGTTGTCGATGTCCCCTTGCTGTTTGAAACCGGCGGCGACCGGGCAGTTGATGCCACGCTTGTCGTAACCGCATCGCCAGACGTGCAGCGCGAAAGGGTCATGGCGCGGCCGGGCATGAGCGAAGAGCATTTTCAGAAAATCCTTGCAAACCAGATGAGCGATGCCGACAAGCGCGCACGCGCTGATTTTGTCATCGAGACCCGCACGCCCGAATGGGCACGCACCGAGGTCAGCCGCATCATAGAGCAGCTTCGCAAAAGGATCGAAACGGATGCGTGAAATCGTGCTGGATACCGAAACAACGGGCCTGAACCCCGACAATGGCGATCGGATCGTCGAAATCGGCGCAGTCGAGCTGTTGAACCACGTCCCAACCGGCCGCACCTATCACCAGTATATCAACCCTGAACGATCCATGCCGAAAGAGGCCGAGGCCGTTCACGGGCTGTCAGACGAATTTCTTGCTGACAAACCGGTTTTTGCCGCAATCGTCGATGCCTTCCTTGAATTCATTGCCGAGGATCCACTGGTCATCCACAATGCCAGCTTCGACATGCGCTTTATCAATGCCGAGCTGCTCAAGACCGGGCGGCAACCCCTGCCCATGGCGCGCGCAATCGATACGCTTGAGATTGCACGCAAACGCTATCCGGGCGCGCAGAATTCGCTGGATGCGCTTTGTCGCAGGTTTTCGGTGGACAATTCCGGTCGCGAAAAACACGGCGCGTTGCTGGATTCGGAACTTCTGGCCGAAGTGTATCTTGAACTCATGGGGGGCAGGCAGCCCGGCTTTGGCCTTGACGCGGGGGCAGGGCACAACATGTCGTCGGAAACGGGCCGGGACAGATGGAGGGCGCCGCGGCGCCCAAGACCGTTGCCGCCGCGCTTGAGCGCGGAAGAGCGGGCGCGGCATGCAGAATTCATAAAGTCGATGGGCGAAAACGCGCTCTGGTCGAAATTCGGCCAGAGCTGATTTTCACACAGCTTTTCAGGCGACGGGCTGACCGGCCTTTTCGGCCTCGGCACGGCGCTGAAGCTCTTGCTGATACAGCGACAGGAAGTCGATGTTTTCAAGGTTCAGCGGCGGGTAGCCACCATCATGTGTGATGTCGCTTACGATCCGGCGCAGATAGGGGAAGATCATGCGCGGACATTCGATCAGCAGGAACGGATGCAGCTGGTCGTCGGGCACGTTTTCGACCTGAAAGATACCGGCATATTCGATTTCAAGGATGAACAGCGTGGCATCCATTTCCTTTAGCCGGGATTCGATGTTCAGCTTGAGGATGACCTCGTAATTCTTGTCTGATTCACGACGCGTGGCATCAAGATTGACCTGAACCTGAATATCCGGTTGCCCTTCGCCCATCACGCCCTTTTGGGCCGCGACGTTTTCAAACGACAGATCACGGATGAACTGGCCCAGCACCTGAAGGCGCGGGGGTTGGGGCGCTTCGTCATTCTGGCTGTTGTTTTCCTCGGCCATCAAGAGACTCCTGTAAACTTGCAAATTTCGCGGCAATGACTAGCAGGTCATACCGGCGGCGACAATCTAATGTTTGGTCCAGCCGGACGGGCCTTCGCGAGGCTCGGAATCCTCGTCAATGATGATGTAATCGGTTTCTATCGTGGTGTTTGTGCCGCGCTCTGATGCCGAGGTTGTGGACGAGAAGTGAACCGAGCCACTGGCAATGATACGCGCCGAAATCCATTTGATCAGGGCCGCCCGCACCGGCGGCAGCAGCAACAAAAAACCGACCGTGTCGGTAAAGAACCCCGGCGTAAGCAGCAGAACCCCGGCAACCAGGATCATCGCCCCCTGTGCCATGGGGTCGGCCGGATTGCCCCCCTCGGCCAGCGATTTTTGCAATTTCGCAAGGGTCATCATCCCCTGTTGGCGCATCAGCCAGGTTCCGGCGAACGCCGTCAGCACGACGATGGCAAGGGTTGGCCACAGGCCGATCGCACCGCCGACCTGTATGAACAGCGCGATTTCAATGATCGGAACCGCCACGAATATCAGAAACAGCCACATTTTATTGTTCCTTGCCTGTCATTCTCGCAATGTAGTGTGGTGGACTTGACCACAGCCGTAACATACATATGTGCTTGTGGACCCGGATACCACGTCCGACAATTATATTTCAGGAGCCGTCCCAAAAATGAGTTCAGCCGTCATCCAACTGATCGTGCTTGCAGGGATAGCCATTTTCCTGATTGTCCGCCTGTCCAAGGTTCTTGGCACGCGGGACGGTTTCGAAAAACCGCCCGCACCGCTGCCCCCGCAGACAGGCCCGACTGTCAACCGGCGTGAGTTCGAGGTCATCCAGGGTGGAATCGACAAGGACATCGCCGATCATGTCGACCTGAACAGCAAGGCAGGGCTTGCGCTGGCCGAAATGAAACGCATCGATCCCGAATTCAACGTCACGCATTTCATGGAGGGCGCGCGTGCGGCCTATGAAATGCTGCTGATGGCGTTTGAAAACGGAGACAAGGAAACCTTGCGCCGTTTCCTGGCCGACGAGGTATATGACAGCTTTTCCCAGGTCATCGATGCCCGCGCCGCCGAAGGTATTCACATTGATGCCAGTTTTATCGGTTTGCGCGACACCAGGATCATCGACGCCAATCTGGACCCCGACACCCGAGAAGGGGAAATCACCGTTCAGTTCGTTGCCGAACTGACCTCTGTCGTGCGTAACGAGAGCGGCGAAATCATTGAAGGCGATCCCAAGCAGATCAAACGGCAAAAGGACGTCTGGACCTTTTCCCGCATCATGGGCAGCAGCGACCCCAACTGGATACTGGTCGCCACCGGGTTATGACGGAACGCCGGCGAAAGCGCGGGGGGCTCTGGCTTGGCGTTCTGGCGCTTTTTCTGACCTCATCTCCGGTAAGCGCCGGCCACAAATATCAGGCCGTCAGGTTTGACCAACTTCTGGGCTGGCAACAGGACGACCATCTTGCCGCGCTAAGGGCATTTCAGAAATCATGTCAGGACATATCGGCCCCGGAATGGGCGCCGATCTGCAAATTCGCAAAAACCAACCCGCCGGCGCGCCAGTTTTTCGAACTTTTCTTTACCCCTGTCGTGGTTGCGCCCGAAAAAAACGCGCTGTTCACCGGATATTTCGACCCGATACTTGAAGGCTCGAGAACACCAACCGACCTGTATCGCTATCCGATCTACCGAAAGCCCCCCGACCTCAAACCACGCGATCCGATGCTGACACGCGAGGCCATCGACAACGGGGCGCTGGCGGGCAGGGGGCTTGAAATCGCCTGGGTCAAAGATCCGGTTGACCTGTATTACCTGCACATCCAAGGTTCAGGTCGTGTGCGGCTGCAGGACGGCACGATCATCAGGGTGGGATATGCGGGCGAAAACGGGCATATATACCGCTCGGCCGCACGCGA
This sequence comes from Paracoccaceae bacterium, assembly GCA_015487165.1. Taxonomy (GTDB): domain Bacteria; phylum Pseudomonadota; class Alphaproteobacteria; order Rhodobacterales; family Rhodobacteraceae; genus UBA5972. The sequence goes on along the minus strand of WFQE01000342.1, from coordinate 21,901 downwards.
GCTGGTTCGCCAGGGTGTGCTTGATTTTCCGAGTGCCTCCATCGAGGGCGTCAAGAAATGGTTCATGCAAGACCCGGCGCGCGGAATAAGGGCGCTTGAATTCAACAGGTCCTATGTCTTTTTCCGCGAACTCAAGGATGACAGCGACGCCACCTTTGGCGCGCTGGACAGGCCCCTGACCGGCATGCGTTCCATCGCGGTGGATCCGCGTTTCGTTCAGATGGGTGCGCCGGTCTGGATCGAAAAGGGCGGCAATTTCGTCATGCGCCGTCTTGTTGTCGCGCAGGATACCGGATCTGCCATAAAGGGGCCGCAACGGGCCGATATATTTTTTGGGGCGGGCCCTGCGGCGGGAACCTTGGCCGGGCAGGTGATGGACAGCGGCCGGCTTGTTGTTCTATTGCCAAACCAGATCGCGAAAAGACTGGTGCCGGAAGGATGAACCGTGTCGGGAAAGAAAAAGACCAGGCGTAGCTTGACCCCGGCCGAACGCGCGCTTTGGGAAAAGGTCGTGGCCCACGCCGCGCCGATGCGCCAGGCGGCCGAACCCCCGACGACGGCAGATACCCCGCCGGCAAGGCCGATACCGCCAAAGCCCGCCCACAGCATCACATATTTCCGCATTGGGCAGGCCAGCCCCGCCCCACAGCAACGTCGGGATCTTGTGCCAAGTCTTGAGGAAAGCTTTGCGCTGTCAGGGGGCAACAAGACGCCGGCGATGGACCGGAAGCGCTTTGAAAAACTGAAACGGGGCAAGCTGGCAATCGACGCGCGGCTTGATCTGCACGGCATGACCCAGGCCCGCGCCCAGGCGGCGCTAAGCATCTTTGTTCGAGACTCCCACGCCTCGGGCAAACGCCTGTTGCTGGTGATTACCGGCAAGGGGCGGGATGGCGACAATGACGACATCATGCCCACCCCCAGGGGCATTCTGAAACATCAGGTTCCCCGCTGGTTGGCGCAACCACCCCTGGCGCCCCTGATCTTGCAGGTAAATCAGGCCCACCGTCGCCATGGCGGTGCGGGCGCATATTATGTGTATCTGCGCCGCCGCCGCGTGGGGTGACGCGGTTGACCCTGGGTAACTTTTGACTCGACAAAGCCCGATCTGGCGACAAGAATACCTGTGTTACTGGTAGAATATCTAATGATTGTTGCTAGGGGGTGTTTATGCGTACCCGTGTTGGCAAAATTATTGCCGCTGCTGCAACAGGGTTCGTGGCTGTCGTATTCATTGCCACACCGGGCGCGGCAAAAACCAACCTTCTGTATATACTTGATGCTTCCAATTCCATGTGGGGGCATGTGGGCAAGCAGACCAAGATCGATACGGCCAAGTCCGTCTTGCAGGGGTCTGTTTCCTCTTTACCCAAGGGGGTAACCCCCGCGCTGATGGTCTATGGGCATCGGCAAAAGAATGATTGTGGCGATGTTCAGCTGGTGGCCCCGTTTGGCAGCACCTCGCCCAAGGCAATTGCGGGCCTTGTGAAAAACATCACTCCACGGGGCAAGACGCCGATTGCCGCCGCCCTGAAACAGGCCGGACGCGCTTTTGAGGACAGGCTTGAGGAAAACAATTCGGTTCTTCTGATATCGGACGGGATCGAAACCTGCGGTGGCGACCCCTGCGCCGTGGCGGCAGAGCTGACAAAGCGCGGCATCAACCTGCGCGTCAATGTGGTCGGTTTCGATGTTGACGCCAAGGCAAGGGCACAACTGCAATGTATCGCACGCGCCGGCAAGGGCCAGTATTTTGATGCGAGAAATGCCAATGATTTCAAGGTCGCAATCGCCGAGGTTCAAAAACAGGTTGAAAAACCTGCCCCGCCACCTCCGCCCCTGGCGCCCAAGAAACCCGAGGCGCCAAAGCTGTATTTCGCCGATGATTTTGACGGAACCAGCCTTGCCCCGCATTGGCAGGTCATCAACCCCGACGAAGACAACTATCTTGTCGAAAATGGCGCGCTGACAATCGTCGCCCCTGACGGCACACCACTTGCGCAGCCAGATGGGCCGAACATTCTGAGGCTTGAAAAGCCAGTTCCGAAAGGCGACTGGCAAATCACGGCGCGCGTTGTGCTGGAGCCCCGTTATATGGGCGAAGCATTTCGCATCGGCATCGGTCGGGAGGATGGCCGCGGCATCTATTCGTCGGTCTATTTCAACACCACCAACTATGCGCGCACGGAACTGACGCTTGTTGGCGAAAAAATTTCCGGCGCCAAGGGCAAGAACGCCAGGTTCGACCGTATGATCTATTACGTCGACAGCCGTAACCTGCAGGGGCGGTCAGCATTTTTTGCCCGGAACATTGCCGCAATACAGCTGCGGCTGACGAAAAAGGGCCGCAAATATGTTGCCAGTGTCCGGCTGGAACCTCGACCGGGGGCCAAGGCGCCGCCGAACGGAAAATGGATAGAGGTTCAAAAACTCAGCTCGCTGAAAACACCGGGCGACGCTTTCTATATCTCGTTTGGTGGTTCTGCATCGGATTATCTGCCCGACCACGGCGAAGGCGCGGTGCAGATCGATTGGGTCAAGATCGAACGCCCGTAAATGTGACCAACCCAACCTGACAAGAAATCCGTTGTTGAGGAGAAGGAAATGAACAATCTCAAGAACACGCTTCTGGCAATTGCTGCCAGTCTGGTCGCGACATCCGCCACCGCCGGGGTGTATTTTGAAGACAACTTTGATGGCGCGGAACTGTCTCCGGACTGGACGGTCGTGAATGAAGATCCCGAATCATATCTTGTCGAAGACGGCGTACTGACGCTGCTGGTTCCCGATCACACGACCGCCGTGTTTGGTGAGTCGCCGAACACCCTGGTTCTGAACAAGCCGATCCCCAAGGGTGACTGGAAAATGACCGTGCGGCTAATCTTTACCCCCCAGACGCTGGGCGAGATTTTTATGGCCGGCGTGGCGAAAGACAAGGACAACACCTTGTTTTCCATGCTGGAAATGTACACGGAAAATTATGCCGACACCAATGTCAACCTTACCGGCGAAAAGGTTTCAAAAGGCAAGAAGACATATTTCTCACGCACGCTTTACACCATCAGCGGCCGAAACCTCGAGGGGCGTGCATCGGTTTTTCCAAAGAACATCGCCGCGGTCGAGCTGCAGCTTGAAAAAAAGAAACGCAACTATATCGCGCGAATGCGGCTGGAACCGGTCAACCCCGGCACCAAAGGCGCGCCCGATGGAAAATGGCGCGAAGTTCAGAAACTGACGTCATTGCGCAAACCGGGCGACAAGTTCTTCATGACGTTTGGCAGTTGGAGTTCGGATTATCTGCCCCACGATGGCGAGGCCCTGATGACGGTCGACTGGGTCAGGATCGAAACCCCCTGATCCGGCAGCGCGGGATAAAACAAGGAAGGGGCGGTGAAGGAAGGCTCTGGAAATAGCTGTCTTTCGCGAAGGCAGGCCAGAACATCTTGGTCGTTGGCTGTTATCGCGGTCACCCTCGGTTTTTCGGTCCCTGCAGGCTCCGAGGTCGTGCAGGCCCCCGCTCGAAGGGCCGAGGTCGTGTTCACCGTCCCTCCCGACAAACCGCATCCAGTTACTTTTAACCTTCAGGGATGGGTGTGTATCGAGGGCGATCTTGGCCAGGCGATCGCCCGGCTGAAGGCCAAGCTCGAAAAAACCCCCTACAGCTTGCGCCCAGCCTTGTTGGGGCTGGATCTGCGCGATGCACTGCAGAAAACGGGTGGCATCAGGATAATCGCAAACCCCGCAATTACCGTTCCGGCGCCGGGGCGAAAAACCGTTCAACCCTGTCATGATACCGAAAGCTGGGCCGCAATACGCAGCCATATTGAAAAGGTTATTTCCTCTACCCCCTACACAGCGGTGCAAAAGGTTGACGAGGGCGCGATAAAAACCGGGCAGACAGGCCGCAAGCTGTTGATCCCAAAAAATCCGAACAAGCGCCCCGAAAGTGTTGCCCGGCTGCCCGAGGGCAGCACCGTGACCGGCGGAACACCCATCGGCAAGGCACCTGGCCTGAGTGTTGACGCGGCGCAAGAAAAACCAAACCCCTTGGGAAAGCCCGTTCTGGGCAAGGCCGGTCGGCTTGTCGGCCATGTTCAAACAGATCCCACTGGCGCCGCCTGGTTCACCCCGGAAACGTCTGCGGGCGCGATGCCGGCCGAACCTCAGCGCGTCGAGATATTGCCCGGTGGTCATATCGTCTGGGGCACCATCGGAATCGGGAAAATCGCGTCGGAGGAACCTGCGACGCCCCACCCCGCAAAGCCCGCCATTGAGGATCCGGCAGGAAAGCCGGTTTACGGAAATGACGGACAGATCATCGGCCATCTGATGACCGGGCCCGACGGGCGGAGCTATCTTGCCCCACAAGCCCCACCTGGCGCGATGCCCGCCGAGCCCCAGCTTGTCGAAAGATTCCCCGATGGCACGATCATGTGGGCAGGGCGCAGAATCGGCAGTCTGAAGCGGCCGGCAGCCCACGAGACAACTACGCCAGTCGTTGAGGCTGACAACGCGCCCGCCAGGCCCCGCGAAACCACCCGGACGCCCGCCACCACCAGGCCGCTGGATGCAGAACAGGCCGCGCTTGACCATATCAAGGCGCTGGAAAAGGCAAGATCGATCGCCCGTTTCAGAATTCGAGATCTGCAACGGCAAAAAAACCGGATTCACGCGCAGATCATTCGGCTGCTCAAAAGCAGGGACTTTTCCAAAGAAAAAGAGATCAACCAGCAGGTCAGGAAGCTCGAAGAACGCTGGGAAAAGCTGCGGAAACAGCAGACCCGCCACTTTGATCGCCTTGATCGCCTGAGGGCAGCACTGGCCGAGGCACGCAAGGGGTTGCCCAAAGCGCGCGCGTTGGCCCGCGAACAGCGCCGGCGGCTCAAACTTGCCGCCTTTGTCAAGGAACTGTACCGCGACCGCCCGCAGCCTCCGATACCGCCCATCGCGGAACTGATCGTGTTTTTTGAGCGCGCGGTTGGTAGTGATACCGTTGACCGGATCATTGCCGATTTCAATCAACAGCATGGCAGCAAGTCGCCGGTTGGGTTTCTGGGGTTCTTGCGAGACTGGATCAGGAACAACATTTCTTCCAGCTCAAGCCTGAACAAGAGGATCGAACAGGATTATTTGCGGATCATAACGGCCATTCTGAGAGACCCCGACCGCGCCAGGTTGTGGGGTATGAAACCTGCAGATATGGCGCCCTTGCGCGAAAGCGCATTGAAGGCGCTGGACAAACAGATCAGCAATATCAGGGCCCGCCTGAAAACAGGGCGAAAGCTGCGCTCGGCCTATGATCTGACCGAGCTCCAGTTGCTGAAGGCAAGCCTGATAAATGGCAAGAGTCGCCTCGATCAGGAAAACCGGATTGCACAAACCGTTGCAGAACTTGAAAAACTGACAAGCCAAAAGGCCCCGAAGGATATAAAGGCGGCGAACGCCTTTTGGGACCAACATGCCGAAAAACTCCGCCAGCTGATCATGCTTGCCGGGCGCGCCGAGTCGCCCTTTGCACGTCGGGTGTCGGGGTTGATCGCACATGCGTTGGCCAAAGGGCTGGTTGCCCAGGCCGATCTGGCGAATGCGCCGGACGACAAGGTTTCGGCACTGCGCCTGGCAGCAGCGCGCGCGTTTCTGCTGGCTGGTGACAGGGCAAGCGCCCTTGCTCAGGCCAGTCTGGCCGAACAGGACGGCGATGCCACTATCAGGCTGGGCGCCCGTGCGCTGCAGTTGCTGGCTTTAAACGACCTGAAGGCACATCAGGGTCTGCTGACACCGGCGGAACGGCGCATCATTGTTCTGCATGGGCAGGGCAAAACCGTTTCCGAAAGAATCCGCAACGGTATCGACGCCACGCTGATCAGGATAATCGACGATCCCGAAACGCAGGGCGGGGACAAGCTGAAGGCCGCGCTGACCCTTTGGCAACAGGGCGCCCCTGATTCCCGGAAAAAGGCGTCAGAGATTCTTGATCGCATGTTGGCCGAGGTCCGCGAAAACGATGAAAACATACCCCCCCTTCTTGCCGCGTGGGAGGCGCTGGGCAAATGGCCCACGGGAAAGATTGCCCCGCGCAAGCGCGCCGATGTTCTGGAACGCATCATTGGCGGCAGCCCGGAAACGCTTGTCGCGCTTGACCAGCTGATCTTTTCCGCCGATCTAAGGCCGGACGCGCGAAAAAATCTGGTCCTTGCCGCCGACAGCCTGTTCTGGCGGATGTTGAGAAGGGAAAAGGACGAAACCGCAAGAAACCGCCTGATCCGCGCGGCGATTGCGCATTATCGCAGATATATAGGCCACTATTCCCTGAATGATCCCGACACCCTGCTGGCCGACGTCTCATCAATATCCAATTCCGAAATCGACCGGGTTGTTTCCAACCTGCGTTATTGGATCGACCGCCTGCCTGAAAAAGAGCGGGCACGATATGCAGGCGTCATCAGTTTTGCCCGATCGGCCATGCAAATTCTGGTTAGCAGAGCCAAAGCGCGGGCCCGGCTGGAATATGGCGATCTTTCACGGACATATGACATCGACAAGTTGATCAAGGTTTCATTCGAACAGTTCCGCAAGGGCAATATCGCCAATGCGGCCAAGGCGTTTGAAAGGGTGCTCACAATCCTTGAACGCGAAGGCAGTGACGAACGCAGCCGCGCGCTGATCGCCGCCATGCTGCGGTTGGTGAACCGGCAGATACAAAGCGATCTGCCCATATTCCTTGGCGACGTGATTCTCGAGCGCCCGATCAGCAAGGAAAAACTTGCGGCTTTGGCGCTGATAAGCCCCGAGGAAAGGAAAAATCTGCACAAGATCAACAAGACCGAGCGCAAGGCACTGGCAAAGTTCCGCGCCCGACTGAAAAAGAAATACGCACGGGCCCTGGACAAGTTGATAAGTGCGGAACGTGAAACCATCGTCAATAAGACGGGCAACGCCATCATTGCCCTGCCCGAAACTTCTAGCGGCGAAACGGCGAAAAAGTTGGCCCGGCTGCGCAACGAACAGCTTGCCGCGCTGCAACGGCTTCGGCGGCTGGAACGGCGGAAACTCGAACTCGGCAGGACTGACCGCGACGGCCTTGAAAGGCGCCGGGGCAAACTGAACGCAAGAATCTGGCAAGCCGAGCGCGAGCTTGACGCCCTCAAGGGCAAGTCGGGCGACCCGACCGAGGCAGCCAGCTATCTGCGGCAAAGGGTGATGCTCAAGCTGGTCGAGCTGAATATCCTGCGCGCCGAACGAGACGCCGTGGTTGATCTCTTGCTGAAACTTCATCCCCGCTTCAACGGTATCCGCACCCCGCGGGAACAGCTTGCGCGCAAAATCTTTGATGAAATAAACGGCCGCCCTGATCGCCCGAACGAAAGGCTGCGCAAAAACGGCATCCTGCAGCAGCTGTTTACCGACGACGATGACAGCGGGCTGACGGCGATCATCCTGAAAGATCGTCTGCGCTATCTCAGGGCCAGACGCCGCGCCGTGATTCTGGAAAACCCGAACCGCGATCCATCTGAAAACGTCGCGGCCTATCTGCGCGAACTGAACCGCGAAAAATCCTATTGGAAGGGCGAAGGAAAACGCCTGTCATATGGGCCTTTCGATCTGGGCAGGGATCAGCGCGCCTATGCCGAAAAGCTTGAGCGCGACTTGCGATATGGCGAAACGCCAACCTTGATTGATCGGCTGATAACCGAAAGCCAGCGCGCCAACCCGCAAAAGTTCTTTGCCCTTCTTGCCGGGCTTCAGGATATCGAGCTCGACAAGGGGTTGGCCAGCTATAACAAGTACCTTGAAACGCCGTGGTACCGTTTGGGGGCATCGCAGGCCTATTACCTTGCCAGCGGATATCTCGGGCTTGGCAGTGAGTGGGGCTATGACAAGGTTCTTGACCGGTTCACCAGGCAGATCAACGAAACCGGCAGCTTCAATGCGGCGCTCAAGGCGGCTTCGCGACTGACGGCAAAGGAACTGAAACAGAGGAACCGCCGCGCATATGACCTGCTGAAACGACAGGGATTCATCAAAGAGGGTAAAACCCGCACGAAATATGTCATTCCCCGCGGGTTTGTATTTCACGCGGGCACCGATCTTGACAAGGCCAGCAAGCGCACGGCGCTGGATAACCTCGTCAATGCCAAAAGCGCGGCCGAGACCTTGTTGACAGTCATCATCCCCGGGCGCCTTTCCTTTGCTGCCACCGAATATGTCGCCAGCCGATGGATCGCCATGAATGCGCTTGGGCGACTTGGGGTCGAGGCCGCGTTTTTTACCGGCTACAGCCGCGCCGGCGCGCTGATGCTGGACCCTTCGCTTGCCTTGGAAAAGGATTATTGGAATCTCAAGACCTGGCTCAAGGACTATGCCCACAATGTTGTTGTCATGGGCGGCCTGCAGCTGTCGGGACTGGGCGCGACCAGGCTTGGCGAAACGGTGCGCGACGGGGCTCCTTTGCGTTATGGTGCTGAAGATATCATGAATATGCCGCTCTCGCAGCTACGCGAGGTGACGCCCCGGGAATGGAGTTGGTTCCTGTTGGGTGGTGCGGGCAAGGTGGGCGTCGAGGCCGCGACGCTTCAGGCGATAGACCGCGTTTTCAATGGAACCCCCGTCAACGGCGAAGGCCTGCTGCGGAACCTGGTTTTTCTGGCCGAGCTCAAGGCAGTCGGCTTGCCGTTCAACAAGGCGCTGGATGTATTGAAAGGGGGCGCAACCCCGCGTGAAAATGCCCGCGACCGGGAAAGACGCCAGGCCGAAAGGGAAAGTGCGCTTCAGGTTCTCATGAAAGATTACAACGGCGACTGGCATCAGCTTGTCGATGCATTCAAGGCCGGAAAGGTGCCAAAAGACACGATGCGAGAGCTGACCCAGATCCGCAAGGAAATCGTCGATGCGCTGGCAAATGAGGTGGTGTTGAACATCTATGGGATCGACCGAATGGCCCGCGAAAAACTGTGGGATGCGGTGGGATCTGTCAATCTGACCAGCGATTACGACCTCAGCTTCAAGGGCGAAAAGGCCGAGCTTGCGGTTCTTTTGTTCAACGACCGATTTCGCTCGCGTTGGGGCAAGGCCTTTGCCATCGGCGGCGTGGAATCCGCCGGACGGCTTGATACGAATGTTTATACCTATCCCCGCTATCGCGAATATGTCGGAAATGACAAAGACGTGGTTTCACAGGAAACAGCCGCCCAGCTGGGCGTGCGCCGCTATGCTACCGATGCCGAATGGCAGGCCCACCGCAACCGTGTGCTTGACGCGCTGGAAGGCGCAAAAAAGGCCCAGATGCGCGATATTCTGGACCGGGTTGAACAAGGCTATGCCGAGGCCCAGCGCGAGCTGGAAAAACTGTCTGCCGGTGGGGATGAAAACGCCAGGATCTATGCGGCCAATACGCTGTATGGCAGGTCTCTCAAGCGCATCATCGAGCTGCGGGAAAATTTTGCCAAGGCGAAAACAGATGCCGAGCGCAGCAGAATCGCACAGCAGATTCGTGACACCCAGGCCAAGGCGCTGTATTTCGCCAGCGAGGCCTATCTGACCGAGGCCGCGATCAACCACATCGTTTTCAACACTCAGATGGTGGGCCGCAAGATCACGTCGAACAGCCTGCTGAGCGGCAAAACCGAAAAGCTGGAAGTGCCGATGACCAAAAACGAGGCACGCCAGTCATTGTTTGAACAGCTTGGATATCTGTTGCACCAGTATTCCCATTATCAGGGGTATGAGAAGAACCCCGCAAAAGCGGTCAAGCTGGCCGGCAAGTTGTCGAAATACTTTCTCAGAATGCTGGACGCGGCGCATCTTGCCGGGGTCGATCTTCACCGAATCGAGGATCTGGTCAAACTGACGGTGAAGGTCGAAAAGAACCGCGGCAATACCGAAAAACTTGCTGAAATGCTGCCCGGACAAAAGGCAGCCGAATTTGCCCGCGATGTGCGCAAGGCGATGGAGTGGCTGACGGGCGAGGTATATCAACAAGCGCCTCTTTCGATTGTTCAACCCCGCAAACAACCCCCACCGAAACCCAAGGCAAAAGAGATCAGCACCGAACCGACAGGCGGCAGGCGCACGACGGGCGAAACACACGGGCCTCGCGCTGCAGGCCCTGGCCCGGCCGGTGGGCAGAAAGATGACAAGCGTGATCATGAGCAGGCAAATGCACGGGGCGAACGGCACAAGGTCGTGGACGGCGATGGCAACCAGAACGGTTGGGTCTATCGCGACCCCAACGGCCAGGCATGGTTTCAGCCGCTGGGTATGCCCGGCTCTCCGCCGCCGCCCCCGCAGAAGGTTCAGCTGTTGAAGGGCGGGGGTATCGTTACGCCCTATCGCAAGATCGGAAGGGCCGTTCCCGCAAGCGCAAGACCTTTGGGCGCCGCGCCGAAAGCCACGCCACCTGCCAATTCCGCAGGCCGCAGCGCAGGTCGCACCGCGCGCAGACAGACAAAGCACCAAGGCATGACCGGAAGGGCGGCACGATCCGGCGCAACTGGCCCGGCCAACAAGGCGGCCGCGCCCAACAGCGCAAGCCGCAAGGCGCCGCCCAGCCCGCCCCGGGCGGAAAAGGAAAAAACCGACGCGGCAATGCCAGACCAGGGCACCGATGGTGGCGAACGGCCCGTGTTGGATGCCGAAGGGAATGTCCTGGGCTGGATTGAAACCGATCCGAACGGGCAAAAATGGTTCCGTCCCGATGTTCCCGAGGGCGTCATGGTAACGCCCCCCCAAAAGGTGGAAATTGCAGCAGATGGATCGGTGGTTCTTGGCGACCACAAGATCGGCAAGCTGGGGCCGAAAGCCAAACCATCAGCGGGTGGAAAACGACACGATTCCGCCGATGCGGCAGAGGGTGGTGCGGTTCGGGATGCCAAAGGGCATATTATTGGTCATTTGCAGAAAGATCCGACCGGCAAGATCTGGTTTTCGCCCGAGGTGCCGCCAGATATTCTTGTTACCCCGCCCCAGGCTGTCGAGGTGCTGGGAAATGGCCAGGTGATACTTGGCGGCCGCATCATCGGATATGCGCAACCGCAAAAGGGTGGGCGACAAGTTGGTCAGGCCCCGCTGCCCAAGGGGGAACAGATCGAATTGGTGGTCAGGGTTGTTCACGATGCCAGGCCGAAGACAGCAATCGCGGCGCCCCCTGCACCGGCAGTTCGCATACCGGCACCCGCCATGCCGCAACTGGTCATTCCCGGAACGCCACCCGCACCTGCCGCCCCCAAAGGCGAAACGCCGCGGGAAACACGGGGCGCGGGCTTTGAGGGGCTTTGGCTGGGATGGCGCGGCGCTGTGATAAGACATGTCCGTGAAGGAAACGTGATAAAGGGCGTGATCGTAAAGGCCACGCCGGAAGACCTGAAGTTTGGCTGGAAAGTCGGAGATGTATTTTACGAAGGGGTCGTGAAGGACGGCAAGCTGACCGGAACGGCGTTCATACCCTTCACCACATCCCCCGATTGTGGCCCGAAACGTGCGAAAGCCCGGTTCGAGGCCTGGCTGGTGGATGGGGGCGAGGCAATCAATTCCCGCGTCGAGATGCTGGGCTTGGAGAAAGGCTGCAAAATCATCCACACCGGGAAATGGGCTCCCTTGTTGAAGGCCAAACGGATACATGACGAGGGCGCGGCATCAAGGGGTGATATTGGCCAGCCGCCGGATGCAAACAGCACCCAGAGCAATGATGCGGCCCGGTCGGGACAGCCACCGCAAGGGCGCGTATCGCCGAAAACCCCTGTTCCGTTCACACCCCGGCCAGTGCCCGATTTCAACCCCGTTCTGCCCGGAAACGGACCGCAACCGGCCCTGCCCGCTGTCCCTGGTGTGCAAATTCCGACCGCGCCGACACCTCCAGCACCACGGACTTTTGATTTGCCTCCCTTACCGCCCGGAACGCCACCTCGGGACGTGGAACTGTTCAATGCTGCAAGGCGTCTGATTTCAACTGCGCCCAACACGCTCGCTTGCACAATCTACACCTCTGGGCTGTATTCGAATCTCGTGGTGTTCACATATTACCTGAAAGACAGGCAATATTTTGAACAGGCGAACACGCCGAGTCAGCCTGGCCGCCAGGTCAGGGCCAATCTGAAACGGAATATGGAATTGGTGAAATCTTGTGGAGGCGGCTAAAGTTTCAGTCCGGGCATGCGAACATCAGTAATGCCTGCGAATGACATTGATCCCGGCCAAGGCGTGCCAACCCTATAGCACATAGCGGCTGAGGTCGGTCGAGCGCGACAGGTCGCCGAGGTTCTTTTCGACAAAGGCGGCATCGACCGTGACCTTTGCGCCGGCCTTGTCGGGGGCTGTAAAGCTGAGTTCCTCGAACACGCGCTCCATCACTGTGTACAGCCGCCGCGCACCGAGGATCTGGAGTTGGTTTATACCGCCAACCGCGTGTTGATGAACAGTAGCAATTCGGGGGAATGCCAGATCTTTCGCGAACAAGCGTTCATGGTTCTTACCGAATTCATGGGATATCTGATCCAGCGGTACGATTATGAACAGACAACGGAAACGATGGATAAACTGGCAAAGGATGCCAGAGCCGCCGGCGCTGGAATCGACCCGCTTGGAAAGATGGACGAATCCGACGCCGAAGCAGAACAATATGGTCTTCGTATCAGGGCAGATCTGAAAGAGTCGACAAACAGGCTAAGGCCTTGTGTCGGTGAATAATTCTGTGACCTGACCACACGTACAGTCCAGCGCAGACCCATTTACGCGAACGCGCACCGGAAGAAAAGATTTGCACAAGAACGAACTCTGTGCAGTAGTAGGGGAAGGCTGGATTATTCAGTGGCATGACAGCGCCGCCAATTATTGCGACCACATTTCATTGATGTTCTGGACCTCGGGCGTAGTGTCGAGGGTTTTGTTTGGTAAACGCTATTGTTCATACAGTGGCCAAGTTGGCCAGATCACCCCTTTCTGCCCGCGGTGTGCCCATGTCGCACCGCGTGCCCACTGCCGGATCGCCGGCAGCCATCCTTGTAACCACATATGAAGCACCCGGTATCGCTTGGCTGACACCGGATATTGTAGAGTAACCCGTCAGTCCGTAACCAGGTTTTTCGCGGTCGAGCGGCAACAATAACGAGGCCCAGAATGACCGACCCTTTCCGCCTGTCGAAAAACCTGCTGTTTGCCCTTCTCTCGTTTCTTGTTTTCACAACGTCCGCAACGGCGGGGTCGGACCTGCGCCCACTGAAATCGGGGATCTGGCAGGGCGGGGTAAAGGGGGATGACAATGGTGCCCCGCTAAACTGTTATCTGGTCGCGCGCGCCAAAAGCGCAGATGTTTATGTCCTGCTGATCTGGAACGGGCTGGGTTTGCATATCGGGCTTTTCAATGAGAGGTGGAAGCTGAAGGCAGGTGACAAATTCATCAGCCGTGTGCGCATAGACAACCTGTTTGACCAAGGGATTGAAGCGTTGGTCGCCACCCCGACCATGATCGATTACGTTTTCGGCCTTGATGAGCCCTCGGTCGAATCCGTGCAGGCAGGCAACCGGATCACCATGCAAACGCCTTTTGGCGACAAGTCCTTTCCGCTGAGAGGAACCCGCAAGGCCATCAACCTATTGATGGATTGCGCAGACAGCTATCTGACCAAAACAGCGCCGGCACCCGATTTTGTCCGTGGCCTCAAGGCCTACAAGAACAAGGATTACGCGGGTGCCTTGCGTGAATGGATGCCTCTGGCCGAGGCGGGGGATGCTAGAGCCCAGAATCGGGTGGGGGTGTTGTATTATCGTGGCTATGGGGTGACCAAGAACAGGCGCATCGCGGCACAGTGGATACGAAAAGCGGCCGAACAAGGAAACAAGAACGCGCAGAACAATCTGGGCCTGCTTTATCGTAATGGCAAAGGAGTTCCACAGAGTGATGCCGAGGCGATAAAATGGTTTCGCAAGGCGGCGGCGCAAGGCCACAAAAAGGCGCGTAAACATCTGGATGAGATGCTGAAGAAACAGCGCCAGACCGCATCCGCGTCGAATACGACCAGTGGAAACCGTTGGAACAGCATGCAGTTCATGGGTGATTTCCGTTCCAAGCAGGGACGTACCATCCTGCACCCAGGCGACAAGATCGATATTCAATTTACGGCCGAACCGGGGCTGGACCCCGCATCGTGGATCGGCTTTGTCGCGGATGATGCAGCACCCTCACCGACCCCCAGTCATTTTGCGCAGGTAACGATGTCTGCGCGAACAGCGGGCGCCGTCACGGTCGAAGTGCCGCGCATGTTGGGCGATTATCGTTTGTGGATGTACGACCGCTATAACGGGGCGCTGCTTGCGGAAAAGCCGGTGCGGATCACGATCGATACCGACAGCGCCCATCTTGCGCTGCCTTCGGGCTCTGTTTTGGATCCGGGCCAGGCATTCGTGGTCAATTACCGGGCATCCCCGAACTACAGCTATTACAACTGGGTCGCCATTGTCGGGCCCCGAACCCCCCGCAACATTTCGCAGGAACAGGTCAAGATCCTGATAGGAAAGCAGTATCTCAAGAACAGCGTCACCGGCACGCTGAATTTCACAGCCCCCACAAAGCCAGGCAAGTATCTGATCCGTATGCAGGATCAGGAGTTCAAGAAAACCCTGTTCCAGCGAGCCATCATCGTGCGTGAAGCGGCTGAAAAACAGCCCGGCCCGGCCGCCGCGCCGGCAAAGGTCAGCGCGGGCAGTCCGACGATCGCCGCAACGCAAAGAGTTTTTGCGCCAGGTGCCAGGATCGAGGTTACCTTTGACGGGTTGTCGGGCAGGGGGCAGGACTGGTTGGCCATTGCAGGTGTGGATCAAGGCCCAAAGCAGTATTTCGATATGGTCATGCTGGACGGCAGCCCGACCAGCGGCAGGCACAGCTTTCGTGCGTTGCCCGAAGGTGACTATGTTGTCAGGCTATATCTTGACTGGCCAAACGGCGCCTATCGGATCGCGGCCCAAGACAGGGTTTCCGTCAGAAAGACCAAGCCGGCCGCGCCGCAACCGGTAGCGCCGCCAAAGCCCGCGGCCCCTTTGCCGGCCGCCCCTGTTGCGCCACAGACCCCGCCTGCATCAGTTCAGACCACGGATCCTGTGGTTGCCGAACCCCGGGGTCTGTCCGGTGTCTGGGAAATAGAACAGGGCGCTTTTGCATCCGTCAGGTTCGATCAGGCCCGGGATCTGGTTGACGGCGCTTTTGAAACCCCGAATGGAGTTTTCCAGGGCGAAATATCTGGCGATCTGCTGACAGGCATCTGGGCAGGCAAAAGCGGGCCAGTGGGACAGGCCTGCGACCACAACCGGCTGGGTAGCGCCTATTGGGGCAAGATAGAAGCACGCTTAAAGGAAAACGGTACCCTTCTGGAGGGCAACTGGGGTAGCTGCGGGTCAACCGGTCTGCAGGTTTTTCGCGCACGCCGTGTTGATGACAGCGCTGGCCCCCTGACGGGAACACCGCTTGACGGGCAGGCATCAAAGGAGGCGGTGCCTTCCGATTTCGCACCGGCCCCGACACCAGCGCCGGCCGCATCTGGGGTGGTGGATGCTCCGGCAGCCCCAACAGTGCCCAGGACCAAGACCAAGGGCAAATCCACATTGGCTACCGGACCGGATTCGTTCATCAATATAGCAGTTCCTCCATTGCCCGATGATCCGTTCAGCCAGTATCCCGCACCGGACCTCACTGTACCAAACGCACGCGACATGGCCGCGGTTCTGGCTCGGCCAGCATCGATGTTTGATGATGCTCAACCGCCGCTGGTTCAACCGGATGCGCCGGCAGATGCGTTGGGGAATTTCCCGAGCGCGGCATCATGGAAGCATGTCGAGCTGGCCGGAAAGACCATGGACGAGGTTAAATCCGCGCTGGGCATCACCGAGGCTCAGCCCTGGGGCAGCGTTTCCACCTATCATCCCAAGGATCCCGCGACCGGTGTTCCACAGATGAAAAAGGGATATGCGGTGGACGGCCGCGCGGTTCACAGCCTCTATGGTGGCGATGAAAGCAAGGCCCCGCCGTTGAACGCCTGGGTGGAGCTCAAGCGCGAAAGCCTTGAAAGATATGTGGATGGCAAGACAACCGGCTTTCGCATCACCTTTGATCGTGCAGGTCTGGTCAAAACGGTGACCTATCCGTCAGAGGGCAGTCACCGGATTCTGCTGAGATTCAGCAATGACAACAATCGCCTGTTTTCGGCCAGCGAAGTTGCGAAAGGCGATGTTCCGGATGGGCAGGTTTACGAGTATTTCGCAAATGGCGCACCACAATGCGTTCGTGGCACCCAGGTTGCCAAAAGCGGCAACACCTTTATCAAACAGGGCCGCACCGCTTGTTATGACAAGCAAGGCCGCCTGCTGCGTGAATCCTATTTCAAGAACAACCGGCTTTCCGGCACTCAGCGCGAATACGAACAGGGAAAACTGGTCAAGAAAGAGGCTTTTGTTGATGGTAAGGTCGAGGGGGTGACCGTCTATTATGGCCGGTCCCATATTGGCCGGTGGGATACATATCACGCGGACAAGCGAAACGGGCCATACATGGCATATGGCATTGATCGGTCGGGCAAGCTGGTCGTGCGTGAAGCCGGGACATTCGTGGAAGACGAGCGTGACGGCCCGATGTGGACCTATCGAGAGGACGGAAGCCTTGCCACGATCGCCCATTACAAGGCCGGGAAGGATCTGAAGACACCGATCGAAGTAGACGCGGAAACCGGATTGATCCGTGTTCTGAATGTTGCAGCCACTGCCGATCATGAGGCGCAACTTCAGAAATATGATTACGACGGAAACCTCGAACTTCTGGAGTATCGGGATAACGCGGGGCAGATCATTCTTTCACTTAGTTTTCAGAACGGTCAGCTGTCACGGCGCACAACCTACCGGAACGGCAAGAAAGACGGGCTGGAGGTCTATTATTCGGAATCCGAACAAGGCCCCGTCATGATGCAAAGCACCACCACCTTTGTCGCCGGGCAGGAAAAGGGCCGATACGTTTCTTACAACTGGGCAGGCGAACTGACCGATAGCGGAACTCACTAGACACCCGGAACAGGAGCCCCCATGAACCCCTTTCGCCAACTTCTTGTTGTCATGGTGCTGGCATTTCCCGGGCTTGCGCCATTTTCTGCCGGCTGTGCCACGGCGGCCAGTTTTTCCCTTGATACCAACGTTCTGCAAGCGCGGCTTGAACGGCTGTATTACCACGAGCTGCAGGTGGTTCTTGGCATGGCCGAGGAAAAATCCAACGCCATCACGGACAAGTGGAAGGAAGACGGCGCCTTTACCCTGATGGCCGCATTTCTACGCGGCAATCCCAAGGCAATGAAGATCTTCAAAGAGCAGCTCAAGGCCGGGAAAAGCCCCAAGCAGGCATTGAAAAAGGCGGTCGAAAAAGAGGGGAACGGCACGCCCTTTGCCGCGATCAACCATGCCCGAAAATACATAGGCCCCGAGGTGCAAGCCATTTATGGCGACCTTGAAAAGGTTGCTGCCAGGGCCAAATCCCGCCTTGATGCCCTGACAAAGGCCGCTGATCGCTTTGAAACAATCAAAAGTGAAACCGAGTTTACCGACCTGATGCGCGAATACGGGCTTGGTGGGTCGGGTATCGACAGCTTTCAGGCGCTTGAAAAACGCCTGCAGAAAATCCGCAGCGTGCTGGAATCCCCCGTGGGCACCTATTGGGGAATGTATGACACGATTTACAAGGGGGTCGAGGGCAAGGCGCCGGGCGCAAGGGCCGAGGCGCTGTTCAGCCTGATCGACCAGACCGCGGGCAACCTGCCAATTCTTGGCGAATTCGTGTCGCTATACATGTCCACCGCCAAGGAAATGCTGGCCGCGACACTGCGGCTGAAAAAGATCATCGCGCGGTGGGATATGGGCTGTGTCGGCACCGGCACACATGGTGTCACGCTGGCGCAGAACGAACGCGGCGTGAAATTCAAATATCCCGGCACCGCCTGTCCCGAGGGGGATATCAAGGATCTGTATGTCGATTTCGAAAACCCGGGGCTGTTGTATTTCTGGACCGGAAAAAAATGGTTGAAGGCGCCCGCTGGCGTTGGCGGTGCTACCGCCATTCGCAAGATCATTCAGATGCTCAAGACGGTTGCCAAGGCCAGCCCCGGCGTCAAGACCGACGTGCCCGCCGCCTTTGCCATTTATGGGATACCGGGCGGATTTACTGCCAATTACGGCGATGCCGAAACCCTGCGCACAGAGATTCAGGACAGATGGATACGTCTCAAACATATACTTGCCTCGGAAAACGTCACGAAAGCACGGGCGGTCGAGATTCTTGAAACCCGCAGCGGGGTAGGGGCCGGATTCGACAGCTATCTGGACAAGCATTTCAGCCTGAACCGCAACCGTGTCCTGTTCGACTATCGCTATATTCTGTCGCGCCTGGGCGACGGCCGGATGATCGAAAAGAACCGCGAAATCCTGAAACAGCTGAATGGCTTTCATCCCCGGATCATCGTCGGCACGCTGGATTTGCCCGACGGGCTTGATCTGGCAGGCACGCGGGCGGAAATCCGCCTTGCTGTTCAACAGGATGTTCTGGTCGAACGACAGCAGATTTCCTTGCCGCAGCGCAGTTTTCGGATGCTTGTGTTTGGTGGCACCGATGCGCGCCTGGAATACCTGATTATGCTGGGCGACATGGAATCCAACCGCCTTGTGATCGACAGCTGGCAGCAGACGATCAGCCGCCACCGCGCCAAGTTCGATGTCGGGCTGAACATCGCGGTAAAGACGCCGGATCGGGTTGAGGTCGGACAAGCCTTCACTTTGCGCGGTCACATAGATCCGGATTCCTCACCACCGTTCGACCTTTCTTGGCAGATCAACGGCAAAGCGGCCGGTCACGCAACGACAAGCACGGGCAATTTCACGATTCCACTGACATTTGCCAAACCCGGCCAACAAGATGTCGAGCTGACCGTTACAGATGCGCGCGGCGCGCAAGGGGACACGCGACTGACAATACCCGTTGCGTTCAGGCTTGAGGTCGAAACTGAAAGCGTTGCCGACAATGGTGGGGAGCTGGTGGTATTTGCGCGCGTTATTGGCGGCAGCGGCGATTACGCCCTGCGCTGGGCCCGGAACGGAGGACAGACCTTTCACAAGGATTCCGCCAGAAACAGGTTTTTTCAGCGATTTTCAGACCCCGGCCAGGCGTCGATCAAATGGGTCGATCTTGCCGTGTTCGATCGGCAAACCCGTATCGAGGTGCCACTTCGTATATATATAGAAGGCGCGGCCGCCCTTTCGGTTTCGCTTGTCGCTAACCCCAGCACATTATTGCCGGGCGCAAACACCTCAATCACAGCAACCGCCACTGGCGGTGAGGCGGGATTCCTGTTTTCGCTGTTTGCAGACGGGTTCGAGATCGATCACCAAGCGACAGACGGGCGCAAGGCACAGTTTACCGCCAGCTTTTCCAAGACAGGCAGCCACCGACTCAGGGTTGTCCTGACCGACAAGGCCGGGGCGACCGCCGAAAAAACGATGGTGGTGACCGTCAACAGACCCGTGCAGGCGGCGAAACCAGCAAAGGCAGCGGTCAGAAAAACCCCAAAGGCCGCAACGGGGTCGTGCGCCAATGCCCGCCCTGGCGGGCGGCTTGCTGCCGAATGCATGGGCGCAAGCGAGCTGTCCTCGCAATAGAAACAGGAGAACATGATGCGCAAACATATCCTGGTCTTGATCGCCCTTGTGACGATCATTTCGTTACCAATGGTGGCCCGTTCCGCACAGTGGCTGATTTACAGTAACGCGCGTTTTGGCACGACGGCCGATATCCCCGCACAGGGTTTTGTCGCGCAACCGCCTTCGGAAAACGGCGATGGCCGGGCCTGGTTCTCGACAGACGGGCGCTCGGAAATACTGGTGTTCGCCGCACTTGCCGTCACGGTCGATAACCTGCGGGATTACCGCCGCGACACGCTGGGCTACGCGCGCGATGGCGGGGTCGATATCGTGTACAACGCCGGCAAGAAAAACTGGTTTGTCTATTCGGGGTTTCTGGGGGGCGACATTGTTTATGAAAAGGTTCTGATGACCCGTAGCTGCGGATCTCTGGTCGCCCATCATCTGTTTCTTCGATATCCGGCAAGCCAGAAAAAGGCCTTTGATTCAATTGTGACCCATATGTCCCGCAGCCTGCAGGTGCAGCCTGTTGCGGATACGTGCAACTAGTTTGGGGGCCATCATGACAGCAACAATAGCCATAGAAACCCAAGGTATTTCAGATGACTGGCTGACCGCAACAGGTGATTTCGAGGTTCGGGCGCGCGGCCTGTTGGGGCCGGATCAACTGTTGGGGGCAATGCGCCAGCTGGCCTTGTTGGATACACCCGACACGCCAGACCCTTGCGCGCCTTATATCGCGACCAGCGGGCCAGCGGGGGATTTTGGTTTTGTCGGGCAGGGCGGGTCGATCTTCTGCCTTGATACCGAGCAGGAACTTAGCCCCCGACAGGCGGCCGATCTGGCCACCGGCCAAGCGATTGCCGCACCTCCTCCGCCCGCGCAGACGCCCCCTCGCAGGGCAAAACCGGTGGTGTCGCGCAGCGCAGCGCCGCTTGAAAAGCGAAAATTCGGCTGGCGTGGCGGCATTGTCCTGTTTCTTTCTCTCTGTTTTCTGCTTGGCGCGATCATCATGGTCTTTGGCGTCTTTTCCATGAAAAGCCGCGGCATGCCGCAAAGCGATGTCATGGCTGCGACGACCATTGCCGGCGGGCTGGGCATCATTGCGGTTCTCATGTTCGCGCTGGCGCTGAAGGCGCGCCGCAAGGTCTATCTTGACGATCAGGGCAGACGGGTCAGCGAAGACGGGTCGGCCCTGCCGTTTGTCGTGATGGGGCAGTCAATCGGCTCTGACGACATGGGTGTCGATTACGACTATGACGATGGTGGTGCGGATGACTTTGATTAGGTGCCAAAGCACACGCCTGTCCTATAGCACATAGCGGCTCAGGTCGGTCGAGCGCGACAGGTCGCCGAGGTTCTTTTCGACAAAGGCGGCATCGACCGTGACCTTTGCGCCGGCCTTGTCGGGGGCGGTAAAGCTGAGCTCTTCGAACACACGCTCCATCACCGTATAAAGCCGCCGCGCGCCGATATTTTCGACCGACTGGTTGACCTCGGCCGCGATGCGGGCCAGCGCGTGGATGCCGTCATCGGTAAAGGTGACCTCAACCTCTTCTGTGGCCATCAGCGCGGTGTATTGGCGGGTCAGGGCATTGTCGGTTTCGGTCAGGATGCGCACGAAATCGTCTTCGGTCAGGGCGCGCAGTTCAACCCGTATCGGCAGGCGACCCTGCAATTCAGGCAGCAGGTCACTGGGCTTGGCGATGTGAAAGGCACCCGAGGCGATGAACAGGATGTGGTCGGTGCGCACGGGGCCATGTTTGGTGCTGACGGTTGTGCCTTCGATCAACGGCAGCAGGTCGCGCTGTACGCCTTCGCGCGAAACATCGGCGCCGCGGGCGTCAGCGCGGGCACAGACCTTGTCGATCTCGTCCAGAAAGACGATGCCGTTTTCCTCGACCGCCTTGACGGCCTCACGGGTGACGACCTCTTGATCAACCAGCTTGTCGGCCTCTTCGTTGATCAGCAGGTCATAGCTGTCGGCAACCGACAGGCGCTTGCGCTGCGTGCGCCCGCCAAATGCCTTGCCGAACAGATCGCCGAGGTTGAGCATCCCCATCCCCATGCCGGGCTGGCCCGGAAGGTCGAGCATCTGCATCGGGTTGGAAGTGTCGGCAACCTCGATCTCGATCATCTTGTCGTCAAGCAGGCCTTCGCGCAGCTTCTTGCGAAACATCTCGCGGGTGGATTCGCGGGCGTCGGAACCGGCAAGGGCGTCGATCACGCGGTCTTCGGCGGCCTTGTGGGC
>WFQE01000341.1 GCA_015487165.1 Paracoccaceae bacterium | reverse complement strand
TCCATGGCGAATTCCATCGGCAGGGCCTGCAACACCTCTTTGGCAAAGCCGTTGACGATCAGGGCAAGGGCCTCTTCCTCGTTCATGCCGCGGGATCGGCAATAGAACAGCTGTTCGTCATCCACCTTGGATGTGGTCGCCTCGTGTTCGACGCGCGAGGAATTGTTGCGCACCTCGATATAGGGCACCGTGTGGGCACCGCATTTGTCGCCGATCAGCAGGCTGTCGCACTGGGTATAGTTGCGGCTGTTTTTCGCACGCGGGTGCATGGACACCAGACCGCGATAGGTATTCTGGGCGCGACCGGCGGAAATGCCTTTGGAAACAATGCGCGAGCGGGTATTCTTGCCCAGATGGATCATCTTGGTGCCGGTGTCGGCCTGCTGCATGTTGTTGGTGATGGCGATGGAATAGAACTCGCCCTGGCTTTCGTCGCCGCGCAGGATGCAGGACGGGTATTTCCAGGTGACGGCGCTGCCGGTTTCCACCTGCGTCCACATCACCTTGGCCCGGTCGCCGCGGCAATCGGCGCGCTTGGTAACGAAATTGTAGATGCCGCCCTTGCCCTCTTCGTCGCCCGGAAACCAGTTCTGAACGGTGGAATACTTGATCTCGGCATCTTCCATGATGACCAACTCGACCACCGCCGCATGCAGCTGGGCGGTGTCACGCTTGGGCGCGGTGCAACCTTCGAGATAGCTGACATAGCTGCCCTTGTCGGCGATGATCAGGGTGCGCTCGAACTGGCCGGTGTTTTCGGCGTTGATGCGGAAATAGGTGGACAGCTCCATCGGGCAGCGCACGCCGGGCGGGATATAGACAAAGCTGCCATCCGAAAACACCGCGCTGTTAAGCGTTGCATAATAGTTGTCGGACTGGGGCACCACGCTGCCGAGGTATTTTTTTACCAGATCCGGGTGTTCCCTGATCGCCTCGGAGATAGAACAAAAGATCACGCCGGCACGCGCCAGCTCTTCCTTGAAGGTCGTGCCGACCGAGACGCTGTCGAACACCGCATCCACGGCCACCTTGCGGCCTTCGGTTCCACCTTCGACGCGCGCATCCGCGGGGGACTGATCGGCACCCTCGACACCGGCAAGGATCATCTGTTCCTTCAGCGGAATGCCCAGTTTCTCGTAGGTAGCCAGCAGCTTGGGGTCCACATCGTCCAGCGATTTGGGCTTTTCCTCCATGCTTTTGGGCCGCGCATAGTAATAGATATCCTGAAAGTCGATCTCGGGATAATTGACCATGGCCCAGTCGGGCTCTTCCATCTGCTGCCAGCGGGTGAATGCCTGAAGGCGCCATTCCAGCATCCATTCGGGTTCGTCATTCTTTTTCGAAATCAGGCGGACGATATCCTCGTTCAGGCCCTTGGGCGCGAAATCCATCTCGATATCGGTCTCGAAACCGTATTTGTATTTTTCGCCAACCGACTGGACGGCATCGACCGTTTCCTGATCGACACCTTCCTTGACCTTCGGTGCTTCGGCAACCTTGTCCATGCTTGTCATCCGTCGTTTCCTTTCACCCCCAACCATGTGGGGGGCCTGTTCACATAATTCAGCCGGCGGCAGCCGCGCCTGTTGTCGCAGCCCGCCTTTGATGGGCCTTGATCCACGCATCCGCAAAACGCATCAGATCGCCTTCTTTCGTGTCGGGGCCGATCGACACCCGCAGCGCACTGCTGGCGGTCACATCATCCAGCCCCATCGCCCGCAACACCTTGGAGGGCCTGACCTTACCGCTTGAACATGCCGAGCCTGCCGATACCGCAAAGCCCGCCAGATCCATCTGCATGACCTGGGTTTCACCCTTCCAGCCCGGCACGGCAAAGCAGGTCACATTGGGCAGGCGCTTTTGCCCCCGCCCGATGATTGCAAGGTCTGGCACGGCGTCCAGCAGGCGCGATTCAAGCCGGTCGCGCAGGGCGGCGACCTCGTCCCAGCGACCATTGTCAAGGTCGCGGCGGGCGGCTGCGGCCGCAGCACCGAGGCCGGCAATGCCAATCACGTTCTCGGTGCCCGAGCGGCGCCCCATTTCCTGACCGCCACCGCGCATGCGGGGCAGCAGGTCGATCCCCTGTTTCATCACCAGCGCGCCAACCCCCTTGGGGCCACCAAACTTGTGCGCCGAAACGAAACCGATCGATACACCCGACCAGTCAAAGCCGAATGGCAGCTTGCCAAAACCCTGCACCAGATCGGAAACCGCCAGCCCCTCGGGCAGATCCTGAATGATGCCGGTCTCGCCATTGGCCAGTTGCAGCGCCGAATTCGTGGGGTCTTCCACGGCAACCTTGCCATCGGCACCGGCATCAAGTTCAGCCTCGCACCAGGCGGTCACGCATTCATGTTCGACCATGGCGCATTGCAGGTCGCGCCCGGCGAGCGCCAGCGCGGCGGCCTCGGTTGCGCCGGATGTAAAGACGATATCGGCAGCTGCGGCGCCAAGGGCCTCGGCCAGCTGTTCGCGCGCGCGTTCGACCACCGCCCGGGCAGCACGCCCCTCGGCATGCACCGAGGAAGGGTTGCCGACCACATCCATCGCCGCCAGCATGGCCACGCGGGCCTCGGCCCTCAGCGGTGCTGTGGCGTTCCAGTCAAGATAAACGCGCGCGCTCATTCGTCCACGAACTCCACGATTGCGGGAACGGCCGGGCACGGCACAAGATGATCCTCAAGAATGTCGGAAAGCCGCGTCTGGTGCAGGAACACATAGACATGGGCGGAAAGCTGCTCCCACAGCTTGTCGGTCATTTCCTGTTCCGGCGTGCCGCCACCCCCGCCCGAGGCCCCTGCCCCGCGCTGGGTTGCGTCCATGGTTTCATCGACCGCCGCAAGGATGTCGGAAACCCTGATTTCGGACGTCGCCCGCGCCAGGCGATAGCCGCCGCCGGGGCCGCGCACGCTTTCGACAATAC
>WFQE01000340.1 GCA_015487165.1 Paracoccaceae bacterium | reverse complement strand
CCACCGGCCCCGAGCGTATCGCCCCCGAATGGTGGCTGGACGATCCAGCCTGGCGGTCGGGCATCCGCGATTACTGGCAGGTGGCCACATCCCAAGGGCCGCGATTATGGCTGTTCCGCGCCCATGGTGGGCTGATGTCAGGGGGATGGTTCTGTCACGGGGTGTTCGACTGAACGGATGCGCCCCCTTGGGGACTGCGCGTGTTTACCGAATCATTGGAAACTTGGCGCAAGGCGAGGTTCGCGCCCGACCCCGAGGGGGGCGCACCGAGATTTGCGCGCCGGCCTTCACG
Source organism: Paracoccaceae bacterium (assembly GCA_015487165.1). GTDB lineage: Bacteria > Pseudomonadota > Alphaproteobacteria > Rhodobacterales > Rhodobacteraceae > UBA5972. The sequence goes on along the minus strand of WFQE01000340.1, from coordinate 7,400 downwards.
AGTGAAACGCTGCAATCTGTTGAAACAGCACCACCAATTCGCGTCCGCCTGGAGGGGCGGGGTCGGGCGCGAACCGGATTGCAGGCAATCCGGGGGGGATACGGCAAACGCGGATAGGCCCTAGTCGCCGTCACCCGCGCGCAGGAACACCATCCGGTCGCCTTCCGACATGTCGGGCTGAAAGCGGTATCCACCCAGGTCGAAATCATGCAGCCCCTCGGGCCGGTCGATCCGGTTCTGGAGGATGAATCGCGCCATCGCACCACGGGCCTTCTTGGCGTAAAAGCTGATGATCTTCGCCTGCCCGTTGCGATCTTCCATGAAGACCGGCGTGATGACGCGCAGCCGCAGATCATCGGGGCGCAGGGCGGTGAAATATTCGACCGAGGCACAATTCACCACGATATCGGTCTGCACATTGCGGGCCTGTTCTTCCAGCTTACGGGCAAGGCGTTCACCCCACCAGTCATACAGGGATTTTCCGCGCGCGTTTTCCAGACGGCTGCCCATTTCCAGGCGATAGGGCTGGATCAGGTCCATCGGGCGCAGCAGGCCATACAGCCCCGACAGGATGCGCAGGTGATCCTGGGCATAGGCCATCTCGTCAGCGTCCAGCGAGGCAGCCTCCAGCCCCGCATAGGTATCGCCGGCAAAGGCCAGCACCGCGGGTTTGAGCGAATCCGCATCCGGCGCGCCCTGAAAGCCGCGAAAATACCCCTGCGTCTTGACGGCCAGTGCCTCGCTGATCTTCATCAGCTTGCGCAAACCGTCCACATCCAGCGCGCCTGCAAGACGGGCCAGCGCAACCGCGTCATCGTGAAACTCCGGCCGGCTCGGCGCTATGGACAAGGGGGCAGGGCCGAAATCGAGCCGCTTGGCGGGTGAGATCACTGTCAGCATGTCCGTATCATTCCCCGCAGGTCAGAATTTCCATGAAACGCGGGCCGAATCTTTGCGCCCGTGTCTCGCCCAGTATGCGGGCAATGCCGCCAATGTCATCGGGGCGTTGCGCCGCAAGACGGGCCAGTTCGCGGCTGGTGCAGCTCATCGGCTTGCCGGTGCCATCCTCGCCGCGGGCCAGCGCGATCTGCGCCTCTTGCAGCCGGTCGAACAGGCTGCCGCCCGCGCTTCCCGCCAGCTTGCGCCGCGCGGGGTGCAGATCGGGCGGAGGCGCGCCATTGATGACCGAAAGGAACGCATCCCCGTATTTTTCCAGCTTTTTCGCCCCCACCCCGTTGAGACGGGCAAATTCATCCAGCGTTGCAGGCCGCAGGCTGGCCATCTCGATCAATGTGCGGTCGGGAAACACCACATAGGCCGGTGCCTTCATCGCCTCGGCCAGTTCACGGCGCTTTGCCTTGAGCGCGGCAAGCAGCGGCTCGTCCTCTTCGGCAACCAGCGCGAGGGGGGTGGCACGGGTCGGGGTTGCCTTGATGGTGTCGCGGCGCAGCTCGATCTTCTGTTCGTCGCGCAGGATCGGGCGGGCGGCCTGTGTCATGCGCAGGGCACCGTGGCGCGCGGCGTCGGGGCGGATCAGGTCATAGCCCATCATCTGGCGGAATATGGCCTGCCATTCGCCCTTGCTCAGATCCGCCCCCACGCCAAAGGTGGGCAGGCTATCATGGCCACGGGCACGGATGCGGTCATTGGCCACCCCGCGCAGCAGGTCGATCAGATAGCCCGCGCCAAAACCCTGATCGGTGCGCAAGATGGCCGACAGCGCCTTGCGCACGGCCTCGGTGCCGTCAAACAGCTCGGGCGGGTCGGCGCAAAGGTCGCAATTGCCGCAAGCGTCGATTTCCTCGCCAAAATAGCGCAGCAGCACCCGCCGCCGGCAGTGACGTGCCTCGGCCAGCCCCAGCAGGGCATTCAGCCGGGCGTGATCGGCCTCTTTGCGTTCGGGGGGCGCGAGGCCCTCGTCGATCTGGGCGCGACGCAGACGGATGTCATCGGCGCCATACAGTGTCAGCGTGTCAGCCGGTGCCCCGTCGCGGCCCGCGCGGCCGATTTCCTGATAATAGGATTCGATGGATTTGGGCAGATCGGAATGCGCCACCCAGCGGATATCGGGCTTGTCCACCCCCATGCCAAAGGCGACCGTGGCGACCACGATCAGCCCGTCTTCGCGGCTGAAGCGGCTTTCGACGATGCGCCTTTCCTCGGCCTCCAGCCCCGCGTGATAGGCAACCGCGTTGTGCCCCGCATCAGACAGGGCGCGGGCCAGGGTTTCGGTGCGGGCGCGGGTTGCACAATAGACAATCCCCGACTGGCCCTTGCGCGCCGCCGCAAAGGCAAGGATCTGCTCGCGCGGCTTGTTCTTTGGCTGAAAGGCCAGCGTGATATTGGGGCGGTCGAAGCCGCGAAGAAAGGTTTCGGGCGCGACCCCGTCAAACAGGCGGGTGACGATCTCGGCCCGGGTTTCGGCATCGGCGGTCGCGGTAAAGGCCGCAAGCGGCAGGCCAAGACGGCGACGCAAATCACCGATCCGCAGGTAATCGGGCCGGAAATCATGGCCCCACTGGCTGACGCAATGGGCCTCGTCCACGGCGATCAGGGTGGTCTTTGCCCTGCGCAACAGGCGCTCGGTCCCCGGATTGGCCAGACGTTCGGGGGCGATATAGAGCAGGCGCAGACTGCCATCATCCAGGGCCTGAAACAGTTCTTCGGTTTCCTCGTCGGTGTTGCCACTGGTCAGAGCGCCGGCGCTGACGCCCAGCTCGCGCAGGGCGCGCACCTGGTCGCGCATCAGCGCGATCAACGGCGAGATCACCACCGTCACCCCGTCGCGCGCCAGTGCCGGCAGCTGATAGCACAGCGACTTGCCCCCGCCCGTGGGCATGATCGCCAGCACGTTGCGGCCCTGGCTCACGGCCTCGACGATTTCGCGCTGGCCGGGGCGGAAATGGTCGAAACCGAACACGGAATGAAGAAGGTCGTCGAGGTTGCTCACGTTGGTTCGGCTTGTCCCTGGCTGCATGTGGCGGACATTCACATATCGGGAATCGACGGGCAAGGGCGTGAGTGCTCAGATACCGTCAAACCGCAACAGATGCACCCATGTGTCGCCATATCGGCGGGCGTCCTGCAGGGTGAAACCGGCGGGCGGCTGCTGGCGAGCGGCCTCTTCCCACATCACAACCGCGCCGTCTTTCAGCCAACCGCCCAGGGCCAGCGCCGCAAGCGCCTTTTCCCCCAGCCCCTTGCCATAAGGCGGGTCAAGGAACACCAGATCGAAAGGCGCATCTTCGTTCCGGCCGGGGCGCGTGGCGTCGCGCCGTATCACCTGTGCCACCTCGTCAGCCCGGCACAGCGCGACGTTCTGCGCAATCAACGCCAGCGCCTTGCGCCCGGTGTCCATGAACGCGGCGCAGGTCGCCCCCCGGCTGAGCGCCTCCAGCCCCAGCGCGCCGGTGCCGGCAAAGACATCCAGCACCCGCGCATCCGTGATCACATCGCCCTGGCTGCCATTGACCAGCAGGTTGAAAATGCTTTCGCGCACACGGTCGGTGGTGGGGCGCAGATGCGCCGCCGCGTCCCCCTTGCCCACGGATGCCAGCCGCAGCCCGCGATATCTGCCGCCGATGATGCGCATGTCAGGAAGGTTTCAGCAGCGATTTCAGATCGCTGGCCGTGTCGGCCACCAAGGCCTTGTCGGCGCTGCGCCCGGCCTCGATCAGCCGCTTGCCGATCATGTAGGCGCGCGGGTCGTTCATCGCATCCACCGCCAGCAAGCTGTCACCACGGTAATACCAGACCGACTGCCCCGTCTCGCCCTTGCGCGTGACGATATTGTCATAGCCCGTATTCAGCCCGGCGATCTGCAACTTGACGTCATACTGGTCCGACCAGAACCACGGCCTGGCGACATATTCCTTGCCCGCACCCAGCAGGTTTTCGGCCACGCATTCGGCATGATCGATGGCGTTGGGCACCGATTCCAGCCGCAGCCGCCCGCCCTGCCACGGAAACGAGGCGCAATCGCCCGCCGCCCAGATATGGGGCGCGCTGGTGCGGCCCTGTGCGTCGGTCCAGATGCCATTGTCGATCTTCAGGCCAGCGGCATCCGCCACGTCGGTCGCAGGCGTGATCCCGACGCCGACGATCACGAAATCGGCGCTGATCGTGCTGCCGTCGCTCAGCTCGGCGCCATCCACCCTGCCATCGCCCGTCAGGCGCGCAAGGCCGACACCCTCGCGGATATCGACGCCGTGGGCCTGGTGCAACGCGCGAAAGAAATCCGCGGTCTCGGGCGCGGCGACACGTTGAAGGATGCGCTCGGCCGCCTCGACCAGCACGACATGCAGCCCCTTGAGTGCGGCCACCGCCGCGGCCTCGAGCCCGATATAACCGCCGCCAACCACCAGCAAACGCCGCCCCGGCGCAAATTCGGGCGCCATTGCATCGACATCGGCAAGCGTGCGCACGACATGAACCCCCTCGAGATCGCCGCCGATCGAGGCAGGCAGGCGGCGCGGGGTCGATCCCGTGGTCAGCACCAGTTCATCATAGGGGAGTTCCTCGCCCGCCAGCAGCAGAACCTGCCGGTCGGGGTCGATGGCGTCCACCCGCGAGCCCGTGCACAAGGTGATGTTGTTGTCGCTGTAGAAACTTTCGGGCCGCAGATACAGCCGTTCAAGATCCATCTCGCCCAGCAGGTATTTCTTGGAAAGCGGCGGGCGCTGATAGGGTGGCACGGGTTCATCGCCGATCAGGGTGATCCCGCCGTCAAAACCCAGCGCACGCAGCTTGGCCACCAGCGATGCACCCGCCTGCCCTGCCCCGACAACCACGATCTCCGTCATGTCACCCCCGCCAATTGATGCTTTCCACTGCCCGCTGAACCTATATCCTTGCCGCATGAAAGGCCAATAACAAACAAGGGGAAGAAAGGATGATCAAGGTCGGAGACATGCTGCCCGACGCAACACTGATGCGCATTGGTGAAAACGGGCCGGAACAGGTCAGTATCGCCAGCCGGCGCGACGGCAAGAAACTGGTGATATTTGGTCTGCCGGGGGCGTTCACGCGCACCTGTTCAGCCCTGCACCTGCCCGGTTTCATCCGCAACGCCGACGCCTTTCGCGCCAAGGGTGTCGATCACATCGTCTGCATTTCGGTGAACGACCCATTTGTAATGAAGGCGTGGGACGACGCGATGGGCGCAGCGGCGGCCGGGGTTGAACTTCTGGCCGACGGTGCATCGGAATTCACCAGGGCGGCGGGGCTTGCCTTTTCATTGCCCGAGCTGGGTTTCATCAACCGCTGCCTGCGTTTTTCGGCATATGTCGAGGATGGCAGGATCAGCGCGCTCAACCTTGAAACCCAGTCCGGCGTTTGCGACCTGACCGCAGCCGAAACCCTGCTGGATCAGATCTGAGATCAGTCCACCAACCGATCCATCTTGCGGGCCAGCCGCACGTCGCGCAGGGAAAGCCCGTTGACATCATGGCTGGTCAGCGTGACTTCGACGCGATTATAGACGTTGAACCATTCCGGGTGATGATTCCACTTTTCGGCCCAGATGGCGGCGCGGGTCATCCAGCCCCAGGCGTCGATGAAGCTTTTGAATTCATAGGTCTTGCGGATCGCATCACGGCCTGCGACCATTTCCCACCCGGCATCAAACAAGGGGGGCAGTTCCTTTTCGCGGTCGCGCTCTTTCAGCTCGTCACTCATTCATGGTCCTCTCCGCCCCGTCTGAAGGGGCCATAGCTTGTCATTATCTCGATCTCTTCATCCACTGCAACGCGCTCGTCCTTCAGGAACTGTGCCACCGCGCGGGCAAAGCCCGGATCCGCGATCCAGTGCAGGGAATGTGTTTGCACCGGCATGTAGCCGCGCGCAAGCTTGTGTTCGCCCTGCGCGCCGGCCTCGACCTTTTGCAGGCCCGTATTGATGGCATGTTCGATCGCCTGATAGTAACACACCTCGAAATGCAGAAAGGGGTGGTGTTCAACCGCGCCCCAATAGCGCCCGAACAAGGTGTCGCGCCCGATCATGTTCATCGCACCGGCCACCCAGCGCCCATCGCGCCGGCACATGACCAGCAGCACGTCGTTGCGCATGGTTTCATGCAGCAGATCGAAAAATTCGCGCGTCAGATAGGGCGTGCCCCATTTGCGTGCGCCGGTATCCTGATAAAAGGCCCAGAAGGCGTCCCAATGTTCGGGCCTGATGTCGTCGCCCGAAAAACGGTGGATGGTGCCGCCAAATTGCTGGGCGCGCTGGCGTTCCTTTCGAATGGCCTTTCGCTTGCGCGACGAAAGGCGCGACAGGAAATCGTCAAAATCCCGATAGCCGTCATTGACCCAGTGAAATTGCTCACCGATGCGGTGCATCAACCCTTGCGCCTTGCCCGCGGCGACCTCTTGTTCGGTGCAGAAGGTCACATGAAAGGACGACAACCCGTTTTCCGATGCCAGAGCGATCGCCCCCTGAATCAAGGCGGAGCGCCCCTGTTCTTCGAAACCCGGCGCGCAAAGAAACCGCCGCCCGGTAACAGGCGTGAACGGCACCGCCGATTGCAGCTTGGGGTAATAGCGCCCGCCCGCGGATTCATAGGCGCGCGCCCAGGCGTGATCGAACACATATTCGCCCTGGCTGTGGCCCTTGACGTATAGCGGCATCGCGGCGATCAGGCGCCCGGACTGTCTTACCACCATGTGTCGGGCCATCCAGCCGGTACCGGGGCCCACCGAACCGCTGTCTTCCAGCGCCTTCAGAAAGCGGTGCGTGGTGAACGGGTCGTCAGGCGGCGTGCCTTCGGGGCAGGCCAGCACATCCCATTGCCCTGCGGCAACGGCGTCGATCCCGCCAAGAACCGAAATTTCCAGCTTGTCCTGTTCCGTCATCCTGCACAGTCAGGCACAAAGACAGCCGCTTGCCAAGCCTTGCGCACCTGAGCGCGACCATTTGCAATAACGCGCCTACCAGCCCGGCCCCGCCGTGGTGCCCCCGTCAACCGTCAACACCGTGCCGGTGATCCATGCCGCCAGGTCGGACACAAGAAACAGCACCGCATGGGCAACATCGCGCGCATCCCCGAGGCGGCCCAGCGGACAGGCAGCCTGCCAACGGGCCACGCCTTCGGGCCAGTCGGCCTCGATCCCGTCACGCGCAATCAATCCCGGCGCAACCGCGTTGACCCGCAGGCCCTGCGCGCCGAATTCCACGGCCTGCGCCTTGGTAAGCGCCTCGAGCGCGGCCTTGCTGGCACCGTAGCGCCCGTGGCCTGATGCCGGGTGGCTGGCCTCGATGGACGAGATATTGACAACCGCCCCACCACCCTGCCCCGCCATGATGCGGGTCAACTGCTCGGCGGCAATCACATTGGTTTTCAGCATGTCGTCAAAGACGGCATCCGCATCCATGTGCTGATCGGCAGCGCAGTTCACCAGGAT
>WFQE01000339.1 GCA_015487165.1 Paracoccaceae bacterium | reverse complement strand
GGGGGCCGAGCGCAGCGCCCGTTCCGCTGCCACCCGGATCAAACGGTCGGCCATCTCGCGGATGCGTTCCTTGAGGCGGGCCTTCTTGGCCTGCCAGGCGCCGGTGCCGAGACGGTCGAGCAACCCCTCTTCATGGCCGTAGCGCGACAGCAGCTCGATATTTTCCACCGGCAGATACAGCCGGTCGCCGCCCGCATATTCCAGCGCCAGACATTCATGGGGCGCGCCGGCGGCGGTGACGGTTTCCAGCCCCTTGTAGCGGCCGATGCCGTGATCGACATGCACCACCAGATCGCCGGGGCTGATGGCGTTGACCTCGGTCAGGAAATTCTCGGCCCGCCGCCGGCGCCCCGGCTTGCGCACAAGGCGTTGGCCCAGCACGTCCTGTTCGGAAATCACCGTCAGGCCCGGCGCGGTAAAGCCGTGTTCCAGCGGCCAGACGGCCAGAAACAGCCCGCCCTTGCCCCCTTGCGGCAACTCGGGCATATCGGCGAGGCTGGCAATCGGCGTGCCGGCCAGCCCCTCGTCGGCCAGCAGATGCGACAGGCGTTCGCGTGCCCCTTCCGACCACGAGGCGATGATGACATGGCCCTCGGCAAGGCGCGCGCGCACATGATCGGCGAGCGCCGAGAACAGGGCGGTTTCCTCGGCCTGCCGTTCGGGGGCGAAATCGCGCCCCACGCGCCCGCCGGCGTCGATCACGTTCAGCCCGGCGGCCTGCGGCAGCACCGCGAACTGGCGCATCTCGCGCCCCTCGGTTGCCTGGCGAAAGGCCGCGTCATCCAGATACAGCAGTTGCGGCGGACACGGCTTGTAGACCGAATCCAGCCGCGCGCGGTTTTTCAGCGCATCAAGTCGTGCCTCATACTGGTCGGTGATGGTGGCCCAGCGTTCCAGCCGCACGGGTGTGGCCTGATCGTCAAGACAGATGACCGCGTCGGGCAGATAGTCGAACAGGGTTTCCATGCTTTCGTGAAAGAACGGCGCCCAATGTTCCACGCCCTGATGCTTGCGCCCGGCGCTGACGGCCTCGTAAAGCGGGTCGTCGGTGCCGGCAGCGCCGAATTCCAGCCGATAATTCTGGCGAAAGCGCGTGATCGAGGCCTCGTCAAGGATGACCTCGGACACCGGCGCCAGCTCGACCCGATCCAGACGCTCGATGGTGCGCTGGGTTTCAACGTCAAAACGGCGCGCGGCGTCAAGAACGTCTCCGAACAAGTCCAGTCGCACGGGGCCGCTTTCGCCCGGTGGAAACACGTCGATCAGCCCGCCGCGAATGGCATAATCGCCCGGCTCGGTCACGGTCGGGGCCTGGGTAAAGCCCATGCGCACCAGGAATGCACGCAAGGCGTCCTCGTCGATGCGCTGGCCGACCGTGGCGGTAAAGGCGGCATCGCGCATCAGCGCGCGCCGGGGCAGGCGCTGGGTGACGGCGTTGACGGTGGTCAGCAACACGAAATCGCCCTTGAACCCGTGCGCCAGCATCGCCAGCAGCGCCATGCGGGTGGCCGAGATGTCGGCGTTCGGCGACACACGGTCATAGGGCAGGCAGTCCCAGGCCGGAAAGGTGAACACCGGCAGCCCCGGCGCCACGAATTCCAGCGCGCGGCGCATCTCCTCCAGCCGCTTGTCATTGCGCGCGACATGAACGACCGGCTTGCCACGCTTTTGCAGCAGCTCGGCCACAAGGCGGGCGTCAAAGCCTTCGGGCGCGCCGGATACGGTCAGAAGCTGATTATGCGTGTTTGCGGACATGGGCCGGAGAGCTATAGCAAGGGGCGGCTGCCCCGCAAGAGAGGATCACAGCACCGTGGCGTTCAGATTGTGCCACATCCCCCAAAAGGCGGTGATGAAGATCGAGATCAGCCCGATCAGCTGGTTGTAAAAGCGCAGTCGCGCCAGATGACGGCGCAGGGCCTCGCCATGGATGCCCTCTGCCCTGATCCGACGCGCGTGATGGGCCGACATCAGCGCAACCAGCGACCATGGCGCAGCAATCAGAAAGACGGCCTGGGCCAATTCGACATTATAAGAGAACCCGAGAACAGCCAGCGCCGCCAGCAGGAAAAACGCGAATCCCACGATCCAGATCCCCGACACGTCAAAGATATGGGTGATGCGGTTGCAGTTGACGCGCACCAGGGTTTCCAGATCCTCCTGCGCGGCGCCACCCCTGGCGCGGCGTGCGCGGGCGACGGCATCATAGGGCACGCCCAATGTCCAATGCGCGGTTGTGGACCACAGCACAGCCAGCATGATCCAGTACCAGATGCTGGTAAAGGAGCGCATGTCGATCAGTTCAAGAACGTTTGCGTACCAGTCCAAGAGATATGCCTGCGAATGCCGATTTTGCGCGCACAGTATCGACTGGCGCAGGAAATTCCACCCAAAAAACCGGATATTTTCTTGTGATCTGCTGCCGTACCGTGGCAAACAACCCGAAAATCGCCATAGGAGCCCGTCATGCGCCCGACCGTCGCCCCCTTTCCACTGAGTCGCTCTCGCCGCCTGCGCCGCACCGAAGGGCTGCGCGCAATGGTTCGGGAAAACACCCTGACGATCGATGATCTGATCTGGCCGATCTTCGTGCGCGACGGCGACAATATGCGCGAGCCCATCCCCTCGATGCCCGGGGTCGAACGGTTGAGCATCGACAACGCGGTCAAGGCGGCGCAGCAGGCGGCCGATCTGGGCATTCCGGCACTGGCGCTGTTTCCCTATACCGACCCGGCACTGAAAACCCCCGGCGCCGAAGAGGCCTGGAACCCCGACAACCTTGTCAACACGGCCACACGCGCCATCAAGGCGGCAGTGCCCGACATCGCGATCATGCTGGATGTGGCGCTTGACCCCTACAATTCCGACGGCCATGACGGGATCGTGCGCGACGGCGTGGTGCTGAACGACGAAACCCTTGTGGCCCTTGAAAAACAGGCCCTGGCCCATGCCGAGGCGGGCGCCGACATCCTTGGCCCCAGCGACATGATGGACGGGCGCATCGGTGTCATCCGGCAGGCGCTGGAAAGCCATGAATTTTCCGACGTGCTGATCATGTCGTATTCGGCCAAATATGCCTCGGCCTTTTACGGCCCGTTCCGCGATGCGGTTGGCGCCAGCGGCGCGCTGAAGGGCGACAAGAAGACCTATCAGATGGACGCCGCCAACAGCGACGAGGCCCTGCGCGAGGTGGCACGCGACCTGTTCGAGGGCGCCGACATGGTGATGGTCAAGCCGGGCATGCCCTATCTGGACATCTGCCGCCGCGTGAAAGACGAATTCGGCGTGCCGACATTCGCCTATCAGGTGTCGGGCGAATACGCGATGATCGCCGGCGCGGGCCGCAATGGCTGGATTGACGAAGAAAAGGCAATGCTCGAATCGCTGCTGGCATTCAAACGTGCCGGATGCGATGGAATCCTGACCTATTTCGCGCCAAGGGTTGCCGCCATCCTGGCCGGAAACTGAGGCACGGCCGCTAACGGCGGGAAATTGCCCATCCTCTGGTAACAGCTACCGGATATGGTGACAGCCCTTTCTGAATCCCCTATACTTCGCGCAACCACGGCAATGGACCGGGCAAGAGCAGCAATCGAGGAATACCCCATGAGCAAATGGACCCGTCGCACATTTCTGGCAGGTGCCGGCGTCACGCTGGCCGCCTGCGGCAACGGCATCGGCAATTCGCGCAGCGCGCGGATCGACTATCGCGTCGAACTGGCCCTGCAACAGATGTACAAGGAGGTGCCCGGCTCCAGGGATCTGGCCGATCGCGCGGCCGGCATGCTGGTGATGCCGACCATCACCAAGGCGGCATTCGGCTGGGGCGGCGCCTATGGCGAGGGCGCGCTGATCATCGGCGGGGCGCCGGTCGATTACTATTCCATGGCGCAGGGCAGCTGGGGCATGCAGCTGGGCGTTCAGCAATACGCGCATACCCTGTTCTTCATGAACGAGGAATCGCTTTCCGATTTCCGCCGCTCGGCCGGCTGGCAGGTCGGGGCCGATGTGACCTATGTCATCAAGAACAAGGGTGACGGCGTCGGCATCGACACGACAAAGCTGCGCTCGCCGGTGATCGCACTGGTTTACGGGCGCGCCGGCCTGCTTGTCGGGGCGACGCTGGAAGGCACGAAATACACCCGTATCCTGCGATAGGTTCTCGGCAACCACTCACAGAAATACCGAAAGGGGGCCCCATCATGCGGCCCCCTTTTTTCTTCACGCGATATCCGATCAGTCCGGGGCAGTTCAGCCCTTGCCTGACGCCCCACGCAAGCGGCGGATCAGGCTGGACGTGTCCCAGCGCCCGCCGCCCATGTTCTGCACATCCTTGTAGAACTGATCCACCAGCGCCGTCACCGGCAGCGGCGCGCCGTTGGCATTGCCTTCGTCAAGGCAAATCCCCAGATCCTTGCGCATCCAGTCCACGGCAAAGCCGAAATCGAATTCGTCATCCAGCATGGTTTCATAGCGGTTGGACATCTGCCACGACCCGGCCGCGCCATGCATGATGACCTCGACCACCTGCTTGCCATCCAGACCGGCAGCCTGCGCGAAATTCAGGCCCTCGGCCAGCCCCTGCACCAGACCCGCAATGCAGATCTGGTTGACCATCTTGGTCAGCTGCCCGGCCCCACTTTCCCCCAGACGCGCGCAGGCCTTGGCATAGGCGTCAATCACCGGCTCGGCGCGCGCATAGGCCTCGGCCGGCCCGCCGCACATGACCGAAAGCTGGCCGTTTTCCGCGCCCGCCTGCCCGCCCGAAACCGGCGCATCGACAAAGGAAAAGCCGCGCTCGTCGGCGATCGCGGCAAGTTCACGCGTGACGCGGGCCGAAACGGTGGTGTGATCGACAAAGACCGCGCCCTTGTCCATCCCCTCGAAGGCACCCCCTTCGCCGATGGTGACAGCGCGCAGATCGTCGTCATTTCCCACACAGGCAAAAACGAATTCCGCCCCTTTGGCTGCCTCTGCGGGGCTCTCGGCCATGGTGCCTCCATGTTCGGCAACCCATTTTTCGGCCTTGGCACGGGTGCGGTTATACACCGTGACCTCGTGCCCTGCCTTCAAAAGGTGTCCTGCCATGGGATACCCCATAACCCCTAGTCCTATAAACGCGGTTCTGGCCATTTTTTTCCTCGCAAATCCGTTCGTCTGCCTGCATCATGGCGCAGGAACAAACCGGGTCAACCCGTGACAAGGAATATCATCGCAATGGCTGTCTTTTTTCGTTGGTTCAAACGGATTTTCCTGTTTCTCATTATTGTCGCCATCGGCGGGATTGGGCTTGTCTATTACCTCGCCTCGCGCTCGCTGCCCGATTACAACGCCACCTTCAGCCTGAAGGGCATCAAGGGCAAGGTCGAGATCGTGCGCGACAACAACGACGTGCCGCATATCTTTGCAAAGAACGACCTCGACAGTTTTTTCGCGCTTGGCTTTGTCCATGCCCAGGACAGGCTGTGGCAAATGACCATGATGCGGCGCACCGCACAGGGCCGGCTGTCGGAACTGTTCGGCAACAAGACGCTGCCGGTCGATATCTTCCTGCGCCAGCTCGACTTGTATGGCATGGCCGAAAAGGCCGTTGCCGCGCAATCGCCCCAGCAAAAGGCCGAACTTCAGGCCTATGCCGACGGGGTAAACGCATGGATCGAAACCGTGCGCGAAAAGGCCCTTGGCCGCGGGGCGCCCGAATTCTTTCTGTTTTCCAACAAGATCGACCCCTGGCGCCCGGCGGACAGCCTGGCAATTCTCAAGATCATGGCGCTTCAGCTTTCCGGCCAGATGAAGGCCGAAATCCTGCGTGCCAAGGTGTCGCTGACGCTTGGCGACAACAGCGCCCGCATCAACGACATCCTGCCCGAGGCCCCCGGCCCCGGAGCGGCCGCCCTGCCCGAATATGGCAGTCTGTTTCCCGATCTGATGCAGGACAAGAAGCGCCAGTTTGCGGCCCTCGCCCCGGCCCCTGCCCTGCCCTTTGATCCGGTGCCCGAACCGGGCATGGCCGGCGCCTCGAACGCCTGGGCCGCGGCGCCATCGCGTACGGCAACGAAATCGACCCTTCTGGCAAATGACCCGCATCTGGGCTTTACCGCACCATCCATCTGGTATCTGGCGCATATGCAGCTTTCGACCGGCGACGTGATCGGCGGCACCATCCCCGGCATGCCGGCCATCCTGATCGGGCGCAGCCAGAAGCTGGCCTGGGGGCTGACCTCGTCCTATCTGGACGATCAGGATCTGTTCGTCGAGCGCGTGAACCCCAACAACCCCGATGAATATCTTACCCCCGAAGGCTACAAGCCGTTCAAGACGCGCGAAACCGTGATCAAGGTCAAGGGCCAGGATCCTGTCAAGGTCACGCTGCGCTGGACGGAAAACGGCCCGGTCCTGCCCAGGAACCAGTACGGAACCGACGCCATCATTCCCGAAGGGCATGTCATGTCGCTGGCCTGGACGGCACTTGACCCGAACGACCCCTCGATGACCGCCGCCATGCGTTTGATGCGGGCGGGCAGCGTGAAGGACGCCATCGCGCTTGAGCGCGACTTCATCTCGCCATCGCAGAACCTGACGCTTGCCGACAAGGATTCGATCGCGCTGCAGATGGTGGGCAAGATGCCCAACCGCCTTGCCGGCAGCCAGACCCGCGGCCGCCTGCCCGCACCGGGCTGGGTCAGTGAAAACCGTTGGCTGGGCTATCTGCCCTATGAAACCAATCCGCGTTTCCTGAACCCCACCGGCGGGATCGTCGCCAATACCAACAACAAGATCGTCGATCGGCCATTTCCCTATCATGTCAGCTATATCTGGGGCGACACGCAGCGAATCGAACGCCTGACCAAGCTGCTGAGCAGCCGCAAGGTGCATACGCGCGAAAGCTTTATCGAGGGGCAGACCGACGAGGTTTCCTTTTCCGCCCGCGCCCTGTTGCCGCTGATCGCGCGCGATCTGTGGGCCGAGGCCGAAACGCCAGCCTCGGACAAGACAGGTTCGATGCGGCGCAAGGCGCTGGCCCTGCTTGCCAAGTGGAACGGCGCCATGAACGAACACATGCCCGAGCCGCTGATCTATATGGCCTGGATGCGCAACCTGCAAATGGCGCTTGTGCAGGATGATCTTGGCCCGCTGGCCAAGAAATTCACGCGCCCGGATCCACTGTTTCTGGAACGGGTCTTTCGCGATGTAAACGGCGCCTCGATCTGGTGCGACAGGGCCGAAACCGCGCCGCGCGAAAGCTGTGCGGAAATTGCCCGCACATCACTGGACACCGCGCTTCTGGGACTTGCGCAGACCTATGGAGACAAGATCGAAAGCTGGCGCTGGGGTGACGCGCATATCGCGACACATGACCATCAGGTGCTTGGCAAGCTGCCGGTGCTGAAATGGCTCGTCAACATTCACCAGTCCACCTCGGGCGGCGACAACACGCTGCTGCGCGGCAAGACCAAGGGTTCTGGGCCAAACCCCTATCTGAACGTCCATGGCGCGGGGTATCGGGGGGTCTATGACCTTGCCGACCCGGACTCGTCGGTATTCATCATCTCGACCGGACAAAGCGGGCATTTCCTGTCGCGCCACTATGACGATCTGGCGCAGCTCTGGCGGCGCGGGGAATATGTTCCCATGTCCCTTGACCCCGAACTTGCGCGTGGCGCCGCCGTGGGGATCACGACATTGAACCCGGCCCAATAGGGGCCGGCAATGCCGCATGGGGCCCTGATGTTTCATGGGCGGGCCAGTGGCGGAAGCCATCCCTTGGCGCGGGATGGATCGACATGGTGATCTGGAAAATGGTCGGGGCGGCGAGATTCGAACTCACGACCTACGGTACCCAAAACCGTCGCGCTACCAGGCTGCGCCACGCCCCGAACCTTGCGCGCCTGTCTACAGCCCCGCAACCCGCTTGAAAAGAGCGAATATCGCAGGCGTTTTCACGGGCAGGGCCAGGCGGCTGAAGGGCCGAATACAGGGTGCTGGATCTGGGTGCCGGGGGTGATACCAAGGCGTTCTACAACCCCGCCATTGACCTCCAGAACGGCCTTCACCCCTTCGCCACCGTCGATGATCGCGGTGCTGTGGGGCGTCGCATTCTGCTTGATCCGCCTGACCACACCGGAGCCATCGATAAACAGCATGTCCAGTGGAATGAATGTGTTCTTCATCCAGAATTGAGCACGCTGGGGTTTGTCAAACACGAACAGCATTCCGGAAAAGTCCGGCATCGATTTGCGAAACATCAGGCCGCGGGCGCGGCTTTCATCATTGTCGGCTATTTCCACCGAAAACGCCGCCTCGCCCCAGTCACCCCGTAATGTAACCTGTGAGGGCGTGCATCCCGTACCCGCCGTAACCACGCCGGCACCAAGGCCAAGCACCAATATCAGGGCAAGGCGGAGGATCCTCATTGTTCGTCTTCCTTCAACGCATGGTCCCAGACACGAACATCCCAGGCCATGCGCCCCTTTGGCCCCTCGGCAACGCGCAGGGCAATGGCTTCACCACCTTGCAGGTCGGCCAGGCCGCAGGCATGCAGAACCTCGACATGGATGAACACGTCATCCGCCTCGCCAAAGGTGTTGGCAAAACCGAACCCCTTGGCGCGATCGAACCATTTCACCCGCGCCGGTCGAAGGGTGTTGTCGATCCGCGGCGGGGAATCGCCACTTTCGGCATAAAGCCGATCAAAGACTTCGCGCCCGTTTCCCTGCTCGGGGATCGAAATATCAACGATTCTGGTGGCGTGGCACCCCCGTTCCGTCTGCCGGACTTCGGCCGTAACCTTTGCCCCTGTCGCAACGGATGTCCGACCAAAGCTGCGCAAGACATTTGCATGCAGCAAGATGTCTGATTCGCAGGCATCTGCCACTATGAAGCCAAAGCCCCTGGTCGTATCAAACCATTTGACCTGGCCGGTTATAGTCGTTTCTTGTTCCACCTTAGCGTGCATCCAGATAGTTGACCCGGCGGGAAGGTAACAGATTATTTGTACATTTCCAGCCTTAGGGATGGAAATATTTGCATTTTTTCTGGGACGTTACGATCTACAGAACAATCGCCCCAACCTATGCGGGTGCACAGTTCAGCACAATCGCGCCCACCTCAAACATCACGGGCTGAGTCTGGCAATCTCCCACGGGGCCTCGGCTGTGCTGCGGGTCCAGCGGAAACGGTCGTGCAAACGAAAGGCGCCATCGGCCCAGAACTCGATCTCGGTCGGGATGATGCGGTATCCCCCCCAGAAGGGCGGGCGCGGTGGATTGGTGCCGAAACGGGCGCTGATGCGTGCCACCTCGGCCATCAACGCCGCGCGCGACTTCAACGGCCGGCTTTGCCGTGATGCCCAGGCGCCAAGGCGGCTTTTCAAGGCGCGCGAGGCAAAATAGGCGTCGGCCTTTGGGCCGTCTTCCCTTTCGACAGTGCCCCGCACCCTGATCTGGCGGCGCAAGGATTTCCAGTGCATGACAAAAGCGGCCTTGCCGGTGGCCTCGATTTCGCGCGCCTTGGTGCTTTCGTAATTGGTGTAGAACACAAATGCAGCGGCCTCGATTTCCTTGAGCAGCACCATGCGCACATCGGGCATGCCCTCGGCATCGACCGTGGCCAGGGCAATCGCGTTGGGGTCGTTGGGCTCGGTCTTTTCCGCCTCGGCAAGCCAGCGCCGCGCGATCTCGAAAGGATCACTGCCTGCGAAAATTCCTGTGCGGTCGGTCATGTCATTCCCCCAAGCATCCGGTTTCCCCTGTTTTAGCGCGCCGCCGGTTCGTGACCAGCGGAAAATCGCGATGGCCCCGGTTTGCCTGCCCGCAGCACTTGTTCCCCCGCACTTGATGGTGGGCGCGCCTTGGCATAAACGGGGGTATCTTGAACCGATCCGAGGGCGTGTGATGAGTGCAGGACTGATGAGCGGCAAGCGCGGGCTTGTCATGGGCGTTGCCAATGACAAGTCGATGGCCTGGGGCATCGCGCAGGCGCTGGCCGAACAGGGTGCCGAAATGGCCTTTTCCTATCAGGGCGAGGTGCTGGGAAAACGCGTCAAGCCGCTGGCCGAAAAGCTGGGCGTCAAGCTGGTGCTTGAATGCGACGTGACCGACACCGCCTCGATCGACGCGCTGTTTGCAACCCTTGAAAAGGAATGGGGCGGCCTCGACTTTGTCGTCCACGCCATCGGCTATTCCGACAAGAGCCAGCTGCGCGGCCGTTATGTGGATACCACGCAGGACAATTTCCGCATGACGATGGACATTTCCGTCTATTCCTTTACCGCCGTGGCCCAGCGCGCCGAAAAGCTGATGGGTGACGGTGGCTCGATGCTGACACTCACCTATTACGGCGCCGAAAAAGTCATGCCGCATTACAATGTAATGGGGGTCGCCAAGGCCGCGCTCGAGGCCAGCGTACGCTATATGGCCGAGGATCTCGGCAAGGACAATATCCGCGTCAACGCCATTTCGGCGGGCACCGTGAAAACCCTTGCCGCCAGCGGGATCGGCGATTTCCGCTATATCATGAAATGGAACCAGCTGAATTCGCCCCTTCGCCGCAACGTGACGATCGAGGATGTGGGCAAGTCGGCGCTGTATCTTTTGTCCGATCTGGGTTCCGGCGTCACCGGCGAGGTGCTGCATGTGGATTCGGGCTATCACGTGGTGGGCATGAAAGCCGTCGATGCCCCCGATATCGATGTCGTCACCGGGAGAAAATGATGTCTGAACGCCTGCCACACGAAAAGGGTTTCCATGTCAGCTGGGACCAGATGCACCGTGACAGCCGCGCGCTTGCCTGGCGCCTTGACGGCCAGGGGCCGGATGATGGCGCCTGGAAGGCCGTCGTCGCCATCACCCGCGGCGGCATGGCCCCGGCGATGATCGTCGCGCGCGAACTTGATATCCGCACGGTGGACACGATTTCCGTCAAATCCTACGACCACCAGACCCGCACAGATGCCAAGATCCTGAAATCGCCCGATGTCGCACTGCTGGGCGACGGCACCGGCGTGCTGATCATCGACGATCTGGTGGACACCGGCAAGACGCTTGAAGTCGTGCGCAACATGTTCCCCAAGGCACATTTCGCCACCGTCTATGCCAAACCCAAGGGCCGCCCAATGGTCGATACCTTCATTACCGAGGTCAGCCAGGACACCTGGATCTTCTTTCCCTGGGACATGGCGCTGCAATATGTGGAACCCTATCGCGGCACTGACTGAGGCCGCAACGTGGAAAGCTTTTCACAGGATCCGACCGAGGCGGAATTCGTCAACAACCCCTACCCCTTTTACCACCGGACAAGGGCGCAGGGGCCGCTGTTCCTGTGGCGTGAATACAACCTGCCCTGCGCCACCGGCCACGCGCTGGTCAACGCCTTGCTGCGCGACCGCCGGCTTGGGCGCGAGGTCCCGCCCGAGCGGCGCGCGCCCGTTCCCGACCGCCTGCGCCCCTTCATGGATTTCGAATCCCGCTCGATGCTGGAACTCGAGGCCCCCACGCATACCCGCCTGCGCGGCCTTGTCGTCCGGGCTTTTACCAGCCGCCGCATCAATGCGCTGGCGCCTGATATCGAAACGCTTGCCCATCAACTGATCGACGCCTTTCCCGCGGGCCCGTTCGACCTGTTGACGGCATTTGCCGAAAAGATTCCGGTCATCATCATCGC
>WFQE01000338.1 GCA_015487165.1 Paracoccaceae bacterium | reverse complement strand
GTCAACACCCAACAGCTCATCAGTAAAACCCGCCAAAAAAACACCCCAAAAACAGGGCCGCGAAACGTAGCCGATGGCCACGATTCGTCAACACCGGCATCCCGGTGGAGCAAAAAGGGGCGGATGAGCCCGCCCCTCTTGCCTGACTGGCCCGGGCCGGAGCCGAAAATCCTTATTTTCCAACGTTTAGAAATCTCATTCTCCCACAAACCACACCCAAAAGAGAGCGCGCTTGGGCCGACTTCTGCACATTGTCAGATAGAAAAACAGGCATCGGTGACCCGGTGAGAACGACCGGGGCGGCGCCCGCCTGCCACTGTTGACCACGGCGTTAGAGGAGAAGCTAATCGGGCTTATCCACCACCGAGCGGCTGCAAATCAAGCACCCCTGCCTCATCCAGGAACTCAATCGCGCTTTCAAGCTCGACTGACATGTTTCGCCCAGCACGGAGGCAATCCGCCATGTCGCGCTTACACAGCCGCCACAGCACGGCATGACCTTCCGGCAACACCACCTTACGGCTACCTTCCGGCATGATGCGTGCACGGCCTCGCCGCAGCTTCGCCAATCTGTCAGGCGTGAGCGTCCAGTATTGCTCGCCATCCACGTCCACGGTAGTCACGCCGATGCGTTCAGCCGCATCGAGCACGTCTTCGGAGTCCATGCCCAAGTCCTCACCTGCGCCGATGGCCTCAAGCTGGGAGACGCGAGAGTTATCGCGCAACATGGTCAGCAGCATGATTTCCGCCTTCTCGATTTCCCCGTTCATGCCACCACCTCCATGACAAAGAGGGAGGCCGAAGCCTCCCCCCCCTCGTCGCCGCTTGCCTTTTGGAACCAGTTAGCTCTGGGCGTCTCGCGGCGGAAGAACAATCCCAGCCTAACGGCTCCGGCCTATCCCAGGATTTCACCGGGGAAAAGCCCCGGGTTCCTGGAAAAGGGGAGGGAGTCCGGGCATCGTTCCCTCCACCCGCGAGGGGGATACGGTGAGTGCCACCACCCCTGCGCAATTACTGGGCGAACGCTATGCTCGCCCGTGCAGTCCCGTCAATCTTCCTCCAGCCTTGGCAGCGCAACAGTCTTGCGCCTCCAGATCGCCGCCTCGCGCAACCAACTCCCTTTTTTATAGTCGCAGAAAATTCCCCGGTGCCATGTTCCAGCCCCTTTTTTATAGGGGCGCAAAATTCCTTTTTCCGAGTAAAAAAATTCAAGACGCAAGACACCGAACGCCTAAACATCTCCTAACGCTTCTCCGTGTCATCTTCGGGCAGTTCCCACATCCAATAGCCGTGTTTCCCGGGCCTGCCATAATAGCGCGAGAGGATTCCAATCTTTTTCTTGGTCTGCCGTACGAGCGAAGCGCTGAATCCGGCTTTCATCGCATGACGGTACACGCTCTTGGCGGGCTGGGAACCACGGGCCAGCATGCTTCTCAGAAACTCCGCGCACTGCTGCCAGCGCAAGCGTCGAAGCTTCGGCATGGGGACAAGCACATAGCCATGCTTCCGGGCCAATCTTTCAAGCTGGTCTATATCGAGCATCAAAGCATCCTCCAAAAAGCGAAATTCTGGATAACTGCCTGTTGTTGGCCCGCAACCGTCAACTTTGAATTTTACACTATGCCAGCCCTGCTTTGCGCGAAGATTGTCGGCAACAGATAGCCATCCAGGAACCTTCCCGCTATCGCGAGCATTGCCGGTCAGGCCCAAGGCTTCAACCGCCTTTTTACTTTAGCCTCTTGCACGAAACGTCATTCTTGTCTATGCTTTTATTTGCCTGGAGCGGATCGGCTTCTGCTCCCACATCGTCCTGTATACCAGAGGGATGATGTGCGTAGGGATCATTAGGGTTAACCCCTGCGCTCCCATCAGAAGCCGCATCGTTTCTTCCCATCAATTGCCCGAATGCCTCGCCTTTGAACAGTTGAACCTGAGCACCGATTCACGCCAAAGCCCGCAACGTGGCCGGCAGTGTCTCTCTTCTGTATTGTTCGATTTTTAAGATTTGTTTTGGAGCCGTTGTGTTGGAATAAAAGTTGTCATCATCGTGTAGGGCCGCCATCACATGAGCGGCGTCTGTAGGATCCTTTACTGTCGTGGTTGCTGTTGCGACTGTTCCCGTTCGCCTGAGCGCGACTCGTTGTATTCCGGGGCCGGCGTGTA
The DNA here is from genome assembly GCA_015487165.1 of Paracoccaceae bacterium. Lineage (GTDB taxonomy): Bacteria > Pseudomonadota > Alphaproteobacteria > Rhodobacterales > Rhodobacteraceae > UBA5972. The sequence goes on along the minus strand of WFQE01000338.1, from coordinate 11,187 downwards.
CGTTCCCTTCCACGTCCCCGCTTTCACGAGCCGTTCCACCTCTTCCGGTGTGATCACCTTCTCCGTCTCGACTTTGTACCTCATAGACACCACCTACCTTAGCAGTATAGGTGATACCATCAGGTTAGTAAACTTTGTACCCTTTTGAATCCTTATCTCCTTCAGGCCGCCTCGCGGCCTTAGCTTTTGATGTTTTTTCGGGCTTAACCCTATGCCGCTTCTGGTACGCTCGGAAATCATCAATGGCTTTTCGCACTTTTTCAGCAGCAAGCTTCTTGTAATAGTCACCACCACTTCCAGTGCGCCACTTGGCAACATGCCGTCAAGAATCTCACGTTCTAGGGCGACAACCCGACCAACCTTGACCTTGGCTTTCTTGGCAGCTTCAGGCTTATCGGTCTTGCCTATGATCTTGCGCCGTTCATTGGCTGCGCGACGCAGCACTACGCCATCCCAAAAAACGCCCATCCTTCAGGTTGAATTGACCGGCGACAACATCTGGCATGACAATCTTCCTGTGTTCCAGTTCGTCATAGGCAAACCCTGCGTCATCCTTGGACAGCCCAAACTGCTCCACCGCTGCATCAATGAACCTGTTTCTGGCATTGACGATTCGCTGGGCAACCCGTTCTGTACCGGGAATCTTCTGCTGCCGTTTCTCAGCCTCGCGACCTTGAACATCCAACAACGATCCAGGCTCGATCTCGACCTCTCCACCCGGGATCATCGTATCAGGCGTTTCGGCCTGGCCTAGATCGAAAAGCCTGTCCTGTTTCGCCTTTTTCGACTGTTTCGGCCGACTCGATTCAGTCGGCGTAAGAGTCAGTCGCTCTGTTTCTTCTTGCGGAAGTCGTACACGCTCCCGTCCGGAAACGCCACCCTCAGATTCAGCCGCTTCGCCTTGGCGATTGCCTTCCGCTTGAAGTCCTCGAAGTTCTTGCGCCGCTCTTCCAGTGTCATGTTCTGCTTGTTGCTGCTCATACCTGGCAATCTCCTCATCAATCGCAGCCAGATCATCCAGCGAAATCAGCCGGGATTTCTGTCCCGTAATGGCCTGGCTGCCACCATCATCCGTGAACAGGGCAATCGGATCATAGACTGTCATTCTAGATAATCCAGCGTTAGCGGGCATTTCAACTCACCATATTTCTGCAGTAGGCTCCGGCGGGTCAAGGAGGGGCGATGCCGACGCTGGACTGGATTGGAAAGGACGCCGTGGTCAGGCACCACAGGGAGGTGCCGTACCGCCTGCTGGAGCCGGAGCCGGCGCTCTCCCGTGGCGACGCGGCCAGCGGCAACCTCATCGTGCAGGGGGACAACCTGCACGCGCTCAAGGCGCTGCTTCCGCGCTACGCGGGCAAGGTGAAGTGCATCTACATCGACCCGCCCTACAACACCGGCAACGAGGGCTGGGCGTACAACGACAACGTGAACAGTCCGCAAATCCGCAAGTGGCTGGGCGAGGTGGTCGGCAAGGAAGGCGAGACGCTGGACCGCCACGACCGCTGGCTGTGCATGATGTATCCGCGCCTGGTGCTGTTGCGCCAGTTTCTGCGCGAGGACGGCGCGATCTTCGTCTCCATCGACGACAACGAGGTGGCGCATCTGCGCTTGCTGATGGATGAGGTGTTTGGCCGGCAATGCTTTGTCGCTTGTAATGTCTGGCAGAAACGTTATTCGCGCGAAAATCGTGGCGCCATTGGCGATGTGCATGAATATCTCGTGGTTTACGCGCCAAATCCGGAACGTTTCCAGCAGGTCAGAAACCTGCTTCCCATCGCGGAAAAGCAGCGCCGTCTTTACAAGAATCCCGACAATGATTCTCGTGGTCCTTGGCAGTCCGTTTCGCTGCTTGCCCAAGGATTCCGCCCCAATCAGATGTACGAGATTGTTGCCCCGAATGGAAAGCGGCACCGCCCACCCGATGGCACATGCTGGAAAGTCACCGAAGAAACCTACAGGAGGGAATTGGCGGACAAGCGGATCTGGTTCGGCAAGGATGGCAATGGCGTGCCGCGGCGAAAGATGTTTTTGTCGGAGGCAAAAGGCTTGGTTCCCTGGACCTGGTGGCCCCACGAGGAGACAGGCCACACCGATGAGGCGCGAAAGGAAATCCAGACCATTCTCGGAACACAGACCGCCTTTGATACGCCCAAGCCCACCCGATTGATTCAACGCGTGCTCCAGATTGCAACAATGCCTGGAGACCTGATCCTCGACTCCTTCGCCGGCTCCGGCACGACCGGCCATGCCGTGCTGAAGCAGAACGCCGAGGATGGCGGCAACCGCAGGTTCATCCTCGTGGAGATGGACGACAACATCGCCCGCAACGTCACCGCCGAGCGGATGCGGCGGGTCATCGAGGGCTACACGAACCGCAAGGGCGAGAAGGTGGAGGGCCTGGGCGGTGGCTTCCAGTTCTGCCGGCTTTCGGACGAGCCGCTGTTCACGGCCGAAGGGCAAATCCGGCCGGATGTGACGTTCGCGCAGTTCGCCGAGTTCGTCTGGTTCGTCGAAACGGGCACGGGATTTTGCGGCAAGGCCGATTCGCCGCTCCTGGGCGTGCACGAGGGCCGCGCCGTCTATCTGCTCTACAACGGCATCCTGAAGGATCGTTCGGTGAACGGCGGCAACGTGCTGACCGGGCCGATCTACGAATCCCTGCCCGCGCACGACGGCCCGAAGGTGATCTACGCCGCCGCCTGCCGGATGGGCGCGGCGCGGCTGGCCCGCGAGGGCATCGTGTTCCGGCAGACGCCGTACGCGCTGGAGATATAACCCCATGGCAGCATTTACGCCCAAGACCTACCAACAGAACGTGCTGGACAGCGTGGAGGCCTATTTCCGCGCCTGCCACGCGCACGGCGACGCCGACACGGCCTTCTACGCGGTGACGAAGGAGCTGTGGGGCAAGGGCATCCGCTATCATCCGATTGCCGGATTCCCGGAAGACATGCCCTATTTCTGCCTGCGCATCCCCACCGGCGGCGGCAAGACGTGGCTGGCGGCGAAAGCCGTCCGGCTAGTCAACACGCACCTGCTGCGCAGCGAATATAGCGTGATTCTCTGGCTGGTTCCCTCCAACGCCATCCGGGAACAGACCCTGAAAACCCTGAAGGACCGGAATCATCCCTACCACGCCGCCTTGCGCGAGGCCGGCCCGGTGACCGTGCTGGACCTGGACGAGGCCAAGAGCGTCACCCGGGCGACGCTGGAGACATCCACCACCGTGATCGTCTCCACGATTCAGGCATTCAAGCGCGAGGACACCGAGGGCCTGAAGGTGTACGCATCGAACGGCGCGCTGATGCACCATTTCGACGACATCACGGACGAACAGCGCGCGGAACTGCTGACCGACGAGGCATCGGGAACCATGCCCTGCTCGCTGGCGAACGTGCTGCGGCTGCGGCGTCCGTTCGTCATCGTGGACGAGGCGCACAACAACCGAACCGAGCTTTCCTTCGACACGCTCGCCCGCTTCCGGCCCTCGGGCATCATGGAGCTGACTGCCACGCCGGACACCGAGCATACCCCCAGCAACGTGCTGCACAGCGTCGGCGCCGGAGAGCTGAAGGCGGAGGAGATGATCAAGCTGCCCATCCTGCTCGCCACCGAGCCGGACGCGGACAAGTGCCTGGCCAACGCCATCGCCCGGCGCGACGCCCTGCATGAACTGGCGCGGCAGGAGCGGATGCGGGGCGAACCCTACCTGAGGCCCGTGGTGCTGATTCAGGCCGAGGCCCGCCGGAAAGGCGTGGAAACCCGGGATGTGGACTGGGTGTTCCGCCGGCTCACGAGCGAGGATTTCGGCATCCCGCCCGAGGAAATCGTCATCGCCACCGGCGAACACCGGGGCCTGGAGGAGCTGGCCGGCCGATATGAGAAGGGCATTCTGGACGAGAACTGCCCTGTCAAATACGTCATCACCCAGCGGGCGCTGGCCGAGGGCTGGGATTGCCCGTTCGCCTATGTGCTGGCGAGCATGGCGGAAATCCACTCCGCCACGGCCATCGAGCAACTGCTGGGACGCATCCTGCGTCAGCCGGACGCCCGGCATCGCCCCAGCCCGGAACTGAACCAGTCCTATGCCTTCGTCGTTTCCCGCGATTTCGGCGCCACGGCGGCAGGCCTGCGGGACGGACTGGTCAACAGCGCCGGCTTCAATGCCCGGGAGGTCGGAGACTTCGTGACCGCCGCAAGGCCCGAGCAGCAACGACTGGACTTTGCGTGCAATGGCGGCCGCGCGCGGACACGGCTCGTGGTCGTTCACCTGCCGGAGAAACCGGCCATGCGGGCCATGCCGAAGGCCGTGCGCGACAAGCTTGAATGGAATGGGCGGGAGAAGACGCTCACGGTCAGGTATCCGCTGAGCGCCGGGGAAACGGAGGCCGTGAAGGCGGCCTGCCCCGAGGAGGCGCGCGAAGCCATCGACGAGGCCGTGAAGGCCGGATGGGAGGCGGTGGAGCTGTTCCAGGCGCCCGCCGACAGGGGCGAGACGTTGCGCGTGCCGCAAATGGCCCTGCGCATCCAGGGCAAGCTGGAGATGTTCGACGATCCCGAGACGCTGGACTATCCGTGGGATCTCTCCGGTCTCGACGCCAGCCCCACGCCCGACGAGATCGAACGCCTTAACGCGGATCAACAGGCGACCGGCGGGGAGATCGACGTCGTGGACGGGAAGGTCATCACGCGATTTCTTGCCGGCTTGCAGCTCGACCTCGGGATGGCCTATCGCCCGGAACACTGGGACGAGACGCGCCTCGCCGCGTGGCTGTGCAGGAATCTGCCGGAGCCGTCGCTGACCCACGAAAGCAAGATGGCGTTCGTCGCCAAATGGCTGACCGGTCTACTCGAACGGAACGACTTTGATCTCGGCCGCCTCAACCGCCAGAAGTTCGCGCTTCGGAACCTGCTGGAAGAGCGCATTCGGGCCGCGCGCAAGCAGGCGGCCCGCCGGGCCTGGCAACAAACCCTTTTCTCCCCGGGCAACGACGAGCGCGTGCATGTGGGCGAGGATTTTCCGTACGACTTTCACCCGCAGGGCTACGCGCCCACCAGGGATTACGACGGCCGCTTCGGGGAGTTTGACTTCCAGAAGCATTATTATGCCCGCATCGGCGATTTCGACAGCAGCGAGGAATTCCAGTGCGCGGTGCGGCTGGACATCTGGGCGCAACAGGGGCGGATCGAATACTGGGTGCGGAACCTGGTGCGCAAGCCGGCATGCTCCTTCTTCCTGCAAAAGGCGACGGACCGGTTCTACCCCGATTTCATCTGCAAGCTGCCGGATGGTGTCATTCTGGCCGTGGAATACAAGGGCGCGGATCGCTGGGCCGATGCAAGGGAAGACCGCATGCTCGGCGAGCTGTGGGCACGCATGAGCGGCGGTCGCTGCCGGTTTGTTATGGTGAAAGAAAAGCAATGGGGCTGGATTGATGCCAAACTGGCAGAAAGTGAGCAAGCGCTATGAACGTCACATGCTGAGAACTCCGGCATTCCAAAGAGTTTTGCCCGCTGCGTTGCGCTGAACGACTGCTTTCCATTTGCGCTTGGTACGATAGCTCAGTAGCAGCCAGCGCTGTTGCGCAACGAAAAAAGCGAAAGTAGAGAGGCTGTAAACCGAACTGAGTAAATTTCCCACTCAGATTTTCTCCGGCATTCTGTCCGGGAACTCGATCATAAAGCGGTTCAGTGCAGCTTTCCAGCGGAATGGGAATTTATTGACCAATCACGGCAAGTATGCGGATGACAAGTTCAATCAGATTCTGCACGCTCATACCGCCTCGCTTCGCCGCACAGGTTTCGCCATTGCATCCGCACAGAGGGCGCACAGCTAATCCCACGTCCGGTCAGGTCGCGTCACCATGTCTGAAGTCTCCCGCCCGCACGCGCCGCACGGCCCATGCTCGGGCACGCCAAGGGGCACATAGGGCGCGGGCCTCGGTTCGATGCACCAGCCGATGCGCTCCCCGCACGGCACGGGCCAGCACCCGGCTCCCGCCCACGGCGGCGGCGTCAAGACCTCCACCATCTCCGCCCTGTCCGCCTCCCTCACCAGCCGAGCCAGCCTCTCCCGCTGGTCGATCGGGCACACCAGGTGCAAGCTGCCATCCTTCGCGCGGAGCATCCCGCCCGCCTTCCACACCTCTTCCAACACGGCTAGCGGGGTCATAGCCACGCCTCCCCCATCTCGACATCCGGGGGCAGGAAATCGGGGTCGTCAGGGACGTCCGCGAAGGGGTCTCCCGGGGCTGCTTTCTCCCCATGCGCAGGCGAACAATCTTCGCTGAAGATGCCCCTGTCCCCTGAAGGTGCCCCTTTCATGGAATGGGCATCTTCAGTCTTGGGGGGCATCTTCAGCGGGTCATCATCAGGAAGGCTCCACACCCAGCATTGAGCATTCTTGCCGAAATGGCCGCCTTGCTTCCTCGGCTTGATACCCAGCCGCTCACGGGCACGCCGCAGGGCCTTGTCACTGATCCCGGCGTTCCTCGCTTCCAGGTGCACGTCCTTTGCCTTCACCGGGCCATCGGCCAGCACCTCGCGAAGGAAATCCACGGCCTCATCAGTCGCCGTGCGGTGCTCGTCATCGCTTCGCCACGCCATCGCCTCGTCTGCCGAAATGTGGACGGCATCCGGTTCCCATTCGATGCGCGGCGCGCCGTTGTCGGCTTCCCGCACACGGTAGGCCAGCCCGCCAGCGTCCTTGCCGAGATTGTTCTTCACCGGCACCACCAGTCGACGGGCCTCGTCTTCGGCATCCTTGGTGACGCCGAACACGGCGCGGGCCGCCGCCGTGAAGGCGATGCTCCCCGCCGTGCGATAGATGGCCTGTCCGCTGCCCTTGTTCAGGTGCGAGACGCACACCAGCGCCACCCGCCGCCGCGCGGCCATGTCCGCCCACGGGGCCAGCACCGCCCGCATGTCGGTGTTCTTGTAGCTGTCCACGCCTGGCAGGTAGGCGCTCACCGGGTCAATCGTGACAAGCCTGATTTCGGGCCGCTGCATCAGCATTGCTTCGATGCGCTCAAGGTCGCCAACAAGGCTCGGCACGCGCCGCCGTTCCCGGCCCTCGGCATCCACGTCGCGCACCATCGGCAGGGCGAACACGCGCGCGGGGTCGGCTCCGGCGGCATCCAGCCGGGGGCGGATGGTGTCGGCAAGGTCATCCTCCACCGACAGCATCAGCACCGCGCCCTTGGGGCAGGGCGACCCGTCCACGGGCCACGACCTGCCGCGCGTGACGTGCGCCGCCAGTTCCGCAGTCAGCAGCGATTTACCAAGTCCGGGATCTCCTGCAAACAAGGTCAGCTTGCCGATGGCGATGCGCCCCGGCCATAGCCACTCGATACGCTCGGGCTGAACGTCCGCGAGCCTCACCACCCCCGAAGCCGCCAAATCGCCCGTGTCGCGTTTTTCCTCCGCCCTGAATGGTTGGGCCTTCGCCAGCAGTTCGCGCCAATCCTCGGGCGTGGCCTTGTGCTCGTGCAGCCAATCGAGGAAGTCCCCTCCGGCGGGCGGCTCCACGATGCGCACGGCCCGGCCCTCTCCCGTCAGCCGTTCGGCCAGCGTGCGCGCGGCGTTGCGCCCGGCCTCGTCAGGGTCGGCAGCTATCACCACCTCGCGGATGGTCTCCGGCAGTTCCAGTCTCTTCATGCCGCTACTCGATATGGTCGCCCACGTCGGCAGGCCGGAAAGCTCGTGCACCGCGAGCGCGGTCTCGATGCCCTCGGCCAAGGCCACCACGTCCCCGGCCTCAAAGAGGCGCACGGCTCCGCCGCCGATGTTGCCCAACGCTTTTTTGGGTTGCTGCACGCGCGCCTTGCGGGGGCCTTCCAGGAACGTGCGATGCACGCCAAGGCCCGCGCCCCACGCGTCCACCACCAGCGCAACCATGCCGGGATACATCCCCAGCACGTCGCCCCCCTGCCAGTATTCAAGCCGGGGATGAAAGCGCAGCGCGTCTGTCTTGGGCACACTCAAGCCGCGCGTCAGCAGATACCCTGCAACGGGCGTCCCGGCGATGGGCTTCGCCTCCCGCAACAGCCGCGCCGCGTGCTCTCGGTTGCGCTCGGCTCCCTGTTCGCCTCTGGCGGGCTTTTTCGGCTCGCGCGAGGTCTTGTCCCCGCCGTCCGGGAAAAGTGCAACAGGCTCCAATCCAAGCGCCCCCAGCACGTCATCCACGCTGCAACCGGCGTGGCAACAAACCAGCGCGCGCCCGTCTGCGCCTTCGCTAAGGCTCAAGGCAGGGTTCCTCCGGTTGCCGTGCGCATGGTTCGGGGAGGGGCAGCTTGTGCGCCAGCCGTCCTGTTCGCGCGTCAGCTTGCAGCCGCACCGCTCCAGCGCGGCTAACACGGTGTTCAAGGGTCGCGCGCTCATGGTCAAGCGGCCCGGCGTTCGAGCTTCGCCAGCGCCTCGTCCACTTCGTCACTACGCCAGCGTGTGACGGCCTCCCCGAGCTTCACGGGCTTCGGCAACTTGCCTACTCGGCTCCATTCCCAAATGGTGCTGCGGCTCACGCCCAAGCGCGCGGAAAGGTCTTTCACCTTCAAATAACGAACCTCGTTCATCGTTTCGCCTCCTGCATTGGTCTTGCGCGAACGACGGCAAACGACTTCGGATGGAAGAATAGGACGACCGTCCCATCACGCCCGCACCGGTTGCCATCGGTCACGGGGCGAACGATGGGCGAGGCAGGTCAGGCAATGGGCGATTTCGGCAAACGAAAACCGAAATCGGTTCTTTTCGGTTTTTGGCTACTCGCGTTCTGATTCCAGGGTTTCGGCAGCCGCTCGGATATGCTTGCGGATGGTGTCGGCATCCAGCTTTGCCCCGGCCATCTCGACAAAGCGGGACACCCTGCCCACTGCGTCGCGTGCGTTCGGGTCTATTCCTGCCTTCTCAAGCAATGCTGCGATGATGATGTGCAGGGCGTTCCGTTCGCGCGGGTGCAAGTCCGCCGATGGCTTGGCGCCGGGTTTCTTCCATGTCTCGGGGTAGAGGAAGGCGGGGCGTAGGCCGTGCTTCTCAAAAAAGCACTTCAGGGCCTTGCGGGAAAGGCGATAACGGCTCATTTCATCCACTGGCGCTTTTACCCGAACCAAATCCAAGGGACCTATCTCGCGCGTGTCATCTTCCCATTCCTCCGCTTGGGTAGGCACTTCTCTAGCAGCTCGCACCTCATCAAGATGCTGCGCCCAATAGAAAAGGCGTTCAGCCATTTTCCCGAAGCCGGGCGTTTCAGCCGCTTGCTCAAGATGAATCCCCAAAGCCAATGCTGCCGCTTCGACAGGGGTCATGTATTTCTCGATACTCCACACCCTAAACAGCCGCACTTGCTCCGGCGAAAGCGGGTCTCCTACTTCAATCATCCTCGCACCTCCGCACCTGGTATGAATGCGCGGGCGGAAGGGGGTGCGGCCCTTGTTGGTCGGGTAGCTACTCCCGGCCTATCCGCCCGGCCAAGCGGTTATTTCGACATGGCTTCCATGAATGACTGATAAAACCCGTCCAGGACGGCCCGCCTGTCCTCATGGCGGGCATGGGGCAACATTCGGAATGCCAACTCATCCCGATAACCAATGTCCGCGTGTTTGGCTTCGATGCCCGCCATCTCCCGAACCTCCCGGATGGCGTTCTTCCATATCTCCGGTGAAATCCAGTCCGTCAAACTGTCGTAAAAATAAGAATCGAAATCTTCTTCCCGAAGGTCGCCGCCTACGGTGCCAAGCATTGACGCCCAAGAATGAAGCACGGCTTCTTCATATTCCGCCCCGGCCTCTACCAATGCCTCGAAAGGTTCCACGCAATAGATAATGTGCAACGCGCCTTCCTCTCCCAATATACGGGCCATAACCACGTCGCCATTCAGGTTTGATTCGTCGGTTCGTTGCATCTTGCCCGCATAGGCTTTCGGGAGGTGGTCAGCCAGCCAGTCCAGGTAGAAATCGTAGCTATCTCCGCTAGCCACCAATAGCAGGCGTCCGTTCCGGCGCGGAACCTCGACATCATCAAACGTTCGTGGGCGTAGAAAGGCAGACGAAGGGGCGTCATCCTTCGGGTTGGTCATCAGCCACAACATGCGGCGGGCCATCTCATCATCCACGCGCCCGGACTTTTCCCATACCTCGATGCGCAAGGGCTCAACATCCAGCATCTTGCCAAGCGTTGCATAGTCCACGCAAAGGCGCTTGCGTATCAGCCCTATATCCGGCATGGGGGCGTCGCCTTCCACGCGCCAATCATCCCCGCGTTTGATTGCCCGGATACCGTCCAGAATCTCTTGCCCAATGTCCCGTTTCATGTTCACCCCCGCTGCCGCAGCGGCACTATCTCCGCGCCGTCTGCCCACGCATCCAGCGTGTCCGCCCATGCCTGCATCATTTCCATGCGCTCGCCCAGCAGCGTTTCCCGCGCGTAGGCGGCCACCACGTCGTTGGGCTGCTTGTGGCATAGCTGGCGCTCGATGGCCTCGGGCTTGTACCCGAGCTCCGCCAGCAGCGTGCGCCCCATCGCCCGGAACCCGTGCGCGCAATGCTGCGTCTTGGTGTCAATGCCCATCGTGCGAAGGGCCTGGTTCAAGGTGTTGTCGCTCAATGGGCGGCCCGGACGTTCGCCATGAAAAACAAGCGGTGTATGACCCGTCAGCGGCTCGAGCTCATCCAGCAGCGCCATCGCCTGCCGGGGCAGGGGCACGGCGTGCGGCGTCTTGGTCTTGCTCACCGTGTAGCGCCATTGCGCCCGCTCCCGGTCTATGTCCGCCCAACGCATCATCCGCACTTCGCCGGGCCTCGATAGCGTCCAGGCCAGCATCATCAATGCCCCGCGCGTCACGGGCTGGGGATACTCCCGGATGAGGCGCATCAGCCGTCCGGCATCCGCGCGCGTGGTGAATGCCGGGCGATGCTTCGGGCGCGCGGGCGGGAACAGGTCGCGCATGTTCAAGTCCGCTGCCGGATTGCGCGTGGCATCCCCGTGACTGATGGCATGGCTGAACACGCGCCGCACATAGCCATGCAGCCGCCGCACCTTGAACAGGTCGCCCGCCGCCTCCACGCGCCGCAACAGGGCCAGCACGTCCGGGGCCTGAATGTCATCCAGCCGCTTGCCGCCAATGTAGGGGAACACGTCCCGCCGCAGCCACGTCAGGGCCTTCTGGTGCGTCTTGTGCGCCCACTCGCGCCC
>WFQE01000337.1 GCA_015487165.1 Paracoccaceae bacterium | reverse complement strand
GATCGAGCGCGTGAACGGAATGACCAGCAGGCGCCGCTGCACGCCCCGATCGACACCGCCCCTGAAGCTTGGCAACTGGTTGGCGGCGAACAGGTTCTGCGCTATGGAGCGGAACTCGACCCGGCTCTTGTAAACGTCTCGCCCTTCGATGGGATCGCCGGTGACGACGGCCTTGAAGGTGTCCGAAGCAATCGCCTCGGGCGAAAGTTCGTCGGAGGCGTTGAGAAGCTTTCCGACCAGCCCCACGACATGGCGTTCATCGCCCATCTTCGAGGCGGGGACCGAGCAGATTGCGCTGGCGGGCAGGATGCCGCGGGCCAGTTCAAGCACCTGGCTCTTGCCATTTTCGGCCGTCTTCCCGTGCAGCACTACCGCGCGCGGCTGCATCAAGCGGGTGGCGTAGCCCAGCGCCGCAGCACCGCAGATCTCGGCTAGGAGCGCGCATTTCGCCTCTGCATCCGGGTCGCCCTTGAAACATCCCGTCAGCAGCGTTGCCAGCAGCGAGCCTTTGGGCGGTGTGCCCGAGGCGCCGGGCTGCCAGCGACCGGGCAGGGTGTGGCGGCAACGGTGTTCCCGGTGATGCGGCTCAAGGCGCGGCTCTCCGTTTGCGTCAAAGCGGATGAAGCCCGAGGCGCAGTTGATGCCCGTGGGCGGGGTGTCGAAATACTCCGGTGCGGCACACAGCGCGGCGCATTCGTGCAGGATAGAGTTGATGCGGGACTTGTTCAGCTTGACGTTCGAAGGCTCGCTCGCGGGCGTGAAGAACTTCGCACCGTCATAGGCATGAACCGGCGGGCGCAATTCGTGTTCGGGGATCGCCTCCCAATGGGTGCCACCATAGCGCCAGAACGCGCCATCGGCATGAACGATGCGGCCGTGGCGTTCGGTCAGATCTTCGCGCACGCGCCTTGCGATTTCCACGTCCGAACCGATGGACAGCGATTTGCGTTCAGCCGCGGATTGTTCGGGGTGAAAGGGTTCGGCATTGCTGATCCGGGTGCGCACGGCCGCCTCTCCTTCGCGCACCAGGACATCGTTGAAGTCCTGTTCCTCGGGTGGTGTGGCAATCATCACGGTCATGCCGCGACGCACGAGGCTGGTGGCGGCGCGGCCGATCTGGCCCTCGGCCTTGCTGCCGGGCAGGTCGCCGTCACGGGCGATGATGACTGTCGATTTTTCGGGCACGGGCGCGCGGCCGATGTTCGAGATGCCAAGGCAGGCCCAGGTTTCCTGTCCGGTCGCCTGCCAGACGGAAAGCGCGGTCTCGACGCCCTCGCAGAGCACAAGCGGTTCACGGCCCGGCAGGCGCACGGCGGCGCGCTCGGCCCAGCCATCCACGGCCTTGTTGGTGCGTTTGACCACTTCGAGCGGTGCCTTCTGCCCCTCGGCCGTCAGATAGACCTGCTGGATTGCCAGCACCTTTCCCGCATCGTCGGTGGCCAGTGCGACCATGGCGCCGAACCTGCCCCAGGCATGCTGGCGATAACGGATGCAGTCAGGCGGCGTCGCGGTGATGCCACGCCGGCGCAGATAGGCAAGCACCGGCGTCGAGGTGAGGGTTTCGGTGCGGCGCACGATCTCGGCGACCTTTTTCGCACGGTCCTGCGCTGTCGGCGCCTGGGGCTGCGTCTGTGCGCGATGGGGCGCGGAGGTCGGGCGAGGAGCGGTGTCGGATTCGCCCAGCCAGTCGCGCGCCCAGTTGCGTGCGGCATTGTCGTCCAGGTGCAGGTGATGCCGGATGAGCTCCAGCCCAGCGCCACCGCAGCTTTCCTCGTGGTCAAACCAGCGGCCCTTGTCGGCGCCGGTGATTTCCACGGCGATGCTGCCCTTGCTGCCGAAGCGCAGTTGCTTCGCGCTTGAAAGCTCGCGGTTCGGTTCGCCAAGAAGCTCGCGGGCCAGATCAATGATGCGGTCGTTCAGCAGTTCGGCCATCCTGGCGACGGACATGCGGGGGGCGATGCGTCGTCGCGATGTGGTCCGGCTGCCGTTGTAATCAAGAGGATCCTCCTGTGTTTTCATTGGCGCGCCACCTTTGGCGTGCAGAGCAGGGTCGGCATGTCGGGGCGCACCGCTTGCACGAGGTTGACCCAGGCGATTTCCTGTTCGGGACGGGTTTCGATGATCAGCCCGTTGCTGCCTGCAACCGCCATCATGGCGATGCTGGTATAGACTTCCTCGGGAGGTGCGCCGGAGATGATCGCGACGCCGTCGGTCATGTCGATCAGCCGTTCGAACGCCGCGCGGTCGTATTGGTCGGGACCAAGTGCGCAATCGGTATCGTCGCCCACCAGGACAATGAAGGGTCGGGTAAGCAGGTTGATGCCGCGGTCGAGATCGGTGGCGCGCTGCGGGATCATCAGGAAGCCCACCCCATGGTGGCGGATTGCATGGACCACGGGCAGCAGGTGGGGCGCCTTGTCGGCGGTGGTGGCTTCCAGCCGGTCGAGCATGGGGGCTGTCATCTGCGAGAAATCATTCGCCATGGGAAAAGCCCTCCTGAAGAGCGATCCAGTCCATCAGGGTCGATCGGCGTGTGGCGATACGATTGCCAAGCCGGAAATGCGGCAGCGGGCGCTTGGACCGTGTGCAGAGGTAATAGACCCGGCGCTGGAACCGGAAATCGTCGGAATCGAACAGAAAACGGGCTATTTCAGCGGCACCTATCATCAGGTCGGGCGCGAGCGTGACGGGCGCAGTCATCGGCCCCTCCTTGCACGCGGGGCGCTCGGCTTGCGGTCAGCCGCCTGTTCACGGGCGAGCAGCCATTCGCGCACGGCCTCGATGCGGTAATAGACGCGTCGGCCGAATACAACGAAGGGCGGGGACTGGCGCAGCTGGCGGTCGCGCTGGCAGGTGCGCAACGATACCCCGCGACGGGCGGCGTATTCTTCCTCGGAAATGAAGCCGTCAAGAAAATCGGCGGGTGGGGCGACGATGGCGGCCGTGTCGGTGCCACCGGGTGCAAGGGATTGAGTCATCGGTGTCTCCTTCGTGACAGGCGACGCAATGCGCCGCCGATGCCCGAGAGATGCCGATGTTTCCGGCCGTTTATTATTGGTGAGGACTGATTGCTAACTAGTGAGCAGGATTGGCTCAGTAGTCAGAAGCTGGGAATCGGCGCCCGATATTCTCGCGCAATTTCAAGCAACTCGCCCGTAAGGGGTTCCGGTCTGCCCAGCGCTTCAGGCCACGGCCGATACTGGGGCAGGATCCATGTTTCCTCTGGATCCAGCAGGCTTTTGGCCTTGGCCCGAGGCAGTTGATAGGACAGCCCGAACTCAAGGTAGGCTTCGGCCTGCGAAAGGAACATCATGAAGTTCTCGTTCAATTCGTCTTCCAGGACGTGACCGACATCCTCGGCCGAGTCGTTATGCGTAAGCGCGATGGTGAACCAGTCGAGCAGTACTGCACAGAAATGCGCGACGGGCTTGTAGGTCTTCCATGCTCTTCGCAGGTCATGACTGTTGCGCGGAATGTTCGGAAGTTTCACCCGCTCGAGAATGAACACGGCCTTGTTGATGCTGGCGCCGCCGGGAAGATCGGAATGATGAGCTGCCATTCGCCGCACGAGTTTGAGAACCAGTCCCGCTGCGAACCAGGCATTCACGCGCTTTTGCATCTCCTTTTCGAAGGAGTTGAACCCGGGAGCCATACTGACTGTCGCGAGACCGCCTGCATCTTCGTACCATTCCTTGACCGTGTCATGCCGGGCCATCCATTCTTCATGCTGCTCGATGGCCTTGATCGCCTCCTCCCAGCTTTTCGCGGTCTGCGGATCGGGGAGGGTGTCTCGCTCGGCCGTCAGGTCTGCAAGATGCTTCGCCATGACGGTGGCGACGTATTCACGGCGGGATTCCTCATCCGCTGGATCGGGCCACGCCATGACGGCGCGTATGGCGATCTGCGCACGATAGAGGCCGCCCGGGGCCAGGAGGTGTCCATAATCAAGAACTGGCATCGTCGGCCTCCTCTTTTTGCTCGTTTATGATTTGTTCTTCCGAATTCTGCAACACGAATGCGCCCACCGTCTCGGCGGCCTTGCGCAGCGGATCGTCGAACAGATGGGCGTATCGCTGGGTTGTCTGGACCTGCGTATGGCCCAGCATCTGGCCGATCAAGGGCAGTGATGCGCCCGCCGAAACAAGGATGCTGGCAAAGGAATGGCGGAGATCGTGGATGCGGACGTTCGGCTGGAACCTGGTCTTGGGGTTGCCCTTGCGATCGAGGACGGGTTTGCCCTTGGCATCCAGAACGGGCACCTCCTCACCAAGCCCGGCCTTGCGGCAGACCGAAGCCCATGTGCGCTTGATTTCGGTGAGCGGTTTGCCGGTCGGGCCGGGAAAGACATAGGGGCTGGGCGGCCTGCCTTCGGCCTCGGCTTTCGCTTTGGCCGCTGTCTTCATCTCTGCCAGCAATTGCACGGCCGGGCCTGACAGGGGCACGCGATGCAGCTTGCGTTGTTTTGTGTGGGCGCTTGGCTTGGTCCAGACGCCGTTTTCGAGGTCGAACATTTCCCATGTCGCGCCCAGCACCTCGCCGCGACGGGCGCCGGTCAGCATCAGGAGCTTGATCGCGTTCGCTGACATGGGCTCGGAATGCTCGTTGAGCGCCTGGGCCAGCGCAGCGATTTCAGCGCTGTTCAGATAGCGGTTTCGTCTCTCCTCCGGGTTGCGGCGCACGCCCGACGCAGGATTGTCCTCGCGCCATTTCCAGCGGATGGCGAGATTGAATGCCTTGCGCAGCACCTCGACGGTTCGGTTGGCGCGGACCGGCGTTCCGCGGATCTCGGTGATGTCGCGGTGAAGCGCATCCACATCCTCGTGCGTGACCTGCGCCACCTTCATCTTGCCGAAGCGCGGCAGGATGATCTTGTCCCACATCATGCGCTCGTCGGCCTGGCTGCGCTCGGCCTTGCTGGGCAGGTGCTCGCGGGCATAGCGTTCCCACATCTCCCGCACTGTCGGCGCCTCCCGTTGCGCCTGCCGCTCGCCCATCGGGTCGCGACCCAGATCGACCTCGCGCTTCATTTCCTTGGCGGTCTGGCGCGCGGCGGCAACCGTCCAGTCGGGCCATGCGCCAATGGTGATGCGGCGCTGGCGCCCCTCGGCGCGGTAATCAAGGATGAAAGATTTCGCGCCGCCCGGTGTGATACGCAGCGCGAAACCCTTTACCAGAGTGTCCCACATCAGGGTTTGCCCACGGACCGGCGGCAGGGCCTTCCGGGCGGCAGCTTCAGTCAGTTTTTCCGGCATATCGGCCCTCCCTTGTGTCAACACTGTGTCAACACGTCTTGTGTCTGTTTTTGTCGTTGGCTGGCGGCGGGTAACAGACGGTCGCGCCAATTAGCTTCGAAAAAACAGTGCTCTAGGAGAGTAAGCCGGAAAATGTGTCAACAATCAAGGCTCTAGATATAGTAGGGAATCTGGCTCATAACCTGAAGGTCGTAGGTTCAAATCCTACCCCCGCAACCAATTTTCCTAGATATATCAAATGGTTAGACGGGTGTCGTT
>WFQE01000336.1 GCA_015487165.1 Paracoccaceae bacterium | reverse complement strand
TGCATGTAGCGCACGCGGATGCCCTGTTCGTGCATGTATTCGGTCAGATCCTCGGCCATGCGCTTGGTCAGCGTGGTGACCAGCGTGCGGAAACCCTTTTCATTGACCTTGCGCACCTCGTCCAGCAGGTCATCGACCTGGGTTTCGACGGGGCGGATCTCGACCTCGGGATCCAACAGGCCCGTAGGCCGGATCACCTGTTCGACAAAGACGCCGCCTGATTGTTCAAGTTCCCATTTCTGCGGGGTGGCCGAGACAAAGACGGATTGCGGGCGCATGGCGTCCCATTCCTCAAATTTCAGCGGGCGGTTGTCCATGCAGGAGGGCAGGCGAAACCCGTGTTCGGCAAGCGTGAACTTGCGCCGAAAATCGCCGCGATACATGCCGCCGATCTGGGGCACCGAGACATGGCTTTCATCGGCAAAGACGATGGCATGGTCGGGGATGTATTCGAACAGGGTTGGCGGGGGCTCCCCCGGTGCGCGGCCGGTGAGATAGCGCGAATAGTTTTCGATCCCGTTGCAATAGCCGGTGGTTTCCAGCATTTCGAGATCAAAAGTGGTGCGCTGTTCCAGCCGCTGCGCCTCTAGCAGCTTGCCCTCGGCGCGGAAATGTTCCAGCCGCTGTTCCAGTTCCTTGCGGATTTCCCTGATCGCCTGGCGCAGGGTCGGTTTCGGGGTGACATAATGCGAATTGGCATAGACGCGCACGCGTTCCAGCACATCTGTTTTCGCCCCTGTCAGCGTGTCGAATTCGGTGATCGATTCCAGTTCTTCACCAAAGAACGACAGGCGCCAGCCGCGATCATCAAGGTGGGCGGGCCAGATTTCAAGGCTGTCGCCGCGCACCCGGAAGGTGCCGCGCTGAAAGGCGTTGTCGTTGCGGCGGTATTGCTGGGCCACCAGATCCTGCATGATCTGGCGCTGGTCGTATTCTTTTCCGACCTCAAGATCCACCGTCATGGCCGAATAGGTTTCCACGCTGCCGATGCCATAGATGCAGCTGACCGAGGCCACGATGATCACGTCATCGCGTTCCAGCAGCGCGCGGGTGGCGCTGTGGCGCATGCGGTCGATCTGCTCGTTGATCTGGGATTCCTTTTCGATATAGGTGTCCGAGCGCGGCACATAGGCCTCGGGTTGGTAGTAGTCGTAGAAGCTGACGAAATATTCGACCGCGTTTTCCGGAAAGAAGGATTTGAACTCGCCATAGAGCTGGGCCGCCAGCGTCTTGTTGGGGGCAAGGATGATGGCCGGGCGCTGGGTCAGCTCTATCACCTTGGCCATGGTGAATGTCTTGCCGGTGCCGGTGGCGCCCAGCAGCACCTGGTTCTGCTCGCCCGCGTTAATGCCTTCGACAAGCTGGGCAATCGCCTGCGGCTGGTCGCCCGCGGGTTCAAAGCCTGCATGCAGCACGAAACGCTTGCCACCCTCAAGCTTGGGGCGATGTTCGGGGCGATGGGGGATGAAAGGCTCGTTCATTGGTGATTCCCGTCTGTGAGACCCCAGAATGGCCCCTTCTTGTTCCGGTTCAAGGGGGAAGGCGGAATTCCGGGATGTTCTGCCGCTGCGCCCCGCTTGCCATTTTGTCGCCAACGCGCCACCCTGATGCCATGACGGACGCAATACCCCCTGCAACGCTCGACCAGCTCGATGCCCTTTTGGCCGCGCGCCATTCCTGCCGTGCCTTTCTGCCCGACCCGGTGGATCCGGCGCTGGTAGAGCGCATCACCGCAACCGCCCAGCGCGTGCCCAGCTGGTGCAATGCGCAGCCCTGGCAGTTGATCGTGACGCGCCCGCCGGCGACCGAGGAATTTCGCGCGCGCCTTCTTGCGGCCTTTGGCACGGCGCCGGTTGCCCCGGATCTGCCATTTCCCGAACGCTATGAAGGCGTCTATCGCGACCGCCGGCGTGCATGTGGCTGGCAGCTGTATGAATCGGTCGGGGTGGAACGCGGCGACCGGGCGGGCTCGGCACGCCAGATGCGCGAGAATTTCCGCCTGTTCGGCGCGCCCCATGTGGCGATTGTCACGACCGAGGCCGCCCTTGGCCCCTACGGGGTGCTGGATTGCGGGGCCTTCATCACGGCCTTCATGGTTGCGGCGCAGGCGGTGGGTGTGGCCAGTATCGCGCAGGCCGCGGTTGCCGGATACGCCGCCGTGGTGCGCGATCATTTTGCCATTCCTGAAAACCGTCAGATCCTGTGCGGCATTGCGTTCGGATACGAGGACAGCGATCACCCCGCCAACAGTTTCCGCACCCAACGCGCCAATGTGAAAGAGGTCATCGACTGGCGATGACCTCTGCCCCTTACTTGCGGGTGATCTTGACCTTGCGGCTGGCCGGCTCGGTTGGTGTCACCTTGGGCACCCGTACCGTCAGCACGCCGTCCTTCATCTCGGCCGAGACCTTTGCCTCATCGGCATCGGGCGGCAGGCGGAAGCTGCGCGAAAACGCGCCATATTGACGTTCCGAGAAATACCAGGTGTCGCCTTCTTCCTCGTGCTGGATGCGTTTCTCGCCCGAGATCGTCAGCAACCCGTCCTGAACCGAGACCTCGACATCCTCGATGTCCACACCGGGCAGTTCGACCGCGATTTCATAGGCGTCACGCGACGAGGCGGCCTCGCTTGCAGGTGCGAACCAGTCGGAAATGCGCTGGGTGAGGTTGCGCAGAGGCTCGTAGAGACCGGGCAGCCAACCATTGGTTTGAGCTTTCGTAAGCATGTCCTGACCCTCCTTTCCTTGCTGCATTCCTTCCATGCCAGAGATAGGTTGGGAGGGTCTGTTTTCAAGGGGGTCAGGGGGCCTCAGCTGCTGCCTTTCATCAACTCGTTGGCGATGGCAGGCACGATCAAGCGGGTCTGGTCGGCGGTCATGCCGACCTTCAGTCGCCTGTCATACAGCATCCGCAACAGCAGCTCATCATGGCGGGTCAGAAGGGCGAATTCCTCGTCATCATTAAAGATCGAGGGCCGCGCTTCGGGGCTGTCATTGGCAAGACCCATTGCCTGGGCCATTTCCTCGTGGATACAGGACAGGCGCATCAGATCCGGGTGTTCTGCACGGATGATGATCAGGGCAGAATCATAGGCGCTTCCGTTGTCGGGATCCGCAAAGGCATAGGCGACGCAATAGGTGCTGCGCGGCATGTTCTGGATTTCATTGACCACGATCGACCCGATCCCGGGGATGCGCCGCTGCAGTTCGGGGCCGATGGCGCGTTGGCGGTCGCGATACAGGAACATGATGTGGAAATTCGGGTTCCTGTCGGTGATCCTCATGGGCATGCCGGTCAGCCGCGACAGGCGTTGCGCATAGGCGGCGACATTCTTGCGATCTTTCTCGCGGGTAGCCTTGGGGATGCGTTCGTCAAACAGGATGGAAATGCGGATCGGCTTGTTCCAGCGGCGCAATGTGCTGGGGGTCGCCTGGGCGACGAAATGATTTCCACGCACCGTGTATTCGTCGAACATGGCTATACGCTGAAAGTCCTGGGCAAGCGTGCGCGGGGTAAACGGTGCATCCGGCCCGCCGCCATCGGTGCGCATCAGCCCTTGGGACAGAAGGCGCGACTGGACGGCTGCATAATATTGTTCAAGTCGCAGGCTTTCGCCCGAGCGCAGGCTGGCCTGTTCTTTCTGTGGTCCCGCCGCCTGTTCAAGAGAAGCGCACCCAGCCAGCATCGCAAGCCCAAGGGAAAGGGCGACAAGGCGTGCGGGAAGGTTCCGTGCGGATTGAACAATCTTCATGCAGCAGCGCCTCGGGTCATGTCGCCTGTCCTCTTGTTGTCGTTGTCTTTTCCCGGCCGCGTGCGCCGATCCGTTGTGTCAAATGCATGAAGTATCTGTTCCGCCTTGCAAACTGGCATCAGCATAACGCTGGCGGGCGCAGTTATCCAGCGCGTCCTTTATTGGGGGCATGGCTCTCAGTGGGCCGGCCTTCCGGGTTTCCCTGCGCGCGCTCAAGCGCCAGCTTGCGCTGATATCCAGATTGGATGATTTCAACCGCGACCAGAACCACGATCGAAAAATAGAACGTCCCCTTCGACATGGGCAGCAACGGATGGTTGAACACCACGATCTGCAGGCTGTCGTCATGCATGGCATGTGCCGCCGCCGGGCCGGATTCGCCCAGCAGCACGACCCCGACGATCAGCAGGATGAACAGGCCCAGAACCTCGTACATGCGGTTCTTGCGCAGAAATTCGGTGACCGTCTCTGCCAGCATCAGCATGGCGATGCCCGAAATCACGATGGCGATGGCCAGAACCGCAAAGACCTTGGTCACGGCGATGGCGGAAAGAATCGAATCAAAGCTGAAGATCAGGTTCATCATCACGATCAGAAACACGATCTGCAGGGGCGATTTCGCGGTGCGGTCACTGGCCCGGTCGCCAAGGTGATCGACGCTGAGCATATGGCTGATCTCGCGCACGGCCGTGTAGATGATGAAGCCCCCGCCAAACAGAAACACGAGGGTCGAGAAATTGATACCGCCCGTGATGATGCCCGGCAGGTCGAATGTCCAGAAAGGTGTTTTCAATGTCTCGATCAACTGGATCATCACGAACAACAGAACGATACGCAATGCCACTGCCAGGATGATGCCCCAGAACCGCACGCGTCGCTGCGACCCCTCGGGCGCGCGCTGCGATTCGATCGAGATATACAGCAGGTTGTCAAAGCCAAGCACCGCCTGCAGAAAGATCAGCACGACAAGATCGGTCAGGTTCTTCAGGGTCAGCAGATCGGCCATCTTGGTCCTCGTCCATCGCTGTTTCCGGCCAATCTAGGCATCGTCCGGCGCAAGGGCAACCATGCCTGTGCAAGACAGGATTTTGAGATTTGGCGATTCTACGCTAGGCTCGGGCCCGCGAAGTTCACAAGCTGCGATTGAACGGAACTGTCTGGCTCCCATAAACTGCGGCGACGGGCGTCGTGAATTGGCGGCGCAATCGGGCGCCGAAACAGACTTGGGGGTTTGACACAAGATGGCTAAAGGCACCGTGAAATGGTTCAATTCGGCAAAGGGATACGGTTTCATCCAGCCGGAAGACGGTGAAAAAGACGTTTTCGTCCACATTACGGCAGTTCAGGAGGCCGGTTTGACCGGGCTCGAGGACAACCAGCCGATCGAATATGAATTGATCGAGGGCCGTGACGGGCGCATGAATGCGGGAAACCTCAAGGTTTCCTGAACCGCTGGTAACAGCAAAGGG
>WFQE01000335.1 GCA_015487165.1 Paracoccaceae bacterium | reverse complement strand
GAGGACAGCCTGTTCAATGTGGCAGGTATCACCCGCGGGCAGGTGAAGAAGCTCGAGGCGGCGGGGATCACCACCATGGCGTCACTGGCGGCGCACGAGGGCGGCGTGCGGGGCTTGGCACAGGGAACACTCGACCGTCTGCGCGTGCAGGCGCGCCTTCAGCACGCCCGCAAGACCGGCGCCCCGGCCTTCGAGTTACGCGCGCCCGAACCAGGAAAGGGCTTCGATCTGCTGCCCGAGCCGCGCGAGGGCGATCTGTTCTACGACATCGAGGGCGACCCGCATGTGCCGGGCGGTCTGGAATATCTGCACGGGGTCTGGTTCGACGGCCAGTTTCGCGCCTTCTGGGCGCACGACCACGATGCCGAGGCGCGGGCGCTGGCCGATCTTTTGGACTTCTTTCGCGACCGGTTAACCGAATATCCCGACGCCCGCATCTATCACTACGCGCCCTATGAAATCACCGCCCTGCGCCGGTTGACCGCGAAATACGGGATCGGCGAGGCCTTCCTCGACCGTTTGCTGCGCGAACGCCGCTTCGTCGATCTTTTCGCCGTGGTGCGCGGTGGGCTGATCGCCTCGGAGCCCAATTACTCGATCAAGTCGATGGAGGCTTTCTATGGCCTGATCCGCGAGGGTGAGGTCAAGACCGCCGGCGGTTCGGTTGTGGCCTATGAGAAATGGCGCGAGACCGGCGAACAGGCGATCCTCGACGAGATCGAGGACTACAACCGGATCGACTGCATCTCGACCGAAGACTTGCGCGACTGGCTGGTGCGGGTCCGCCCCGAAAGCCCCTGGCCTGCGCTGGCCCCGGATGCCGGGGAAAAGGAGGTCGAGGAGGATGAAGAGATCGCCGCCCTGCGCGCGCGGTTGGCGGCGAGCGGTTTGTCGCAAGAGCGGCAGGAGATTCTGTTCAACCTCGGCCTGTTTCACAAGCGCGAGGCCAAGCCGGCATGGTGGGCGATCTTCGACAGTCTGGGCAAGGACGAGGACGAACTGATCGACGACCTGAACGCGCTTGGCGGGCTTGAGGCGACTGGTCCGGCCGAGCCGGTGAAACGGTCGATGCGCCGCGCCTACCACTTTCCGCCGCAGGAGACGAAGCTGCGTTCGGGTCAGAGGCCGAATGTGCCGGATGAAGAGGGCTTTGCCTCGGTCGCGCTGGAGGAGTTCGACGCCACCGCCGGCCGGCTGGTGCTGAAGGTCGGCGCGGCCAGGGCGCATGTGCTGGCCGACCGGCTGACGCTGCACCCGCCATCGCCGATCAATACCGGCGTCATCGCCGAGGCGCTCAGCGACGTGATCGACGATCAGTGCGGACCGCGCAGTTATCGCGCGGTCGAAGACCTCTTGTCGCGCCGCGCCCCCCACCTGACGGGCTGGAGCGGCAACATCCTGCAAGGCGAGGACCCCGTCGCAGGCACCATCGCCGCTGTGCAGGCGATGGACGAGACCGTCCTGCCCATTCAAGGCCCGCCCGGCACTGGCAAAACCTATGTCACCGCCCGCGCGATCCTGACGCTGGTGCGCGGGGGCGCGCGCGTCGGCGTGACATCGAACAGCCACGAGGCCGTGCGCAACGTGCTGATGGGGTGCCTTGCCGCGCTGGAGGACGAGGACCTGCCGATCACGCTCGATCTGATCCATAAGGTCTCGAGCGATGATGATAGCTACCCAGACGACTGTCCGATCAGCCGCACCACGTCAAATGAGGTGGCCGCTGCCGGGGGCCATGTGGTGGGCGGCACGGCCTGGTTCTTCGCCCGCGAAGAAAACGTGAGAGGCTTCGACTGGCTTTTCGTGGACGAGGCCGGGCAGGTAGGCTTGGCCAACATGGCGGCGATGGGGCGCGCGGCCCGCAACATCGTGCTGGTGGGGGATCCCCGGCAACTGCCGCAGGTGATCCAGGGCGCGCATCCCGAGCCCGCGAACCTCTCCTGCCTCGAATGGATGCTGGGCGAGCACGCCACCGTGCCCCCGGAGCGCGGCATCTTCCTCGACACTTCCCGGCGAATGCAGCCGGAGGTCTGCCGCTTCATCTCCCAGCAGGTCTATGAGGGCCGGCTCACCAACCATCCCGATACCGCGCGGCAGGCTGTGAGCGGCACGCCCTTCCCCGAGGCCGGGGCGTTCATGGTGCCCGTGGAGCACGAAGGCAATGCGCAGGTGGCGCATGAGGAAGTGGACGCCATCGCGCAAGCGGCACGCAGCCTGCTGGCGGGCCAGTGGACCGACAAAGACGGCACCACGCGGCCCATGCGCGAGGCCGACATCATCGTCGTCGCCCCCTACAACGCACAAGTGAACGCCCTACGCACGGCGCTGCCCGCGGGCATCCGCGTGGGCACCGTGGACAAGTTCCAGGGGCAGGAGGCACCCGTCTGTCTTGTCTCGATGACGGCAAGCTCGGCAGAAGAGATCCCGCGCGGGTTGGAATCTCTCTATTCCACCAACCGCATCAACGTCGCCATCTCCCGCGCCAAGGCGCTGGCGCTGGTCTTTGCCAGCCCCCGCCTGGCGGAAGCAAAATGCGAGACGGTCGAGCAGATGCGGCTGGTGAATGTGGTGTGTGCGTTGCCAATTCGCCCCCAAACGAAGAAACTCTCCTGATGAACAAATATACCCAACAACTGAAAACTTGGGCCCGCAATGCGCTTTCGAACGCACTTGATGCGCATCGGAAGGATCTCCCGACCTACGAAAGCCTCAAGAACCTCGGAGAAGTCATTGGGACTGAGTATGGTGATCGTGTCCTTTTCGAACTCATCCAGAATGCACATGACGCTCACGAAATTGGTGAGGACGGTGCAATCACGATCAAGTTTGTCAAGATATCGGATTCCGAAGGTTACCTTTATGTCGCCAACCGAGGGCATGGTTTCAAAGAGCGCGACGTGAATGCCATCATGAACTTGGCGACCAGCGGAAAAGAGATCGGTGAGGGGATCGGCAACAAGGGACTCGGGTTTCGAAGTATTGAGGCGATCACTGACGATGTACACATCTACTCGCGATCGCAGGGCGGGGCGTCCAATACATTTGACGGATACTGCTTTCGGTTTTCCAAACCCGATGAAATACGTGACATCATCCTGTCCGAACTGCGGCATGAGAATGTTCGGAAGGATGAAGCAGACCGGATCTCGAAGACGATTCCCAGATACCTTGTCCCCCAACCACTGAACGAAATTCCCCCTGAGGTCAAACGCTTCGCCGCTGCTGGTTACGCGACAGTAGTTGTTGCGCCTCTACGATCTTCTTCTGCTGTCAAATTGGTGCAAGACCAGGTCGATGAGATCGCAAACTTGGAGCACCCGCTTCTCCTGTTTCTCGATCGCATCGCTGAAGTGCGCATCGACGTCGAACTCGAGGGGAAACGAACAGGTAGCCGTCGTTTGACCAGACGCCAGACAATCCTGCGAGAGGGGGCTGGCCCGGGCAACCCGCAGATCTCTGCGATTGACGTGGGAGAGCGCCGTCGTTTCCTCCTTGTGCAGCAGGAGGTGGACAAGGAGAGGGTACTTGCTGCCGTCAGGGAAAGTATCGAGCGTGCCCCCGCGCTGAAACGTTGGTTGGATTGGAAGGGACAACCAACAGTTTCGGTTGCAGTTGGAATGTCCACGGCAGCAATTCTGAAAGGGCAGCTTTATAACTTCCTGCCGATGGCAAGCGAAGCGGAGTCGCCACTCATGGGGCACATTGATGCCCCTTTCTTCGCAGACATCGACAGGCGTAATATTGACCTGGATATTCCGCTCAACAGCCTCCTGATGGATGCTGTCGCGGAAACCTGCCTTTCCGGCGCACTGGCCGCCGTAAAGGAGCAACTGGATGTCCCACCTCGCAGTGTCTTTGACCTGGTTGCCTGGACCGGGGATGTCGCATCGAAACTGGATACTGCGGTAGAGGAGGCAGGCCTGGACTTGAAGGACCTTCGCCTCGTTCCAATCATTCCGACCGGAGACGGTGAAAAATGGTCGACGATCAATGAAGTAACAATCTGGCCCGACGCCTATTTCGCCCTGTTAAAGCCCCGTGAAATCGTGAAGCATGTCGGAATTCATCTGACTTCGTCCGAGTTGGATGGTCAGCGCCTTGAACGTCTACGCGAGATGGCGGGCCGCTGTCTGTTCCGAAACCTGAACGGTTATTCATATCGCTACTTGGACCAGCATAACCGGGACTGGGAGCGTTATTCTCTTCTGCCGTCACCTGATGGCATACCCGATTGGGCGGAAATCTATGCGAAATCGCTGGTAGAGCGGTCGGCAAAGCCGCGAACGTGGGCCAAATTCTACAAGGACCTTGTCGCGCTCTGCGAGGCTTCGGACGTGGGCTTGGATTGCCTGGATGGCGCCGAGGTTCTTCTTGACCGGGCGGGGAAGCTGCGTTCGGCAGGTGGACATGATGGGGATGATCGTCGTGGTCTCTATGTTCGCGGAGCCAGTGAAATCGGCAAACGCAAGAAGGGGAACGTTCCTCTGCCGCCATCCTCCCTCACGAGAGGCTATCGCTTTTTCGATGAGAAGATCCCTCTGCCCGACGATGTTCTAAAAGCACTCACCGACGCAGGGCTTGTCCGGCAGTTTAATCCCTTGGAGGCACTTTCTGGTTTGGGTGTGGCGCTGGGTAAGAAACCCAGCGACAAGCGGCGGATGGATGCTCTTGATTGGGCATTTCGTGTCTGGGATGCAGCGGGGAAAAGTGCGGAGGCCGCAATTAAAGACGCGGATCTGCACGTCCCAACAATAGGAGGATGGGTGGCCGCTAACAGGGCTGTTTTCTCGGGTAGCTGGACTGCGATCGGAAAGCGTCTGGAAGCTTTTCTAAGCGAATCTTCCGAATACTCGAAGGACTGCGGGCATGCTAAAGACCAGCTACTCAAACCGCTTGACGATTGGGGACTGAAAGATCAGGTTTCCCGGCGGAAGTGGCGAGATTTCCTGGATTTTCTCGGTGTAACGGATGGCCTTCGGGTCGTGGAATCCGGGGTCCAGGGATCGGGTACTCCCTCAGGTTATTGGCGGAACCTTCTGGCCTACGGAGAGGCCAGCCGGGGCCTCACGGAAAAGTGGACGGAACTGGCGCGGCAGACTTTCTTTAATCACCCATACACGGAATACGAACTGAAGGAGGAAGAAGAATTCTGGCGCCTGCCCGGACAGATCGAATACAACGAGTTCCCGGAACATCTTCGTGAGGCATTCTATGAGTTGATTGTCCACCATATCTCCTGTTACGGAGACAAATTTTTCTTCGCCAGTATCGGGCGCTACACTCGATCGATGCGTGAATGGGACGAGCGTCGCGTCATCACGCCTTTTGGCGCCTTCCTTCGATCAGAGGAGTGGCTGCAGGGAGACTTGCGCGGAGAGCGCATATTTCTTGTGCCGAGCCAATGTTGGGCATCCAGGACCAAGAGACCAGGAGTTCCTTCATTCATCCCACGCCTTTCCGACGATGCGCGGGTGCTCCTAGAACGTGACGAAATTGCGAAGGTCGCATTTGGCGAAGGGCTCGGGCTTCTCGACTGGGATAGCCTGGACACAGCCGTACGTCGCCTTATTGCGTTGGCAAACCGCGTCGAGAATCTCCAGTCCGGGGATCTCGCAACTTTTCGGCGCGAATACAAGCTGTATTCTTAACCTTCTTGCCATGCTATTCATGGGAAGGAGGACCGAGGAATGGGACGTACATCGACAGCCAGGAAGAGGCGGCCGCGTGATGCGGCCACGAAGGTGGCGGAGCATCGCCTGAGCGTGCTTGAGCTGGCGCGGGAACTGG
>WFQE01000334.1 GCA_015487165.1 Paracoccaceae bacterium | reverse complement strand
GCTTCATTGATGTCGCCAACGAGATCGCGTTTCTCGCCATGGATCTGGATGCGCGCGGGCGCCGCGATCTTGCCTTGCGTTTTGTCTCGCGCTGGCTGGAGGCCAGCGGCGATGCGGGGGCGCTTGCGCTGCTTCCCCTGTTCCTGTTCTATCGCGCCGGCGTGCGCGGCAAGGTGGCGCTGCTCACGCACGCCTCGCCCACGCTGCCCGAGACCGAGAAGGAACGGCAGGCCGAGGCGGCGCGGCGTTACTTCCAGCTTGCCGAGGACTATGCGACGCCGCGCAAGCCGCGACTTTTTGCCGTGGCGGGGTTTTCGGGCAGCGGCAAGAGCACGCTGGCGCTTATGGGCATGGAGAAAGCGCATGCGCTTGTCATCCGCTCCGATGCAACGCGCAAGCGTCTGGCGCGGGATTTCCCGGACGAGCCGCTGTATTCCACGGCGATGAGCGAGCGCACCTATGCGGAGATGTTCAGGATGGCCGAGGCCGCGATCCGCGCGGGCTTTTCGGTGATTTTGGATGCCACCTTCATCCTGCCGCGCTCGCGCGACGATCTGCGGGCGCTGGCGGCGCGGCTTGGCGTGCCGCTTGCGATCCTCTGGCTGGATGTGCCCGAGGAGGAGTTGTTCCGCCGCATCCGCGCGCGCACGGGCGATGTCTCCGATGCCGATGCTGAGGTGCTGCGCCGGCAGCTTGCCATGCATGCGCCGCCGCGCGCTGATGAGCCTGCCGTGCGCTTCTGGCCGGATTCGCGCCATTGGCCCAAGGATCTCGCCGCCGTGTCGCGCTGAAGCGCGACCTACATGGCCGGTTGCAGATCGTTTGGAAAAAACGGCCGTAGGTCGGGCTTCAGCTCGACATTTCGCCAGCGCTTGCAGGATGCACCGGTAGGGGCGACCCGCCGGGTCGCCCGAATCCGCGGGATACCGTTTGCACCGCATCGCCCGCGCCAGCGGTTTGGTTTTTGCGGGCGGGGCATCGCCTTCCCTCTACGGGTGGTGGTTGCAGGCGCATCGCCCCCGTAGGGGCGACGCGCCGCGTCGCCCGTCATTGTCTGCACCGGCGGTTGCCAATGCTTTTGTAGGGGCAACCCGATGGGTCACCCGTTTCGCCCGCGCTGGCGGTTGCAAATGCCCTGGTAGGGGCGACCCGCCGGGTCGCCCGCATTGAACACACCAGCGCTTGCGGTGCGCGAACATCCACGCGAGCAGGTGGAAGCGCTCGGCTTGCCCAAGCAGCATGCGATGTTGGATGCGAAACTGCCCTCGCCGGAGGAACTGCTTGCGAGGGCACGGGAGGTGGCGGATGGATCAAAAGCGCAAGCACGACCTGGAAGCGGCCTCGTTGATCGCGCAGGCGGCGCTGGAGGTGGCCGAAACCGAGGAGGAGAAGCAGATGTTCCGCGAGGAACTCGCGGCCATTCAGAAGGCGAAGGAACTGGAGCGGCAGAAAAAGCAGCCGAACTGAACCCAAGAAATCATGCCGGCGCTGAAAGCCCGAAGCGAGAAGGATTCGCCGCGCAATCCCGCGATGCGGGCCATCAAAAAGGAGGGCGCGAAGCCCTCCTTGCGCCGCAAGAAGCATCGCGCGCAGGTGCATCTGGGGACCCGGCGGCGCACGAATACACCCAGCCAACTACGCGCGATGTGCAGGGCACGATAAGGGGCGATTTCCGCAATGTCAAGAGCCTCGGCGACATGCATTTTCCGCGCGCCGGCATGGATCTGGCAGCGCATGGTGCGTCAAACGGGATGTCGTCTGCCAAAAGGAGTCGGTTCAGCCAAAAAGGAAGCGGCTGACGCCTTGAGCCAGACCGGCAATGCCCGCGAACGCGGGGAGGTTCCTGGATGGCTCGCCGTCGCCGATTCCCTGCGCCTGACGCGACAGGCAAAGGGCGGCGGGTCATGGCCGCCTGGCTCCCCCTCCGGGGAGCCTCTCAAGGCGTCAACCGCAGCAGGGATTCAAGGCTGCTTCGCGATGGAAGTCAATCCGCCCGGATAAAGAAAACCGCCCCCGAAAACGGGGGCGGTGCCGCCTTTGGATGCCAGCGAGGCCTCACGGCTCCGGCGGCAAGAGCACGGCGATTTCCCTTCGCTGGTGATATGCGCCGCAAGGAAGGTCTCGCGCGGGAACCTCTGGGAATTCCGCGGCGCAGGAAGTCGCCCAGCCAGCCGCGCCAGACCTGAATGCGGGCATGATAGCGGGTGCAAACATCCAAATCCATGCGGTGCAAAACAACAGGCGCCGAAAAAGCAGGGCGGCGCAGATCGCCGCCCTCCTGGAAAAGGGGGGAGCCGCTGCATAGGACCACGGCGCTAGGGGAAAAGCTCCCCCGCCGAAACAGCGGCTCCGGCGGGCAGCATAGCCGGCTCCGCCGACAAAGGCAAACAAGAAAAATCTGCAAGAAAACGGGCGATACAAGCGCCTCCTACTTCATCATCGCTTCTTCAAAACCATCGTAAAACGCCTCCAGGATGGCTCTTCGCTCCTGATGTGAAGAGTAGGGGAGCACAAGCTCGGCAAGCCTTCGGCGACAGCCAAGATCGGCATAGTGAGCCTTTGCTCGCTCCATCTCATGAACCTCCCGGATGGCGTTTTTCCAGATGGCCGGTGTGATCCAGACCGGCAGCCGGTCGTGTGTGCTCTCGGCGTCAAACTCCGCTGCAATCCACTCCTCTCCCACGATATCCACAAAGCTCAGCCAGGTGTGCAGCACGGCGTCTTCATAAGATGCGCCCGTTTTGATGAGAACCTCAAACGGCTCAATGCAATAAAGCAGATGCCAAGAAAGACCCCGGCCAAGGCCTGCCGCCTTTCCCATGTCCTGTTGCAAGCAAGGCTCCCTGCGCGGCTCGGTGGCTGCATAGCGCTTTACGAGGTGATCGGCCAGCCAATCCAGATACAAATCGTCATCCATGCGAAGACCCGGCACCTCCACATCGTCAAACTCGCGCGGCAGCAGGAAGAAATTGGCGTTTGATCCATCGGGATCGTCCATCATCAGCAGCATCCGGTGCGCCAGCGGGTCATCCACATGCCGCCAGTGCTCCCATGCCGCCACCCGCGCCGGCGCGACATCCAGCATCTTGCCCAATGTGGCATGGCCGATGCCGAGCACGCGGCGAATGCGCGCGATGTCGGGCACGGCCCTTGGCGCGGGCAGGTGTGCCGGCGCCTTCTCCCGCAGCGAGCCGATGAATGTTTGGATGTCATGTTCTGGATCCCACGACATCTCACCCTCCGGAACAGCCCGGGGCTACAAAGGTTAGAGTGCGCGTAGCTCCCGGAGCGATGAAGATTGCAAGCACCACTGCGTCCATTTGAAGAACCAAGCATCCTACCGTAGGTCGGGCTTCATCCAGATACCAGCGCCGGCGTTTGCGAGATGTGACCGTATTGGCGTCTCCCCATTTTTTTCTGGTTATGCCAGCAATGCCGCGGGGGTGGGAGAAAAGAGGCGGTGCGGGAGTTGCGGCAGGACAGCGTGATCCGGCACATGCTGGGGCTTGGCAAGCTGCCGCATGCGAACACGCTGCGGGAGCATGCAGGGCGGCTGGGCCGGCGCTGTCTTGGGGGTCTGAAGCGGCTGATGCTGTATCCGTTGCGTTTTGTGGAGCCGCTGCGTGCTTCCGGCCCCAATCCCGACACTTTTCCCGTTTTCCGTGAATCGGGAATTCCGCCTCCGCATACCGTCTGCGAGACCAGTCG
>WFQE01000333.1 GCA_015487165.1 Paracoccaceae bacterium | reverse complement strand
GCCCTTCAGATTGATCGGCCCACCGGAGGCAGGCTCGATATTGTCCACCTTGATCGTACTCATTTCCCTCGCTCCTTCATGTTGTTCAGATAATTGCCCATGTGCTGCCGCTGGCGATATCGACGGTGACGCCCGCCGCAATCTCGATCGGGCCAACGGAATAGCCGTTCGAACCAGCGGGCAATGACAGGTTGCCGGTTATGGCGGTGTCGTTCTTGATGATCGGGCCGTAGCCAGCCGCCAGGGCTGCTTGCTGTGCTGATGCTGCGGCATCTGCGGCGCTTTGCGCCGCCGCCGCGCGATCCAGCCCGGTCTGAGACCGGTCTGCCGCTGCGGCTGTTGCGGACGCAGCGGCATTTGCCGCCGATGTGGCCGCCTCTTGCGCCTTGGTAACGACTGTGCCGGGAACAGTGCCGGCGTCATTGATGCTCAGCTGCGCAATCTTAATTGGCATTGGTGATGTCCTCCAACAGGTTGAGGCGGAACGTATCGGTCGAGTTCACGACCGTGCCTTCCTTGAATTCGATATCGACGTCATAAAGGCCGGGCGGCCAGTTGGCCGTTGTCACGGCGTCGGCCTCGATCCTGAACAACCCGTTCGGGGCGTCGATGATGGTGGTCGAAAACGTGATCTTCTGCCCGGTTGTGTGCTTGCCCTGGCAGGCGATCACGACGCCTGTCAGGTCGCGGGGCTGTGTCATCGCGTCGTCCGAATAGGCAATGACATCCTCGCCAAACGTGTCGCCACGCTTGGCGGTGATTTCGTTACTCATCATGGTCTCCTATTGCCAATCCGCGTAGTCGATCTCGCGCAGAGTAACCCGCTGAACCATGCGCAACGGGTCATCCAGTACTGATGCCACCTCGAACGGGCGCGCGGTGTAGCCGTTGCGCGCACTCGTCCAGCTGAGAACATCAAACGGTTCAAGCGCCACCATGCGTGGGGGCAAGGCAAGCGTGTGAGTGCGCCAACGCCGATCATCGGCAAGCCAAGCCTTCTGCAGTTGCGTTACCTGAAACTCACGGGTCACGGCCGGGAGCTGCACATCCGCCATCAGCTTGCGATTGCCATCTTCCTGCAGCGCCATCTGGTTTTCCCATAGGGTCGCATTTCGTGGCTGATAGACGGATGCCGGATCTACCCAGCTGGCGGCCACAGCATTATGCGTATCGGCCAGGCTGGCCGCCGGGTGCAGCTCCCTCCCCTCAGTCACGACGATATCATCATCGACCAGCACTCCGCTGGGGAGCGCAGGCGCGCCGACCCGGATCAGCCAGCGACCTCCGACATCGCTCAACGCGGCCGCGCAGGATTTCTTGAGCTCCGCGATCACATCTGCCGGGCGCCTGTCCAGCCGCACCTCGATGCCAGCCTCATAGGTTGGCACCATGTTGCCAGCACCATCGTCGACCAGAACGTCGCACGCATCCATTGCGGCCGCCCAGGTCGCATATGGCAACTCCTCCTCTTGCGCCTGACCTCCCCAGATATCACCCAGCCCGATGTCGATCCCGCGCAGGATATTGTAGATCATCACCGCCGGGTTGCGTGTTGACGCCCAGGTCGATTTGTCATTCCACCGCTGCGCACCGACGCCTCCCGCCGTACTGTCGGCACGCGGATCATACATCGGGATACCGGTGAGCTCGAAACGCAACCGGGGCTGGCCGGCAAACAGCGATGAATTGGCGCGCAATGTGACCACCGCCCAGCACACACCCTCGCCAACCATATCCGAACTCCACGGGTAATCCGGGTGGGCGCCATATTTGGCCACCAGCATCGGATCGGCGACAGTCTGGCTGCCGTCATAGTACTTAACCCAGGCATAGCCGGCATATTTTCCGCCCAGCTCCTGCCCATAATCGGCATGCACGACGCCCGTAAACGGCACCCATTCGCCACCGATTGCCACTCGCTGCAACTGACAACCTGCCAGACACGAGAGGGCAACCACGAATGTCTTGTACTCCGTACCGGTGGTGCCGCCATGGGTCAGTGGCGGATAGACCAGCTGTCCTGCTGTCGCATACTGCCCCGGCAGAAATGTCTCGGCGTTAACCTCGCCTGTCATCGTGTAAGGCGTCGGGATCGACGCCTGCGCATTTCGATCACGCCCACGAACCGCGCGCGCCAGGGCCGACAAGGCAAAGCCCGCTGCCGTACGCACGAATACACCGGCCCAGAAACTGCTGGCTGCAAATGTCGTGACAGCAGTCCAGGCCGCGCCTATCGCTCCCAAGATCGGCGCAGCCACCGCGACACCGGGAACAAGAAGCAGCCACAGGATCAGGATAATCAGCCGCATCTGAATGCCCTCACAACCCTGTCGCGTGGAACATGGCCAAGGCCAGACATGGTGCGAACCGCCACCCATGCGCCGTTGACGACCCCGAGCGATGGCCCGTCGTCGCCATCGACCACGGCAATATCCCCGACCTGCGCGCGGCCTGGCGCAACTTCCGGCAGGTGCGCCGCAGTCAGTGCGATGTGATCGTGATACCCCGCGCGCCTCAGAACACGCAGCCCGCCACGCAGCGTGGTGTAATGTCCGCGCCAATCAGCGGCGAGATCGATGCCGGTCATGGCCTCGACCGCCCCAGCCGAAAACAACGCGCAGTCGCTCTTGCCATATTCAAACGGGCGAGTTGCCTCCGCGACCAGCCATTCCGCCAGCCGCGCCCGCCAGTCAGGACGCCTGATCATTTCCATTCGATTGCGATTTCCCCGGCCGTGGCCGCATATCTGAAGAACCCGTCCGCCGGTCCGGTGCGGGCATATTGATGAAGGATCACCTTCCCGGGACTGCCAGCCTGATAGCCGCTTCCACCAGCGCCGATCGTGATACTCAGAACCGGCGCGGTCAGTCCGGCAATGGAATATTTGTCGATCACGGCGTGCTGACCCGCCAGGCCGCCTTGCTGATTGAGCCAGTCTGCGGCCATGTTTCCGCCCTGCGGTTGGCCAGCACCGCCATCACCCGCCGGCGTCATGGCGCTGATCGCGCCAGCGGTGGTACCGGCAGCACCATATCCCCCCGCTCCGCCCAGGGCTGTCCACAGGTCGATCTGCGCGGACCCGTCCATCAGCTGCGCCGTGGTTGCGCCTCCGGCTCCGCCAGCGATTGATGTGCCGTCATAACCGCTAGCGTAACCACCACCACCGCCACCACCGACCAGCTCGATGCCGATCATCTCCGTGCCCGCCGCGATGGGCACAGAGCCGCTCGAAGTGATCGTCACCGGTGTATCGGTGAATGTTCCAGGCGCTCTCCTCTGCTGTACCGCATCCGACCATTTCCGATTTATCGACCTCGTCAACGCCAGGGCGCTGCTGGCAATGTCGAACACGATCTCTCCAGCCGCACCTTCAGCGCCGGTGCGGACAGTTGGTACATCGACCCATCCGCGCAGCAATCGATGCGGCTGATCCACCTCCACCTCTGGCGCAAGGATCACCCGCCACAACTCGATCGGGGCCATGCGCAGGTCAAGATCCCGCAACAGCCCTTCGGTTTCGGCAGGTAGCCCGACGAACTGGAGCCTGTGACGGCGTGCATCCAGGGAAATCGTGTATTCTACCGGCTCCATGCGGATGGCATCGCCGACACCCCTGAAGCTGCGCAATGCGCCACCCACCGTGAATGCCCGGTCGACCTCCCCGCTCCACAAGGCGATCTCAACCATGGATCCAGCCACGGGATCGCGCGCGCTCAGTGTCACCAGCAAGCGCGACGTTACTCCGCCTGATTGCGCGAGGTGATCAAGCGTCGGCTGTCCAAGCGGTCGCATGTCCTACCTCAGCGTCTGCAACAGGGTGAACTGAACACCTGACAGGTTAGCACGAGCAAAGCGGCCTTCACGCACTGTGGCCGGATCTATGATTGCCTTGAAGGTTGGATTGACCAGGGTTACTGCCATGCCCGCAGTGACATTCGCCCTGATCGCTGGTGCGAGTTCAAGCAGAGGGGTGTTGCCAGCAGCATCGGCAGCACCACCTGCTGCCAGCTGGTGCAGGTGAGGGATGCCGCCAACATCAATCGAGACGAAATCACCGACCGACATGGTGTAGGAAGGAGGCAACCCGGCGAGCGCCAGCGACAACCTGTCGGTGCTGATGCTTCCCACCGAAACCGCTGCGCCCGCAATCGTTCCAAGCGGATCGCGCAACGGCACCGCACCCTCGACAGGCGTCACAAGAAAACTGGTGCCGGTTCTTTTTGCCTTGCGCAAGAGCGCCTGCAATGCGCGCCCTTCATCAACCCGCTCAGCGACCACGCTGATCGCGCAGCGCCACAAGCTTGCACCCAGTGACGAGACGGTCACCTCTCCGCCAGCGGTTCGACTGACCTCAGCCACCTCTGGGAGCACCGGCTCGGCCTGGCTGATCCTCAGCCCCGACCAGAAATCCGCTAGCGGCAGCGGCGCGCTCATCCGCGAACTCCGGGATTGCGCACAACGTCGTGTACGCGCACCGGCAACACTTGCCGGTCATAGGCTTCCAACCCTTGCTGGGTCACCCGCACCGCCGTGTCGTGCGAAACCACCTCGATCGTCGGGCGCAACATCGGCCCTTCTTCGGCCCGCATGATCAGCTCGACCCGCTGGACACCGCCGCCCGCCGCGCGCACTCCCAGCTTGCCGCCAACACGCGTCAGAGGCATGATCGCCTCTGGGCCCGCCTCGCCCATCAGCCCGGTGCCGCCGCGCATCGGAAACAGCGTCGGGCTGGAGACGACACCGCCCGCGGCAAAGGCCTGGATCCGGCCGTTCGCGAACACGTTGCCGTTGGCGTTGGCGACAAGAGGTGCAAGCCCGTTGGCCCCGAAAACACCCGGAAGCGCGCCGGTCAAGAAGCTCGTCATGCCGATCTTCAACTGCGTCTTCGCAATATCCGCGAGAAATGCGCTCAAGACATCCGCCGCGGTGCCCGTTCTGTCGACTATTACGCTTGCCATCCGGTCAACGGCTGATGAAACGGAGCGCGCCATCCGCTTGCTCGCATCCCCCACCTCAAGATATTTCTGCTTGAGTTGGTCAAGACCGCGTTGAACGACATCATTCGTGACGATATCCGGAAACTGCATGTGCAGCTCGTTGATGCGCTTGACCTCTTCGGCATATTTTTCCGCCGATGTGCGCGTGTTTTCAAACAGGTTCTTCGCGGCGACCAGGTTCCGGTCGATCCGTGTTTTCCCAGCCGATGGTGGTTTCTCCGGGTGATTTCGCAGCCACGCCGCATAGCTGTGATCATTGTAGCCGCGCTTGCCGTAGTTGTATTTGTTGACCATGCCCCGCCCGGGACCGACCTTGCTGCCGGCAAAGGAAGACATCGCATACGCCGAAGCAAATTGGGCGTTGATCGCCGAAAGCGACTGGGCTATCCGGTCGGCTTCGCCCGCGACTGGACTGAGAGCGCTTTTCATCTTGTCGGCTACACCGGCAAACTCCGACCCCTTCGCGATGGCCTTTCCAAGTGACGTGTACAGCTCCACCACCTTCGGTGGCATCTTCCCCACATCGCCATATGCGAGCTCGAGCGCCCGCTGAAGGGAAGACATTGCCCGGATCTGGTTTTTTACCCCTTTTGCCTTTCCCAGAATGTCGATTGCATCCGCGATCCTGCTCAGCTTGTCCGTGGTAATTCCCGCCTCCTGGGCCAATGCCTTCAAGGCAAGGCGCTGCTGAACGACCGTATCAAGCTGGGATTTCAGCAGGTTCACACCCATCAGGGTTTCGCCGCCCCTGGCCAGGGCAGCCTTGGCTTCCGCCACCTGCCTGGTAATGACGTCGAAGGTCTTGGCCCCGCGGGCGAACTCCACCAGGTGCTCGTTGAAGATACTCTGCGCCTTCGAAATCGTGGATGCTACGCTTTCGCCTATTGCCCCAACGGCCGCCTGCCTGTTGACAGCAGTAATTGCCTTGAGCGCACGCTCGGCTTCTCCGGCCAGGTCGCCGTATTTTTTCTTGATGTCCTCGACAGACGTGGAAATCGCGGCCGCCGAACTTCGAAATGCATTCATTGCAGAAGCCAGATCGTCAACGCTGGCGCTCAGAGATTTGGCCCGGTTTGCCGCGCCGAACAACGCTGATGCCAAGGGAACGGCGACCGCGGCGGCGGCCCCCATGACCGCGCCGAGCACGCCAAATCCACCGAGGAGTTGGGGCAGCTGCATTGCCAGTGCGCGCGATGCGCTCTGACCGGCCGCCACCTGCACCGCAAAATCGCCGATCTGGTAGGCTGTGTTCTGAACAGCCATACCATATCTGCGCTGCATGCTGGTTGCCGCCGAGAGCCGCCGGGTTGCAACCCCTCGCGCCGACATTGCCGCGCGTTCTGCAGCGGCAAATCGCGTCACCTCTCGCGTTGCCTGGGCCACCACCTGATTGGATTGGCGCTCGGCAACGGCAAATCTCCGCGCCTCCCTCTGGGCCATGGACAGACTGCGACTGACGCTATCCAGCTGACGCTTGGCCTGCTGAATGGCGCGGTCGCTCTTGTTGACGGCCGTGATGTCAAAATTCAGCCTCTCGGTCATCAGCTTGCATCTCCAGATAGGCTACACATTCGAGGAAGTCGGGCAGAGGCATCGACCTGACCTCGCGCGGCGACATCTTGAATTCATGCGCGACGGCCAGGGTGGCAAACGCCAGGCCGTCGCGCTTCAGGCGTTTTTTGCGATTTCGGGATCGTCCTCGCCAACGATGTGCCTGAATATGCGTTGAACGACGCTGGCTTCGGCCTTGGCCATCAGCGTGGCCTTGGCCTTTGCGGGATCCGGGAACAGAGGCTTGCCATCCTTGCCGAGCAATTTCTCGACAAGCACGGACACCGTGAATGCATACCCGTCATCGTCGGCCGGCAAGCCTGTGCGCGCGGCCTGGTGTTCGGCCAGCGTGAGCGGGGTCCAGTAAACGGTTGTGCCCCATTCAGGCACCTCGAGCGATCTGGTCGATTTCTCGTACCGTTGCGCGATCTGCGCCAGCAAGTCAGCCATCAGACCACCGCTCCGATCGAAAGTGCACCGACGCCTTTGACCCGCAATGTCAGGTCAACGACGTTGTCATGCGGCACAGATTGCGCGCGCGACTCCACGACCACGGTCCCCGAAAGAAATTCCTTGCCCACCGCATTCCCGTCCGGATACCCCTCGAACAACAGGGTGTCTCCGGCGCGCGCAGCCTGGGCAGTGTTCGCTGGATCGTGCCGCAAGGTGATCGTCCCAGACCAGGATTTCACGCCAACAAGGGGGGTCTCCCAGGTATCCTCCATCGCGGTCGCATCCACCGTTGCCACAGTTTCTTCGATGTCGAAGCTGACGACCGGCGTGACAAACCCGGTTCCCAGCTTCACTTTCCCGTTCTTGCCCATATATCGTGCCATCTCAGGGCTCCTTTCCTTTTCAGATTTCCGGGTTTGCTTCGGGCGTCATTGCCAACGCCCTGAATGTCATCCGCATGTTGCCGATTCTCTTGTC
>WFQE01000332.1 GCA_015487165.1 Paracoccaceae bacterium | reverse complement strand
TTGGCGAGGAAGGGATAGATCTTGCCAAGCTGTATGATTACGACCTGATCCTTCTGGATCTCAACCTGCCAGACATGAACGGCCACGAGGTGCTGCGCCGACTGCGCCGGGCGCGGGTAGAGACGCCGATCCTGATTCTGACGGGCAGCGACGATACTGAAAGCAAGATCAAGGGCTTCGGCTTTGGTGCCGATGATTACCTGACCAAGCCGTTTCACCGCGAGGAACTGATCGCGCGCATTCATGCGATCATCCGCCGCTCCAAGGGGCATGCCCAATCGATCATCCAGACGGGCAGGATTACGGTCAACCTTGATGCCAAGACGGTCGAGGTGGATGGGCAGCCCGTGCATCTGACCGGCAAGGAATACCAGATGCTTGAACTTCTCAGCCTGCGCAAGGGCACGACCCTGACCAAGGAGATGTTTCTCAACCACCTCTATGGTGGCATGGATGAGCCCGAGCTCAAGATCATCGATGTGTTCATCTGCAAGTTGAGGAAAAAGCTTTCCCAGGCGCTGGATGGCGAAAACTATATCGAAACCGTCTGGGGGCGGGGCTATGTGCTGCGTGACCCCGAGCCGGTTGAATTCAGTGACAGATTCGCCGCCTCGGCCTGAGGCATCAACTCTGGACCTCGCAAGGCGCCGCCGCTATCTCTGAACCCGTCCGGGACACGAGGCGGGAAATGGAACAAGAGATCGAGGTCGAGGCGCTGAGCCGCGAAGAAGCGCGCAAAGAACTTGCGCGGCTTGCCGAAATCCTGAACCGGGCCAATCGCGCCTATTATCAGGATGACGCCCCTTTCCTGACAGATGCCGAATATGACGCGCTGCGCCGTCGCAACGCACTGATCGAGGCGCGTTTTCCCGATCTCAAGCGCCCCGACAGCCCGTCCGACCAGATCGGCGCCCGCCCGCGCGAGGGATTCGCCAAGGTCCGGCACCAGATTCGCATGATGTCGCTGGGCAATGCCTTTGACGATGAAGATGTCCGTCACTTTGTTGACGGCATCCGCCGCTTTCTGGGGCTTCAGGATGATGCGCCGCTTGATTTCACGGCCGAGCCCAAGATTGACGGGCTGTCGCTCGCGCTGCGTTACGAGGGGGGGCGGCTGGTCACGGCTGCAACCCGGGGCGATGGCGAGGTGGGCGAGGATGTAACCGCCAACGCCCGCACCATTGGCGACATTCCCGAATATCTGGAAAATGCGCCGAAAATCCTCGAGGTGCGGGGCGAGGTCTATATGCGCCACAATGATTTTGCCGCGCTCAACCAACGCCAGCAGGCCCGCGGGGAAAAGCCCTTTGCCAATCCGCGCAACGCGGCTGCGGGCTCGTTGCGCCAGCTGGACCCGACGGTTACCGCCAGCCGCCCGCTGCATTTCTTTGCCTATGCCTGGGGCGTGCTGTCCGCGCCGCTGGGCAAAACCCAGATGCAGGCCATCGCGCGGCTGGGCGAGCTGGGATTTTCGGTCAACCCGCTGATGAAGCTGTGCCGCTCGGTCGAGGAAATGCTGGCCCATTACAACGAGATCGAGGAACGCCGCGCAACCCTGGGCTATGACATCGACGGTGTGGTCTACAAGGTCAACGATCTGGCGCTGCAGGAACGCCTTGGTTTTCGCTCGACCACGCCGCGTTGGGCGATTGCCCATAAATTCCCGGCCGAGATTGCCCATACCCGCCTGCTGGATATCGAAATCCAGGTGGGCCGCACCGGCGCGCTGAGCCCGGTTGCCCGCCTTCAGCCCGTCACGGTGGGGGGCGTGGTCGTCAGCAACGCGACCCTGCATAACGAAGACTACATCAAGGGGCGCGACTCGAAGGGCAACCCGATCAGGGGCGGGCGCGACATCCGCATCGGTGACTGGGTCGAGGTCTATCGCGCGGGCGATGTCATCCCCAAGATCCGCGATGTGGATCTGTCCAAACGCCCCGCCGACAGCAAACCCTATGTCTTTCCCGATCACTGCCCGGTCTGCGGGGCCGAGGCCGTGCGGGAAGAGGGCGATTCCGTGCGGCGCTGCACGGGTGGTCTGAGCTGTCCGGCGCAGGCCGTTGAAAAGCTGAAACATTTCGTGTCGCGCAACGCATTCGATATCGAGGGGCTGGGCGCAAAACAGATCGAGATGTTCTTTGACGACGACCTTCTGCCCATCCGCGAGCCGGCCGATATCTTTACCCTTGAAGAACGTGATCACAAAAATATCGCCAAGCTGAAAAACCGCGAGGGCTGGGGCGAGACCTCGGCCGACAAGCTGTTTGCCGCCATCCGCGCGCGCCGGAAAATTCCGCTGGCCCGGCTGATATATGCGCTTGGCATCCGCCATGTGGGCGAGGCTTCGGCCAATCTGCTGGCGCGCCATTTCGGCACATGGGAGGCCTTCGAACGCTGTCTGACCAACGCGACGCTCGGCGAGGGCCCCGAATGGGACGAGCTTCTGTCGATCGACGGCGTGGGCGAGGTCATGGCCGCCGCCCTGGTGACCGCCTTTCACCAACCGGCCTCGCGCGCGCTGATCGACCGGCTGGTGCAGCATCTTGAAATCATCCCCACCGAACAGCCGGCCAGCGACAGCCCCGTTGCGGGCAAGACCATCGTGTTCACCGGCACGCTGGAACACATGACACGGGCCGAGGCCAAGGCGCGCGCCGAATCGATGGGGGCCAGGGTGTCGGGTTCGGTCTCGAAGAAAACCGATCTGGTCGTCGCGGGCCCCGGCGCCGGATCCAAGGCGAAAAAGGCGACCGAACTGGGCGTAAAGGTGATCACCGAACAGGAATGGCTTGAACTGATCGGGGCAAAGCCCTGACAATGCGGGCATGAACACGCGCCCCGAAATCCTGTTTCCCCTGTTCGGCGAGATCACCGGGCTGGAGGGCGTCGGCCCGAAAACTGCGCGCCTGCTGGAACAGATGGGCATCAGGCGGCCGCGCGACCTGCTGTTCACGCTGCCGCATGGGGTGATCGACCGCAATATTCGCGCCTCGATCAACCAGGTCACGCCGCCTTGCACCGTGACGGTCGAGGTCGAGGTCCTGCGCCACCAGCCCAGCACCCGGCGGGGCGGGCCGTATCGGGTGCAGGTGCGCGATTCGCATACGGCCTTTCAACTGGTGTTCTTTCACGCCCGCGGCGACTGGCTGCGCCGCACCCTGCCCGAGGGCGCGCGCCGCGTGGTTTCTGGCAAGCTCGAACTGTTCGACGGGGTTGCGCAGATCGTCCACCCCGATCACATTCTGCCCCCCGAACAGGCGGGCGAGATCCCGCCATTCGAGCCGGTCTATCCCCTGACCGCCGGCCTTGGCCAGCGCGCCATTGCGCGGGCGGCACAAGCGGCGCTGGCACGCGCGCCGGATCTGGACGAATGGATCGACGCGTCGCTTGTGGAAAAACGGGGCTGGCCCGCCTGGCGCGCGGCGCTGGAGGCCGCCCATCACCCGCAAAAGACGCAGGATCTTTCCTTGCAGGCCCCGGCGCGCGAACGCCTGGCCTATGACGAGCTGTTTGCCCACCAGCTGACGCTGGCGCTGGCGCGCATGCGGATCAGGCGCAAGAAGGGGGTGGTCAGCAAGGGCGACGGGCGGTTGCAGGCGCTTGTGCACAAGGCCCTGCCATATGATCTGACCGGCGCACAACGTCGCGCGGTTAAGGAAATCGCGGCCGACATGGCCTCGGTCCTGCGCATGAACCGCCTGCTTCAGGGCGATGTGGGTGCCGGCAAGACGGTGGTCGCGCTGCTGGCGATGCTGGTTGCGGTCGAATCCGGCGGGCAGGCGGTGATGATGGCCCCGACCGAAATTCTGGCGCGCCAGCATATGGAAAGCTTGCGCCCGCTGTTGCAGGCCGCAGGCGTGCGCGCTGAAATCCTGACCGGGCGCGACAAGGGCGAGGGGCGCGCGGCCAAGCTGGCGGCGCTGGCGGCGGGCGAAATCGGCATTCTGCTGGGCACGCACGCGGTTTTTCAGAAGGATGTGACATTCGCCGATCTGCGCCTTGCCGTGATCGACGAGCAGCACCGCTTTGGCGTCCGCCAGCGCATGGAACTGGGCGACAAGGGCAGGGCCGTTGACATGCTGGTGATGACGGCGACACCGATTCCGCGCTCGCTGGCGCTGGCGCAATATGGCGACATGGATGTGTCGGTGCTGGACGAAAAGCCCCCCGGCCGCAAGCCCGTGAAAACCGTGGTGCTGCCCGAGTCGCGCGTTGGCGAGGTGATCGACCACCTGAAACGCGCCATCGCACAGGCGCGACAGGCCTATTGGGTCTGCCCACTGGTCGAGGAAAGCGAAACCGTGGAATGGACCGCCGCCGAGGAACGGTTCCGCAGCCTGCGCACGGCCCTTGGCGAATCTGCGGTGGGGCTGGTTCACGGGCAGATGCCGCTGGCCGAAAAAGATGCCGCCATGTCGCGTTTTGTGGCCGGCGAAACCCGGGTTCTGGTCGCCACCACGGTGATCGAGGTCGGGGTCGATGTGCCGGATGCCTCGATCATGGTAATCGAACAGGCCGAGCGTTTCGGCCTTGCCCAGCTGCACCAGCTGCGCGGGCGTGTGGGGCGGGGGGCAGCGCAATCCTCTTGCCTGTTGATCTATCGCCCGCCGCTGTCAGAAACCGCGCG
>WFQE01000331.1 GCA_015487165.1 Paracoccaceae bacterium | reverse complement strand
GTGCCGGATCGGGGCGGGCGGCCCGAA
The DNA here is from genome assembly GCA_015487165.1 of Paracoccaceae bacterium. Lineage (GTDB taxonomy): Bacteria > Pseudomonadota > Alphaproteobacteria > Rhodobacterales > Rhodobacteraceae > UBA5972. Next base: position 7,288 of record WFQE01000331.1, on the reverse strand, counting down.
CCCTACCCTGCCGCGTTTCACCCTCTTGCCCGGCCCCCGGCGCATGACGGCAGGCGGCAGGGAGTGGCTTGCGCAGGAGGATGTTGCGCCAGTGCGTTTTCACCTCGCCCGGGCTGCGCAGCATCCCGGGCATGCGCCCGCCCGCCCCCTTGGCGGGCGCATCCGCGCCCACCCGGGCGACCGCCTGCCCTGTGTTGTGGGCAGGACCAAAGCCGATCACGTACGACCTGCCCCCCAACGGAAAAGGGCCCCACATGGGGGCCCCTCCATCACTGTCCGAAACTTGCAGCTCAGCAGCTGTAATACATCTGGAATTCGACCGGATGCGGGGTGTGTTCAAAGGCAAAGACCTCTTCCCATTTCAGCGCCAGATAGCCCTCGATCTGGTCCTTGGTGAACACGTCGCCCTTGAGCAGGAAGTCATGATCCGCCTCAAGGCTTTCCAGCGCCTCGCGCAGGGATGCACAGACGGTCGGGATGTCCTTGAGCTCTTCGGGCGGCAGGTCATACAGATCCTTGTCCGAGGGCTCGCCCGGGTCGATCTTGTTCTCGATCCCGTCAAGGCCGGCCATCAGCAGGGCGGCAAACGCCAGATAGGGGTTGGCTGCCGGATCCGGGAAGCGGGCCTCGACGCGCTTGGCCTTGGGGCTTTCGGCCCAGGGGATACGCACACAGCCCGAACGGTTGCGGGCGCTGTAGGCGCGCAGAACCGGGGCCTCGAAGCCGGGGATCAGGCGCTTGTAGCTGTTGGTCGAGGGGTTGGTAAACGCGTTCAGCGTCTTGGCGTGCTTGAGGATGCCGCCGATGAACCACAGCGCCTCTTGGGAAAGATCGGCATATTTGTCGCCGGCAAACAGCGGCTTGCCGTCCTTCCAGATCGACATGTTCACATGCATCCCGGTGCCGTTGTCGCCGGCGATCGGCTTGGGCATGAAGGTCGCGGTCTTGCCATAGGCATGGGCGACATTGTGGATGACATATTTGTATTTCTGCAGCTCGTCGGCCTGCTTGGTCAGGCTGTCAAAGATCAGCCCCAGCTCGTGCTGGCACGAGGCAACCTCGTGGTGGTGCTTGTCTACCTTCATGCCGATCTGCTTCATGGTCGAAAGCATCTCGCTGCGCAGATCCTGCGCGGCGTCGGTTGGGTTGACCGGGAAATAGCCACCCTTGACACCGGCGCGATGGCCCATGTTGCCCATCTCGTATTCGGTGTCGGTGTTCCAGGATGCGTCGGCCGCGTCCACCTCGTACGATACCTTGTTGATCGAGTTGCTGAAGCGCACATCGTCAAACAGGAAGAATTCGGCCTCGGGGCCGAAATAGGCGGTGTCGCCGATGCCCGACGACTTGAGATAGGCTTCGGCCTTTTCGGCGGTGCCGCGCGGGTCGCGGTTATAGGGTTCGCCAGTGTCGGGCTCGACGACCGAGCAATGCAGGCACAACGTCTTTTCCGCATAGAACGGGTCGATATAGGCGCTGGCGCAGTCGGGCATCAGCTTCATGTCGGACTGGTCGATCGACTTCCAGCCGGCAATGGACGAGCCGTCAAACATGAAACCTTCTTCAAGAAAGTCCTCATCCACCTGATCGGCGGCCACGGTGACATGCTGCAGCTTGCCGCGCGGGTCGGTGAAGCGGATATCGACGTAGGCTACGTCTTCATCCTCGATGGTTTTCAGAACGCTTTTGATGTCGCTCATGGTCAATCCTTACAGTTGGTGGGTTGAGTGTTGCGCGCCGCGCGAGGGTCAGAGAGCGTCGTCCCCGGTTTCGCCGGTGCGGATGCGGATGGCTTGTTCGACGGTGGATACGAATATCTTGCCATCGCCGATCTTTTCGGTGCGCGCGGCATTCACGATGGCCTCGATGGCGCTGTCCACCTGGTCATCGGACAGCACGACCTCGATCTTTACCTTGGGCAGGAAGTCAACGACATATTCGGCCCCGCGATACAGTTCGGTATGGCCTTTCTGGCGCCCAAAGCCCTTGACCTCGATCACCGAGAGGCCCTGAATGCCCACATCCTGCAAGGCCTCTTTCACTTCGTCCAGCTTGAAGGGCTTGATGATGGCTTCGATCTTTTTCATGGGCCGATTCCTTTGCGATGACGCGGTATCGGATGGGTGAAAGCACTTTCAACGCAGCCGCGCAATTCGCTAAGGTGATACAGGAGGGTGTCGGCACGTCATTCGGGTGGAGCTGCCTAAATATTAGTCACCGAGGTTAATTTGTGGGCGAAATATGAAAATGACGACCAGATTGTTGACTGCCGGTCAAATGCGGGCGCTGGAAAAGGCGGCCATGGACAGTGGCCGTGTCACCGGACAGGATCTGATGGAACGCGCCGGGCGCGGTGTTGTGCAGGCCGTGTTCGACAGCTGGCCCGATCTGGCGGCAACCGATCACCGGGCGCTGGTGTTGTGTGGTCCCGGCAACAATGGGGGCGACGGCTTTGTCGTCGCGCGTCTTCTGAAACAGGCCGGCTGGCAGGTTGATCTGCTGTTTCTCGGGCGTGAGGACAGGTTGCCGCCTGACGCGCGGCTGAATCACGATCGCTGGTGCCAGATGGGCAAGGTCGAGGGTTTCTCGGCCAGACGCGCCGGCCAGCTGCTGGCCCGTGGCGTTGATCTGGTTGTTGACGGCTTTTTCGGCACCGGCCTGAAGCGCCCGATAGATGCGGGGCTGATCCTTGCGCTTGAGGATGATTTTCAGGGCAGGGTGGTTGCCATCGACATCCCCAGCGGGTTGTGCGCCGACAGCGGGCGCGCGCTTGGGGGCAGGGCGACAAGGGCGGATCTGACGGTGACCTTTCACGCCCCCAAGCAGGGGCATTATCTGGCCGAGGGGCCGGGCCTGTGCGGCAGGTTGCGCGTGGCTGATATCGGCATCGGCTTTGCCGAGAGGCCCGATTCCGGTGACGTGGTGTCGCTGGTGGATATCAATGATGAAACCGTCACGCGGCTGGGCAAGGCGGTTTCGCAGCATAAATACGCGCATGGCCATGGGCTGGTTCTGGCCGGCCCAATGGGTCGCGGCGGGGCCGCAAGGCTGGCAGCCCGTGGGGCACTGCGCATTGGTGCGGGGTTGGTCACGCTGGCCTGCCCGCCGCAGGCGATGGCCGAAAATGCGGCCCAGCTGAATGCGATCATGCTGCGGCCATATGCTGGCGCGCAGGATGTTTCCGCCCTGCTTGAGGATCGCCGCCTGAACGCAATTTGTCTCGGCCCCGGCCTGGGGCTTTCGGCCGAAACGCGCGAAACCGTATTGGCGGTGCTTGCGACCCACCGGCCCTGCGTTCTTGACGCCGATGCGCTGAGCGTCTTTCGGGACACCCCCGAGGATCTGTTCGAGGCGCTTCACGAAAAGGTCGTGCTGACCCCCCATGCAGGCGAATTTTCCCGCCTGTTCCCGGATATTTCCGCGCGCCTGAACGAGGTGCCTGAAACCGGCCCCGCATATTCGCGAATCGACGCCGCATCCGCGGCCGCGGCCCGTTGCGGCTGTGTGGTTCTGCTGAAAGGCCCCGATACGGTAATCGCGGCACCAGATGGCAAGGTGCAGGTCAACGGCGCGGTGTATGCGCGCGCGGCGCCCTGGCTGGCAACCGCCGGGGCGGGGGATGTGCTTGCGGGTTTTGTCACGGGCCTGCTGGCGCGCGGCTTCGCGGCCCATGAGGCCGCGGCCACGGCCGCCTGGCTGCATACGGAATGTGCCCGCGAATTCGGCCCCGGCCTGATTGCCGAGGATCTGCCCGAGGCCCTGCCCGCAGTATTCAGGGCGCTTGGCATCACTTGATGGCGCAAAAAATTCCACTCGATCACCGGCGGGCGCTCTGCTAGACAGCGCATCGGTTGCGGGTGTGGCGGAATTGGTAGACGCACCAGATTTAGGTTCTGGCGCCGCAAGGCGTGGGGGTTCAAGTCCCTCCACCCGCACCAGAGTTGCGATCATTGCCCTGTTTGCCGGATCGCCGCCAGACTCCATTGACGGGGCAGCCCAAAGCCCGGATAACACCCCAAAGCCTGTCACGATGTGGTCAGGTCAACCGATGCAGGCGCGGGCAAGCCATGACCATCGAAACCGTAACAGGGTATCAGTTCCGGCCAGAGGATCTGGGCGTTGCCGACCGCACACCCGGCATCAGCGCCTTTCTGCGCACCCGGAACGGCGCCGATTTCGTCGAGGCGACAATCCGCAGCCACATGCCGTTCTATGACGAGATCGTTGCAGTCTATAACCAGTGCGAAGACAACACCGCCGAGATCCTTGGCCGGCTTTCCACGGAATTCGGCGGCAAGCTGCGCGTGTATCATTATGCCGATCGGGTGGTCCCGCTGGGGAGCCGCGAACACGCGCGGACGCCGGGCGATTCTCCGCACAGCATGGTGAACTATTCCAATTTCGCCCTTGCCCGCACACGCCATCAGATCGTGGTCAAGCTGGATGACGACCACCTTGCCATTCCGTCCGAGGTTGCGCGTGTGTGCCGCAGCTTTCGCGAAGGATCGGCCGACCTTTCGGTGCTGCACTGTTTTTCGGGTCTGAACATTGCCCGTTCCACAGGGGGGAGGCTGGGAATTCCGGCTTTCGACCCGGTTTCGGGAAGCGGGGATATCGGTTATTTCCGCATTGCCGAAGATACGTTCTTTTTCCATGACCGCCGGTTCGAGCGTTTCGGTCGTGGCAGGCTGCGGCGCAGTTTCGCGGGTTATCTGTACTGGCATCTGAAATATCTCAAGGCGGGGCAGGGGTTCCGCAATTACGAGCTGGATAGCAACCCCGACAGCCGTTTTGCGCGCAAGCAGGCAAGGCTGGACCAGACGCGGATGCTCGACCTGCCGGATACCGTCAGGGAAATCAGGCCGCGCCTGCCCGCGCGTCTGTCGGCCATGTTCAGCGACAAGAAGGCACTGAACTGCGCCCGTGATCTGGCAGCGGCAGAGGCATTTCCCGATGCTTCCCTGGAACAGGCGCTTGATCGCCTCAGCCCCGGCTGGAGGCAGGTTCCCGGTCTTGGCCCTCGTGAGGGGTGAAACCCTTTTCCCGCGGCGTCGATATTGCCCGTTTCCTCTTGCACCATTGGCCCCGCGCCCTTAGAAGGGCCGCTGAATCCCCGGATCCCACGGTCCGGGGGCCGACCTTTTTTGCCATGAGGATACCATGCAGGTTACAGAAACCCTGAACGAAGGCCTGAAACGGGGCTACAACATCACCGTCACGGCGGCCGAGCTGGACGCCAAGGTCAACGCCAAGCTGGCCGAGGCCCAGCCCGAGGTCGAGATGAAGGGCTTTCGCAAGGGCAAGGTGCCCATGGCGCTGCTGAAAAAGCAGTTCGGCCCGCGCATCCTGGGCGAAGCGATGCAGGAAAGCATCGACGAAGCCATGCGCAAGCATTTCGAGGAAACCGGCGACCGCCCTGCCGTGCAGCCCGAAGTCAAGATGACCAACGAAGACTGGAAAGAGGGCGACGATATCGAGGTCTCGATGACCTACGAAACCCTGCCTGAAATTCCCGAAATCGATTTCCGCGAGATCAAGCTGGAAAAGCCGGTTGTTCCGGTCTCTGACGCCGATATCGACGAGGCGCTGGAAAACCTTGCCGCCTCGACCAACAATTTCGAGGATCGCGCCGAGGGCGAGGCTGCCGAATCCGGCGATCAGGTCGTGATCGATTTCGTCGGCAAGGTCGATGGCGAACCCTTCGAGGGCGGTGCCGCCGAAGACTATCCGCTGGTGCTTGGTTCGAACTCGTTCATTCCGGGTTTCGAAGATCAGCTGACCGGTGCCAAGGCTGGCGACAAGGTTGATGTCAAGGTCACCTTCCCGCAGGAATATGGTGCAGAGGATCTGGCCGGCAAGGACGCTGTTTTCGAATGCACCGTCAAGGCGGTCAAGGCGCCCAAGCCCTCGCCCGTCGATGACGAGCTGGCAAAACAGTTCGGTGTCGAGTCGCTTGAAGAGCTGCGCAAGCAGGTCGCCGAACGTCTTGAGGCCGAATATTCCGAAGCTGCCCGCACCGTGGTCAAGCGCCACCTGATGGATGCGCTGGACGAGGCCGTCAAGTTCGACCTGCCGCCGAGCATGGTCGACGCCGAGGCCCAGCAGATTGCCCACCAGCTGTGGCACGAGGAAAACCCCGAGGTCCAGGACCACAACCACGGTGAGGTCGAGGTTACTGACGAGCACCGCAAGCTGGCCGAACGCCGTGTGCGTCTGGGCCTGTTCCTGGCCGAGCTGGGCAGCAAGAACGAAATCGTCGTGACCGACGCCGAGATGCAGCAGGCCATCATGCGCCAGGCGCAGCAATATCCCGGCCAGGAACGCGAGTTCTTCGAGTTCGTGCAAAAGAACGAACAGGCCCTTCAGCAGATCCGCGCACCCCTGTTTGAAGACAAGGTTGTGGACTACATCCTGGAGCTGGCCGATGTGACCGAAAAAGAGGTCACCAAGGAAGAGCTGCAGAAAACCCTGGAAGAGCTGAACGACGACTGATCCCTTTTCAGGAACATGTATCGAGGGGCCGCAATTCGCGGCCCCTTTTCGTTTGTGCGCCACGGGCGGAAACTATTTCGCCAAACCCCCGGCCAAGGCGAATTTGCCCCTTCCATTTTCGAAATCCAGAGGCTATAGACCGGCCCACCAAGTCACTGATATGCGGTCGTGGCGGAATTGGTAGACGCGCAGCGTTGAGGTCGCTGTGGGGTAACTCCCGTGGAAGTTCGAGTCTTCTCGACCGCACCAGTTGCAGTTCTGGAAATGATACGGTCAGGTATCAAACCCCTTAAAAACAACTGGATGCGCGGATTGCTCCAGGGGGCGTGTTCTCGGCTGGGCAATAATTCGTTCTCCAGATCGTAGTGCCTGCCAAGTTCACGGCAGAGATTTACATGAACCCGGCAGGCGGCCGGACATTTGTTCCCAGCTATGGAATCACAGGATCCGCCGGATTTGCAGATCCGAACCAATATCACCCCGACCATCCCGAAAGCCCTACATCACCGACAAGGGCCGAGAAGTGCAGGAACAGATACCACAGGGAATAGCGGAAGAACGCGCGCTCGGCCTTGTAGTGATCCCTTTTCGCCTGATCTTCATCACGCCGCATCAATTGCCATGCGCCACGAAGAAAGCCCAGATTCATGACCAGTGCAGTCACGCCATAGATCGGCCCGCCAATTTCGAAAACCAACGGTAGCGTGGCGGTCAGGGCCAATAGAATCGTATAGGCCATGATATGGCGTCTGGTCGCCGGGCGGCCATGGGTTACGGTCAGCATCGGTATCCCGGC
>WFQE01000330.1 GCA_015487165.1 Paracoccaceae bacterium | reverse complement strand
GAATCCAGCATGATAGCTGGGAGGCATGAGCAGTTGGGCCCCTACGAAGTACAAGACCACGAACTGGTCGTCCTACAATGAGGCGTTGAAGCGACGCGGATCGCTGACGGTTTGGTTCGATCCCGAGATGACCTGGAGGCCGCCTCCGACCGGGAAAACGTGGCCGGCAACCGCGCTACAGCGATGCCGCGATCCAGACCTGCCTGACGATGAAGGTGCTGTTTGGCATGCCTCTGAGGCAGACAACCGGGTTCGCGCAGAGCCTCCTGCGGCTGCTGGGGCTGGACTGGCCGGTGCCGGATTTCAGCACCCTCAGCCGCCGCCAGAAGACCCTGACCGTGAGCCTGCCCTGGCGCGGTGGAACGGGGCCGCTGAACCTTCTGATCGACAGTACAGGCATCAAGGCCGAGGGGGAGGGCGAGTGGAACGCGCGCAAGCATGGCGGCCCCAAACGCCGCATCTGGCGCAAGATACATATCGGGATCGACGAGGAAACGCTGGAAGTCCGGGCCGTCGAGGTCACCACCAGCAATGTCGGCGACGCCCCCATGCTGCCCGAATTGCTCGACCAGATCCCGCCCGACCAGGACATCGGATCGGTGACCGCAGATGGCGCCTACGACACGCGCAAATGCCACGACGCGATTGCCGCACGGAATGCCCACGCCGTCGTACTCCCGCGAAAGAATGCCAAACCGTGGAAGCCCACGTCCCCGGGGGCCGTCGCCCGGAACGAAGCGGTCAACGCCTCGCGATACCTCGGTCGCGCTATCTGACGACGGTGGAGCGGGTACCATCGCCGAAGCCGCGTCGAGAGCAAGATGCATTGTGTGAAACTGATGGGGCAAAGCCTGATGGCGCGGGACTTCGACCGGCAGGTCGCGGAAATCGAGGTCCGCATCGCGGTGCTCAACCGCTACACCGCTCTTGGCATACCTGTCACAGAGGCCGTAGGATAAGTCCGTCCGGGGAAAGGGGAAGTCTACCCATCACCCGATTTATGCAACAAAGCCGGACCGTGCCAGTCCCCCAGCGCCAGGTAATCCAGCCGTGCCCGCATCGCGCGGTCCGGGGCAATCAACGCGGAACTGTCGAAATCCTCGCCGAAATCGGTGATGCCGCCATGCGCCAGACCGATGCGCAGCGCGCCCTCGGGCGTTTCCGCCGCATCCATCCAACCGGTCAGATCGTGCCCCGGAAACTGCCGCTCCAGCGGCGCAGGCAGCAACTGCACACCCGGAGCAATCTCGACCGGAGCGGCATCGCGCAGGACATGGACATTACCGCCGGCCTCTTTCTCGAATTGCCGCCAGAGTTCCTCGCCCGCAAGGTTGTCATGGTTGCCGGGGAGAATCCACCAGTGGATGCCCTCGGCGGCGGTCATGGCGGTAGCGGCCTGCCGGCGCACGGTTTCCGAGGGCCCGGTGGTGTCGAAGGTATCGCCCGCCAGCAGGACATGCGCCGCGCCAGTGTCGTGTGCTGCCAGTGCCAGCCGTCCCAGTACCTCGTGGCGGGCCTCGATCAGGCGGCCGCGCAGATCTTCGGGCATGGACCCAAATCCCTTGCCCAGATGCAGGTCCGAGCTGTGAATGAAGCGAAATGTCATGTGTTCATTTCCCCTGTCCGAAGCCGACGAAAGAATCGAGCCTTGTTGTGCGTCCATCGGTCGATGTGACTCCTGAGGGTGACGAAACCTGTCGCACCCTGCGGGCTATCCTCGCTTGACGTATGGAACATACTCAGGGAAGTGCGTCGAAATCTCTGCGACGGGCGGGGTGGACAAGATCGGGCAGCGCCTTCGGGGCCACCACCTCGACCGACAGCGGGAACGCATCGGTCAAAGCCCGGGTCATCCGCTGCGCGGTGCGGCGTGAGACACCGAACGCCTCTTCGATTTCGGCAAGCGAGACTCCCATATGGCGCGACATCACCATGTCTGCCAGCCGCAGCAGATCCCTTGCCTTTTCGAAGGACATGGCCGCCGAGGTTCCCGTTTTCCTGTTGTCCGGTTTTTACCGTCCGCAGTATTGCGTCCATTAGTGAGACTTGCCAGCAGAAGTTGCAAGAGACCGGGAATATCGTCCTGCCAGAGCGCGAGACGCCGTTAGAAGTGCGCATGTCATTGATTTTCAACATAATTTAAAGTTGTCAGCTGACAATTTCTGCCGTGGGCGGGTTTTGAACCGCACCCAGCATTCGTGCGACTGAAAATTTCCCCTGTTCTGCAAGTTGCGTCAGTCTCCGCAGATATGCCCCGGGCGATCGGATCTCTGCCATTCGCTCCAGAATGCACAGAACCGCAACTGTTGCCGCCGGTTGTCCCATCCTCTCCTGAGCCTCGATGGCAACGTTGTGATCAATCCCCATCATGGGTGCAATCCGCAAGGCGATGTCGTGAAGATCCCTCCAGCCACGCACCCGGTCGGGAAAGAACGACCTGAAGGATGTGCAGGTCCGAAGCACCTGTCCAAGCCCGATCTCTTCGTTGCAGATCCCGTCCTTGATCCTTTTCGAAACGGTCGGCGTCCTGGTGGAGTGGCTTTCTGATTCAGAATCCTTTTCCCCTGAATCCTGTTTGTGCCGCTCATTTCGGGCGTTCGGGCCGCTCGTTTCTTCGGATGTACAGATTGCCTCGTCCGCGTTGTCCACAGGGCGATCCGCCTCGCCCAGAGCCGCTCGCAGCCTGTCGATGAGCGCCAGCAGGGCGTGCTCATCCAGCTTGCGGCGCAGGAGGCGGCGGGCTTCGTCGGCAACCGTCCCCTCGCCCTCCCCTGCCCTTTCCAGCAGCGCCGCCCGCAGCGCCAGCGCATGGTCACGCAAAGCGGCAAGCCGTTCCCGGCGTTCGCGGGCGGCCTCTGCGGCGGTGCTGATCCGGCCGGCGTGGTCGCGCAACGGCGACAGATCGAACCCATAGGCCAGGGCAACCGCGCCGCGGATCCGCCGGGCGTATCGCTTGCGGTTGGGGCTGTCATGCCGGCTGACAATCCCCGCCTGGACCAGCCGGGCAAGATGCCGGCGCAGGGTGCTTTCCGGCATGCCGTTCAGACGTGCGGACAGGGTGCGGTTGGAGGGGAACACGATCGCCCTGCCCTGCCCTTCCTCGATCACCCGGCCTGGCAGAAAGCTCAGCAGCGCCTTGAGCACCCCCAGCGTGCGGTGGTTCAGCCCGAATTCCTCGGCCGCTTCAGTCAGATCGGCAAGAACGGCCCACTTGTCGATACCGTTCTGCCGTTGCGGGACAACCTCAACCGGCCGCCCAAATTCGATTTGGGACGCATGTTTCATTACCTTTTTCACGAAAGACAACAAATCTCACCCCCCGCTCGCGCAAGCGGAGTTGACAGAGTCGTCGGAGGCGGGCTATCTCGAAGGTGTCAAGTTTGAGAAGGGCCTTCCGGGACTATCCTGGGGGGCTTTTCTTTTGCCGTCCTGCTCTCGTGCCTCCTTTGTTGCTTCCTCTCCTGTCGTCAGTCCCGCGGCCGGGCGTGACGCCAGCGGTCGTGAAGTTCGGCGATCACGTCCTCGGCATTCTCATCCAGCCAGCGGTCGAACCCGTCCGCCGCGCGGGCGTGGATGTTCAGTGTCACACCGCGTTTCGTCGCCCGGATGTCGGCCAGCGCCGTGCCGTCGCGGGTCCGCAAGGTGCGGGCGCGGGGCGGGGCAGGGAGCCTAGCGGTGGCTTCTGGTTTTGTCGCGGCCCGCTCGAACACCGCCTCAAACCTGGCATCGGAATCAAGTCCGGCAAATTCCGGGCGCTGCATGAAGGTGATGGCCCGCGACCTTGCGGCCGGATCCTCGAAAAGCTTTACCAGCGCCAGCCAGCGATCGCGACCGATCCCCGGTGCCGAGCCGATCTGGCGCAGAAAATCGAGGTCGAACGCGTTGCCGACCTTCAGCATCCGGCTCAGCATCGGCAGGTCGGTTGACAAGGCTGCCGCGATTGTCTGCCGCTCATACCCCGCCGCCTGAAGCTGCGCGGCGAAACTGGCCTTTTCGATGAAGGACAGATCCTGGCGCGAGGTGTTCTCCTGCCCCTGCGCCATGACCAGCGCGTGATCGTCCAGATGCCGCACCATGGCCTTGACCGGCTGTCCCAGCTCCTTCAGCGCCATCAGGCGCCGGCGGCCATAGACGATCTCGTACCGGCCCGGCTGCGAGGGATGCGGGCGCAGCAGCACGGGAACCTGCTGGCCGTAGGCCTTGAGGCTTTCCTTCAACTGCGCCTGCGCCTGGCTGTCGATGCCCAGACGATCTTCGAACCCGGCGTCGTCGATCAGGGCCGGGTCGAT
>WFQE01000329.1 GCA_015487165.1 Paracoccaceae bacterium | reverse complement strand
GGATCAGCGTGATCACTGCGCCTGGAATTTCGACATTGCGAAATGGCGCTGCGACATTTCCAAAGGTTTCAGGCGCCGCAGCCATGATGAAGGTCATCGCTGCAAGGCCGATGATGAAAAAGTATATGACGATCTCGACCCCCCAGGGCGCGAGGTTGTACGGCATGTATTCGAACATTCTTGCCTCCTCAAATCAAAGATGCGCGCTGAAGAACCGGCTGCCATTGTTGTGGCGATAGAACGCTTCGGCGTCTCGCCTGGCGGCCGCTGAAACCGGCGCTGATTTCGCCTGTTCCATGCTCTTGCGGTCGGGTTTGATGTAATAGACCTGCGGGCGTGTGCCCTTGTTCGGCTTGAGTGTCGCGGTCTTGTGGGTGCCCACGAGACGGGCGACCTCGCTGTTGGGGTCGTTGATGTCGCCAAAGATGCGCGCACGCCCCAGGCAGGTCTGGACGCAGGCAGGCACAAGCCCCTGGCTGACCCGGTGGTCGCAGAATGTGCACTTGTCCACCACGTTGTTGATCCCGACACGTGTGCGGTTGCGTGGCAACATGAAGCGCGCGTTATAGGGACATGCGATCATGCAGGTACGGCAACCGATGCACCGCTCATAGCGCTGCAGGACGAAGCCCTCTTCATGCTTGTAGGTCGCTGCCGTGGGGCAGTTCCGTACACAAGGCGGATTATCGCAGTGGTTGCAAAGTCGCGGCATGAAGTTGCGCCGCGCGTTCGGAAACTTGCCGGTGTTCTTCACCTGAACGGTTGTGCGCCACACCCCCAGCGGAACATCGTATTCCGCCTTGCATGCGGCGACGCAGGCCATGCAGCCAATGCACCGCCTGAGATCGACAACCATTGCCCAGCGCTTTTTGCCGGGAACTCCGTATGAAGGTTCGGCCTGCAGGCCAATGCTGATCATGTGACGCCCTCCCAATTGTCGTCATTCGACTGTCAACGGGTACTCTGGCGGCCAGGCCACGGAAGGTACCTCGGAAATCAGGTTCCGCGCATTTGAGCGTTGTGACAAGTCGCCCCTAGTCGATCGGGAATCCGGGTCGCGAGATATATCACTGTTTTTCGGTCGTTTTTTTGACGGCTTTTGCCCGGTGCGGCAGTGCCCGCAGCCATGCCAGCGCCATGTTACGCAACCGTAACGCCCCTGCACGCGCCCGGCATGTCGTGCGGGCCGAAAAGCCGCTGGAGGCCATGATTACCCTGCCTCGCGCCGGGCCTTGAGCGGGCTGTCCGGGATGTTACCAATTCGTAACGAATGGCCGTGTAGAATCGGTGACGAGGGGGTCATTCATCGCTTTGAACACGGCGAAAACATCATTTTTCGGGGCTTGCTCCGGCATGTAAACGCCGTCTTGGATCGGGGTAGGGCATCCATCAATATGAGACGTTATGTCGCAGTTTATGTCGGTGTGTTGCGACAAAAAGGGTCCGTTTCGAACGGCCGGAACGTGCTGGCGCGATTCGTCTGGGGCACCACGAGACAATCATAGAGCGAAATTCACAGCCCATACATACCGTCATGGCAGTTGAATACCCGGAAAATACCCGGATCACGGGGAAAACTGCATGACAGCGACAGATGCGTGGTTTGGCGTCATTGTCCGAGCTCGCAATTTGCGCGACCATCCAGCCATAGCAGACAACAGAGGGGGGTGCGGTCATGCGCGTGCGTTTTCTTGTATTTCTGGCGGCCATGCTCGTATCGGCCGTTGCGGCCGCCCCCCTCGCGGCACTGCCTGGCCCGCTGGTGGACAGTGCCTGGCTGGCTGCCCATCAAAAACAGGTTGTCATCCTGGATGTTCGCACCTCCAGCACCGACTATATCGCCCGCGGCCATATCGAAGGGGCGGTGTTTCTGCCCTGGTCGGCCATCCGGGCAGGCGCCGGCATAAATGGCATCGAACTGGTTGGCATGTTGCCTTCGCCCGCGCAGTTTGGCGCCCTCATGCGGAAAGCGGGCGTCAACCGCGACAGCGCGGTCGTGATCGTCAATGGCGGGCGCAGCGCCGGTCAGGTAACATATGCAACCCGCCTCTACTGGCAGATGAAGTATTATGGTCACGACAAGGTGGCAATTCTGGATGGCGGCATGGCGGCCTGGCGCGATGCGGATCTGCCGGTCAGCCATGCCAAGCCACAATATCCACCCGCCGGAAATTTCGTCCCCGGACCCGGGCGCAAGGATATTCTGGCGACAATGCAAGACGTCGTCGAGGCAATCGAAAACGGTACTGCCGCGCTGTTTGATGCCCGTGATTTCGGCCAGTATCTGGGCCTGTATTTCAACCCCGCCATCCTGACCACGGGCGGGCATATTCCCGGAGCCGGATTTGCCCCTATCGACGCCTTTCTGGCCCCCGGCAAGGTCAGAAGGTTCGTATCCCCCGCAAGGCTTGCATCCGCATTCAGGGATCTTGGGGCCGAAGGGACCACGATTCTCTATTGCAACACGGGACATCTGGCCAGCGGCACATGGTTCATCCTGCACGAGTTGATCGGCAACCCGAACGCAAGGCTTTATGATGGCTCGATGCATGAGTGGAGCAAGACCGGTCATCCAGTGGAAACGCGCGTACCATCAGCGCGCCTGCGGCTTTCTCGATCTCACGGTCAAGCCGCGCCAGAGTCTCGGACAGGCTCAGAGAGGTGATCCCAGTTCAACTTGTTCAAGCGGTGTGAAACGGCCCAGATCCATTTCGCGCAGGCGTTTGCGGCTGCTCAGGCTTTCTTTCTTCAGCTTTACCCCGTGCCGCAGATGCACAGCATGGATCTTGTTGATCAGCATCGTGCGCTGTTTGACCAGCACGTCGCGGGTATGCACCAGCGAACCAAGTTCAACCTCGGCCGCCGATCTCAGCCGCGTCTCGGGCAGCATATCCCTGGACAGGAAAAATGCCAGCGCGCGGGCATCATTGCGGTCGGTCTTGTTCACCGACTTGCGGATCACCTGGAACTTGCGCGGGTTGACCACGACGATCCGGCCCACGCAGGCGCGGATTTCGTCACAGAACCAGGCTGTGTTGCCGGTCGCTTCAACCGCAATTCGATCATCCGCATCAAGGCTTTGGCAAAAGCGGCCAATGTCCGCTTCGGAAAGCTGAAACGTCTCGAAAGTCTCTGACCCATCCGCCTCAAGCCGACAGATCGTGAAGGAATTGGAATGAAGATCGACACCGATAAAGGCCATGGCTATACTCCTTGTTGCAGGAGGCGGAGCCCCGAAAGGGGCGTGAACGGCCAAACCAAGCTCCTATTCAAGGTCTCCGGTCGCACCCGGGCCTTATGGGGGCTGTTCGGAAACAGGTGAAAGCTGAGCTCCTTTACAGGGTCGCTATGCCCTAAAACCTCATCCGGCCGGAAACCTATCCGCCTCCCTAAATTCCTTACAAAATTCAGGGCGTCTGGTCGCTCACAGATCATTCATACTCCCTCCGATCAGATTGCAATCACGCGGTGGCCTACAACGCCATGATATTGCTGCGATTGTCGTTGATGCCTGCGGCGGGTCGATCAAACGTGATGGTATTCGATGGCCCATTGACAGGAGGTTGCCGTGCCAAAACTCACCGATACCCAAGCCCTCATTCTTTCCCGCGCCTCCCAGCGCGACAATCGCATTGCCCTGCCGCTGCCGGGGCGCCTGCGCGGGGCGGCCGCAAAGAAGGTGGTTGCGCCCCTGATCGAACGTGGCCTGCTGTCAGAGATCGATGCCGACCCCCGTAAGCGCGGTGCACTCTGGCGCCAGCGGCAGGACGGCAGTTTTGCCACGCTCGCCATCACCGATGCCGGGCTTGAGGCAATCGGCATCGAGATTGACCCTCCCCGGCCGGCGCCGGAACGTCCGACCCTGCGCAAGGGCACAAAACAAGCAATGTTGATCGAGATGCTGCGCACCAGGGATGGCGCCACCCTTGACGAGATCGTTGCGACTACCGGCTGGTTGAAACACACCGCACGCGGGGTGATCTCCGGCCAGCTGAAAAAGCGGCTGGGACTGAACGTCGTGACTGAGGCCGATGCCCGGCGCGGGCGGGTCTATCGTATCCCCGACCTGAGGTGAGGCCCGCCCTCAGCACGCGGTATCGCGCGACAGTTCCGGCGGGCGGCCCAGCAACAGGCGCAGATTGCGCTTGATCAGGTTGGTCCAGATCAGGAATGGCAGGCCGCGGAAGAAATCCAGCGCTGCCCCCGGGCCGGCACGCCTGAGGGTGCGCAGGGCGGTTGCCGGTGTCGGTGGGCGGAAATAGCTCCTGACGCGCATCTTGCGCCCCTTGACCAGCGCGGCCAGCGCCTTGCGCGTGGCCACCGGGTTGTTCCAGTCCGCGCGGAACACCACGCAGCCGTTCCTGTTGATGATGAAGACCGCATTGGGCATGCTGCCATAGGCCCGATGCGCCTTGCCGTCGAAATCGTCGATCAGGATCAGCCGCCCCTCACCGTCTTCGTCCTTCAGCCGCCGGGCGGCCTCTTTCTTGTCCTCGAAATCGCGGTGGCTGCCGATCTTGCCGCCCGGATGGGCCTCGCGCACATAGAGCACCACCGATGTCACGCCGGGGAATTCTTCGGACAGCTTTTCCATGACCGGCCGTCGGCTCTGAAACAGCGGGCAGGTGATCGAGCCCATCTCGAGAACCAGGAAATCGCCGTCGAAATCCAGCAGGCGGCGCTTGCCGCCCGAAGGCGTGGTCAGTGCGAAATCGGGCGCCCTTTCGCCCGGAGCGGGCCCCGCGACCTGCTCGAATTCATAGTCGTCAGTTGAAAACTTGTCGTAGTTGTATCCGGTCATGTCAACGTCTCCGACACTGTTGAGGGCGTGATTGCCGACAACAGAGGTGAAGCTACCCTGCGCGCCCATCTCCGTCCAGCACCGGGTGGGTGTCTTGTTCAGAGGCAACCCGCGCGGGCGCGGCGTCGGGACAATTCACGATAGAGCGCCTCGGGGGCAACTGCGATCTCGCGTGCCACATGCACCCAGTCGCCGCGCGCAGGCATGTGCCCTTCATGCCAGGCCAGCCACGCATCCAGCCGGTCTGCGACCCGCCGCAGCGAAGCGATCTCGGATCGCATCCGCGCGTGGCGCATTTCGCGGGCCATGTATTGTGCATAGGCCAGCGATGCCTCGGCATTGCTTTCAAGCAGCACCTGCACCTGCCGCCGTTTCCAGACCGTAACTTCGGTTTCCCCATCCGCCACTGCCGCGCAATGGTAGCACTCGCTGAACAACGATGCTTCAGCCACCAGCGCTCCCGCTGCGGCACGTTGCAGGATGAATTCGGCCCCGTCGCTCTGGCGGCGCAACATGCGGATTTCGCCGCGCTCCACACGGTAGAAACCCGCCACCGTGTCGCCTCGTTCGAATAGAAGGGCGCCGGGGCTCAGGCGCCGCCGCGCGTGGGGCAATTCGTCAAGAAAGCAAGAAAACCTGTCAGACATGATAGTGATCATGTCAGGGAATAGCGGGCTCTGCAACAAGGCCGCATCACATCACGCAACACAACCAACACAGGGAAAACCGCACCCATGAAAGCACCCCTTCTTGCCGCCGCTCTCTGCCTTGCCCCGACGCTCGGGCTCGCGCAGGCTACACAGCCGATGCCGCAGGGCCAGACGATGCAGGGCAGCATGATGCACACAAACATGCAGCAGGCGGCGCCCAGCGCCGACATGCCGGCCACTGAACCTGGTCAAGGCGCCTTTGCCGCCATTGCCGAGATCGTCCGGGCCCTGTCCGCCAATCCCGACACCGACTGGAGCAAGGTCAACATCCGCCGTCTGCGCGAGCATCTGCGCGACATGGATGTCGTGATGATCGACGCCGATGCCCGGTCCGAGGATATCCCCGGCGGGTTGCG
>WFQE01000328.1 GCA_015487165.1 Paracoccaceae bacterium | reverse complement strand
GGTCTGCCGCACAAATTTGGCCCACTATTCAAAATCCTCCGCCGGATTGCAAATCCGTGTACACCGGTTCGATTCCGGTACTCGCCTCCAAACATTTCAAAGGGTTACGGCCTGCACAGAAACGGTGCCCTCAGCCTGCCACACACCCTGCCACACATTCGCGTTTCGTTTTCGTTCTGTTTCGCAACGGGATTCATCGCTTGTCTTTTCCCCGCTCCCGCGCCTGCAACGCCGCCCGAGCCCGCGCCTTCTGACGTTCCGGACCCGCATAGAGCTGGACCATTCTCGCGGTCTTGTGGCCGGTGATGGCCATGATCGTCGCATCATCGAGGCCGACGCGCGCCAGCTCCGCCGTAGCGGTGTAGCGCAGCGAATGGATATCATAGGCCTCGGCGCCGATCTCGCGCCGCAAGCGCATCATGGCGTCGTGGGCACCGCGATAGGACCACGGCCCCGACCCGGCATGGTTGGTCAGGATAAAGACCGAATGGCGAGGTGCCTTCGTGAGAGCCGCAAGGAGGTTCCTGGGCGCGGGAATCCATAAACTCGTCTTCGTCTTGCTCTGGCGTACGCTGATCGCCTCGCCGTCGAAATCGGACCACCGCATCTTGAGAACGTCGCCGATCCGCTGACCGGTGCCGAGCAAAAGTTCGAGCAGGAGCGCGGTTCGGCCCTCGGCAGTCGCCCGTGCCGCGGCCACCAATTCATCCGGCCACGGCTGGCGCTCGATCTTGTCGTATCGCACTTCGGAGACGCCCTTAGCCGGATTGCCGCCGGTGGGCAGCAGGCCGTAGTCGATCGCCCGTTCCAGGACGATCCGCAGGATGCGCAGGCGGTAGTTCGCCCTGTGCGGGCTTTTCTCGGCCCAGACGTCGCGCCAGCGGATCACATGATGCCGCTCGATCGTCCGCGGCTCGAGATGGCCGATCTTGTCGCGCAGGAAATCAAGGTGCTTCAGGTAGTCGGCCTTCGTCCTTCTGGCGAGGCGGTCGAATTCCGGGGAGCGCTCATAACGATCGATGACGTTGCCCAACGTGCGGCCCTGAGGCACCGGAGCCGGAGCGTTTAGAAGGCGCTCGCGTTCCTGGTACAGGGCGAAAGGAATCGGCGCGCCTTCGGGGAACTGGGTCTGCATCGGGATTTCGATGATCTTGCGCCCGGACCGCTTGCGGAACAGCAGCTTGCCGTCGCGTTTGCGCCGATGCACGTATGCTGGAAGTTCTCGTCCCTTCACTCGTTCATGTCCACCAGGTCGGCAGGATTCGTCGGCATGTTCGCGCCGGCGATCCTGACTTCAATTCCGCCGCCCGGAAGGATCGTGGCGCACTCCACGCGCCGCCCAAGCCGCGCTTCCAGCCTCTGAACATAGTCAGCAACCTTCGCCGGTGACAACATGGCGTCGGCTTTCTGTTTGCGAAGCGCTGCATTCATGTGAACCGCCTCCCAGGACCTTTTCCAACCAATGCCTTCAACCGCCGAACTTCGGCGCGCAGACGCTTGTTCTCACGCATCATGGAGTCGACGAATTCCTGCCGTCGCCGGGCTTTCATCAGCAGGCGCTCGACATATTCTTCCGCCTCCCGTCGCGCCTCGCGTTCCCGCTCGATCGCCGATAGCGGATGATTGCATGTGCACCCGTCCGGGCCGCCAACAGCGCCTCCCATGCAGCCGGGGATGAAATTCGCGAGCTCGCCTTCGAACGCCCAGTGGCAGCGATCACTCATAGCGCCATCTCCATCTGTTCGGGCGACGGATCATCCCTCGGCTCCCAGATCCACGGGCCGCAGGCCATGGGCAGCCGCGAGAGAGCGCCACGCATATGCCGCCGCCAATGGAACCACGCCGTTTCCGAGGACGCGCAGAGCGCGTGGCCTTCCGGCCAGCCCATCAGCCATTCGACGAAGGCGGGATTGAGCCTCCGCTTCCGCCATCCACCCTGACGCGACCAACGCCGCATAGTGGTCAGCGGCACGCTTGAGATCGCGCGGCGAAGCAGCCGGCGCGAGATCTGGCGCGTGATCGAGGACGGTTGTCCATCCTGCGACGTCTGTGGGCATGGGCGGGAAAAGAGGAATGCTACCGCGTTCGGCAACTGATCCAGATGAAGCCGACCCGTCCCATTGTCCAGGTGATCCGGGCTGTTCTCGCCCTTGTAGTCCCGCGCCGCCGGTGTCGGCCAGTTCGCGGCCATCGCCGGAAGCGGCGTTCCGTCCGCTCCGAAGCTCTGGTTCGGCCCGCCCTTCTCCCCGTCCGAGGCGCGCGGCGTCATCCATATCGCGCCCGCCAATTCCTCCGCCCGGCGCGTGAAATCGTTGTTGCCCGCCGCGCTGTTCCCGTTCTGAGCAGGCGTTCCGGCCATCGGCGTTGGCCATTGGTTCCCCGCCGTCTGCAAATTGATCCCACCTTGTCGATTGCCGCCCGTCCCGTTCGCCATCGCTACGGTCGCCGTATGCCACGCAAAACCATCGCTGCCGCTTGTGTGTCGCGCCGACTTCTCGCGCCGAGAATAGGCCAGCCGCAGGAGTGAAGCCCATTCCTCGTAAGTCGCGCAGAACGGTCTCAGCGCCGAGGCTGACATGGCCAGCGACGTTCTCGAGGAATACCCATCGCGGCCCGACCTCGGTGATGATCCGGGCGATATCGGGCCACAAATGGCGCTCGTCGCTTTCGCCGAGGCGCTTGCCGGCGGCGCTGAATGGCTGGCAGGGGTATCCGGCGAGGATCGCGTCGATCGCGCCCCGCAGCGGTTGCCCATCGAATGTTCGCACGTCGTCCCAGATCGGCGCCGGCGCGAGATATCCGGCGCGCTGGGCGGCGATGATCCGTTCTCGCGGTTCCCCATCCCATTCCACCCAGCATCGCGTCTCGAACCCCGGCTCGGCGAGCATGAGGCCCATATCCAGGCCACCGGCTCCGGCCGCGAGCGACAATCCGTTGCGAGGGGGACGTGGACCCATGTCACGACGCATTCCTACCGGGATTCCCTGACCGCCGGCATCTGCCGATCGGCGTCTTCCCGGTCCTCCCACGCAAGAGCGTTCTCGGCGGCCCGCAGCCAGTTGATGTGCAGCTCATCGATGGATTCCGCGAAGGCGCACACCCCGAACACCTGCGCCGAGACGAGGACGGGGTTGTAGACGCCCGGTTTCTCGGACGGCAGATCCCAGCGCCCGCCGTGCTCAATCACCGCCCGCTTGAGCGCCTCGAGGCGGCGATCCGCCGGGAGGGCCCGCATCCTGCCGACCAGCTGCCCGAGCGCGTCGGTGTCGTAGTCATAGGCCATCGCCGGCGACCTCCATGTATTCGCGAACGGGCATCTGGCCGTTGTAGGGGCAGTCCGGGCGTCCGTCGGTGGCGCGGATGGATGTGCCGTCAGCCGCGCGGAAGAAGAATTCCACCGGAACGTCCAGCGCCATGGCCGCGCGCCAGAGCCTTGAGGCTGCAATGCGGTTTGCGGCGGTCTCGTACTTCTGGACCTGCTGGAACCTGACGCCCAGCGCCTCGGCAAGGGCGGCCTGTGTCAGGCCAAGCTCCAGCCTGCGTTCCCGCAGCCTCTGCCCCACGATCCGATCAACCTCGTCCGCCATTACAGCGCCTCGTCGAGCGCCTGTGCCGCCCGTCTGACGGCAAGAGCCTCTTCGTCCAGCCGCACCAGCGTCAGGCCCTTGATCCGCTCGCCGTCGGCGGTCTCGACGTCATAGACGGGGCGGCCGAAGGTGCGGCCGACCACGCGGCCGCGGAATTCGTGGTCGCCGGGGTGGCGGCGCGCGAACACCGGGTCGCCGAGCATCATGGTGCAGTTGGGGGCGCTCAGCATCTCGGCGCGATAGATTTCCATTCCGGTCATACTGGTCTCCTTCGAAAAGGGACGGGCGGGCTGTTTGTTGATCTTGTGAGTGGTGGCGGCCCGCCCGTCAGTCGGGCCGGGGCGAAGCGCATCCCCGGCCGGTGCGGCTCAGGCCCGGTCGACGGGCATGGCCGCGAGGCAGTCCTGATCGACCATGTTCCTGCGCTCTGCCATCAGCGCAGCCCAGGCAAGGCGGCGCAGAAGCGGGCGGTCGGCGTAGAGCTCGGGGTTGGCCACCACCTGCCGGGCGTCGGCCAGAAAGCGCGGCGTCGGCCGGGCGGCGGGGATGATCGGTTCTCCTGTCAGTTGCATGGCGTTCTCCCTCAATGCGGGAACGACCATATGGGAATATGTTCCCATGTCAACATATAGTAGGAAATTATTCCCATTGCCGATTGCGCACCGCCGGCTGATGGGGCAGAATCGGGATGCACGAGCATGCCAGATCTAAGACCCATGAAAATGAAGGGAAGAAATCGGCAAGTGTTAACGGCGTATTAGCCTACCGCACTGGCTCGACCGAATATGCGCAACAGTGCCCCCAATGTGATAACAGTATCGAAAACGGAGGGAGAGAATGACAAGCGAATACCTTGACATTCCGATCCAAATGCAGATGGCGTTGGGGTTCGGTTATGCCGGTTACGCCACAGCCTTCGCCGGCCTGAGGCAGGAACACAAGGCGCGCGACGCCGTGCTGCTGTCGCTGTTTTTCAGCGCGCTGGCACTCGCAGCGTTGCAGGCGCTACCGGATGGGGCCACGTGGTGGCGGTATCCGGCGGCGCTCCTGGCCGCCCTGCTCCCGGCGGCGCTCTGGCGAGGTCCGGGCCGGAAAGTCTGGGCGAAGGCGATGGGCAAGGCCCGGGTGCATCGGCACATGGGCTATCCGACGACCGAGACTTTCCTGCTGGATCTGCACCGCCCGGTCAGCCAGATGCGTGTCTGGCTGAAGGACGGCACCGTGCTGATCAGTTCAGACCTGTCGAAACACGCGGGCGACGTGGCCGAAGGCGGGTTCTACTTCGGCGCCGACGGCAGCATCGTCATGCATGTGGACGAGGAAATCGCGCCGGACGGCACGAAGCTGGAGCGCAAGGTCGACGGTGGGAATTGGGGCACACGCACTGTCGTCGTGCGTGGAGGCGAGATTTCCCGCTATGCCGTCTGGCTCGAGAAGCCGTGATCATTCGTTCGGCTTGTCGTCCTTGTCCGGCTTCGGCGGCGGGGCCGTGCCGTCCTTCCTCTCGGTCGGTTCGCGTTCCAAGGGTAGCCTCGTTTCTCAGGCGGCCAGCTGGGCGTACACTTGCGGTTCGGCATCCGCACGGATGACATCCGCAACGCTGGTGATAAGCGTCAACTTCGGGCCAATCGCGTCAGGATTAGGTGTCACGCCTACCGGTTTCACCCCGTTCTCAAGGCGGGCCATGTCGGACAGCTTGAGATAGGCCGAATTGACGGCATTGCCCGCCTTGCTGAAATAATCGAACACCAGCGGGCGACCATCCCGATCCACCAGAAGGTCGAATTCATGCGTCGCGGTGGAAAATCCAGTCATTTTCACGTGTTCACGCACGTTGTAGCCTTGGTAAGCCTCGGTGGCGGTCTTGATGAACCGCTCACGACGTCGGTCGATAGCGGCCCGGAATGAGTGTTCTATCGTCTCGTCGATCACCCCACGAACAAGGTTTGCCATGGCAATGATGGCCCCCTTGAGGTGTCCCTTCGAAACACGGATATAAAGCATCATCCCGCCATCGAACACGGCACCGTAATTCCGAGATCTCTCCGACGCAATCCTGGAGAACACCCTTTCGCTGGCTCCGGCGGACAGAATTTCATGAAGTGCCATTCCGTCATCCGTGACCATGAAAAAATCACCGTCATGCCAGACGGTGACGGATATGAGGGATCCGCTCGCGGTCGAGACCGGCATCTGGATGACGTGGCGGCCATTGATCCGGTCAATGGCACACAGCGCCCGCACCGCTTCCTCAACGGTGGTGTCGGGATGCCCTTTACCGTCTCCGGTCAGATGAAAAGCCGTGGTTCCCATGGTGGGGTTTGCACCTCCGTCAAGTTGTCCACATTCAGCAGTGTACCAGCTGTGTCAAGCAGGTCCGCAAACGAGCCTGGCACCGGGTCCAAGGACACCGCAGCCGGCAAGTTCTGTTTCAGATATTCGATGGGCTCCACGTTTTCACCGTAAAGGTCCGGGCGATGGACATGTGTTCTTCCTGCATCAATGAACTGCAGATCGCCACACAGGGCGCTTTGGTTGACATGAGGCGCCTGCCGCCAATCCACCCGGGCAAAGCATTTGGGACGGAAAGGTGTCTCGATGGTCAATCCTATACTCACCATTTCGTCGGGCCGGTCTTCTCGGCAAGTCAGAAACAAGCTCACACCGCTGATAAGGATGCCCTGATTTTCGAGTGATGCGCGTATTTCCAGTGCTCCATCGCGATTCCCGCTCTGCCAACTGCCAATACCCACCACCCGCTTTGCCTTTGCGAACATGTCGAGTATTTCCTGTCTGTCCGGGTCGCTTTGCAACCATCATCTCCTGCAGAGGCCAAGCTGAATCATCAGGTCACTCCACCCTCCTTGCCAGTTCCTTCGGCCAGTGCAGCAGGACGGGCGCAGCCCATTTCAGGCGCACGTCGTGCTGATTGTCGGCCTGCGGGTTGATGGAGATGAGGTTGAACAGGCCTGGCGCGGTGCCGAGCTTCACCTGCTTGACCCATCCCAGGCCATCCTCGCATTCGCAGACGCAGCGGCGACCTATCGCCTCGCTGGGCACACCGTCATGGGTGGCCCGGGTGTAGAACAGCAAGTCGCCAGCCGAATAGACCGGCTCCATGCTGTCGCCCTCGATCTCGACGGCGACCACGCTGCGCGGGTCCAGCCCCGGCGGGCAGACGACCTGCGGGCCGCTACCCGGCTCGTAGACCTCGAAGACCGGCACGCGGGCACCGGCGCCCACCGTTCCGACGATTGAGACAGTGGGACCGGAAACGGCTCCGCCCCCCTGCGCCAGGGTCGTGACTTCCTCCACGGTCATGTTCAGTGCAGCGGCGATCGCCATGGCGCTCGACAACTTCGGCGATTTCGATTCCCCGGCCAGCATTTTTCGAATAGCAGATCTGTCCAGCCCGGCCCGCGCAGAAACGGAGGCCGGGGCCGGTGAACCGGGCCGTGAAAAAATCACGCGCAAACCTTCGATAAACGGATCATCTGGCATGGGAAAATACTCCCACAACGGCGGTCTCCAGCACACCGGAAAGAATTCCCTTGCGAAGTGGGAACAAATTCCCATTATTGCCCCCATGGAACAACTGATCGCGGAAGTCGAAGCCTACTGCGCAGCTGCGGGCACTTCGCCGCAACGTGTGCTGCGCGCAGCCATCGGCGCGAGCTGGGGGCAGTGGGACAGGTGGAAAGCCGGTACGTCGAGCCCGACCATGATCATTGCCGACCGGCTGCGGCAGTGGATGGCCGACCATCCGCCGACGATGGGGCGGGAGGACGCAGCGTGATAGGGGTATCGGCATACCGTGACGATGGCTTTCCCCCCGGAGCCCGCCAAGGAAACCGCGTTGCGTTCGCGGAGGCCTGCGAGTGATCGGCCGGGCCGACATTGAAGCCCACATGCGGGCGCTGTTGGCCGGACACGGATGCCTGGATGCCGCCGCAGAGGCGTTGAACGCGCGCTGGGGCACGGGGGTGCAGAAGGGTACGCTCTCGCGCCGCGCCAGCGGCGAGCTGCCATGGACGGTTCTGGACGTGATCGGCCTCGAGGATGCGCTGGGCCGCTATCCCGTGACGCGGATGATGGCGCGGCGCATGCGGATGCTCGCACCGCCTGACGTCGTTTCGGCCGCCCAGGCCGTAGCCAAGGAAGCGGGAGAGGCAGTGGCGGCGCTCATGGGCGTTGCCCTGGTCTCGACGCCCGCCCAGCGGGCCAGAGCCGTGACGGAGCTTGACGAGGCGATCGAGGCCATGCGCGCTGCCCGCACAGCGCTCGAGAGCTGTACGACATCGCCGCGTGAAGAGGCCGCGAAACCGGAGGATGCGGCGTGATGCGGGCGGCTGTTGTCAAGATCGAACCGAACCGTGAGAGCTTCGCCGCCGTGCGCAAGATGCTCGCGGCGCTGTCGAAAAACTCAAAGGCGCTTGAGCGTGTTCTCGAGATCTCGGATCGCCAGATCGACCTTGGCGATCTCCGTGCGAAGCTCTTTCGTATCGAGACCAAACGTCTCCCGGCATGCAGAGCAGGTCATCTCTCGGTGTCGCTTCAGCCAACCGATATTCTTCTTCGTCTCCTTGCCGCAGTGGGGGCAGGGAATGTTTAGATCTTCGTCATCAAGGATCGATTTCACCATTTCCTCCGTCGGCTCACGTTGCACCGCCGATGGTGGAAGGGGCGGGGTGGAGAGTCAACCGCTCCGCCCCGACGAGAACCATCCTTCCATGAACACCGGCGGCGGGTACCTCCCGGCGCCGTCACCCCGCGGCGCCACACAGCGCCGGCGCAGCGCGGCGGGCCTGCCTGCCGGAAAGGGGTCTGCACCCGCCATGCGCCGGAACGGGGCGGCTGGCCCGGCCGAGAGCGCGCAGGCGCAGGGCACGAATTCAGGCGGCTTCGTGACGCCCGGTGATCTCGTTGAGGGCCGCTTCGGCAATGAAAGACGACCGGGTCATGCCGCGTTCCCGGGCAGCGGCATCGATGGCATCGAGAACGCCCTTGTCGAGCGAGATGTTTGCCCGGACGGCCTTGTGCGCCATCGTGACGTGCGGAACCGCCATCAGGAAGGCGCCTGCGCGGAGCTCTTCGGCGACCTCCGGGTCTGCCGCGATGTCGGTGATGTCGCGTGCCTCGGGCGCGTCCTGACCCTCAAGGTGCAGGCCCAGCGCCTCGATCGCGTTGGGCAGGATGTCCTCCCTGCGGTCGGCGGCGGAAAAGCAGCCGGGAACGTCGGGAAAGCTGACGCCCCAGGCGCTGTCGGCGTCCTTGTGGACAAGGGCGATGTAGGTGCGCATGGTCACTCCTGTTTCAGCCAGCCGGCGGTCTTGGCAATTGCCCGGGCAAGACCCAGCGGCAGGTCTTTCTTCGGGTGCGGGACGGTCAGGCGAAGCGGGCCTTTGGTGAACTGGTGGTGCGAGCCGCGTGTGGCGCGCAGTTCCCATCCTTCGGCCTTCAGGCGCCTGATGATCTTCCTGCTGTCCCGCTCAATCTTCATGCGCAGATATTTGCGCAACAAACTGAAAACGTCAAGACGTGACGCGCAATTATTTGCGCATAGCCCGGCAGGATGGGAGGTGGCCGCATGACGCATGGAAAGGCAAGCAGAGTGATCGCGCAGGTCCACGACGCCTCCGACCTGCCGGAATATCCAATTGCCCCAGACGAGCGGCTGGAAGGCCACTTCTTCGTGCCCTTCTGGTTCAACCGCTGGCTCAACAGCGACTTCCGCCTGCGGGCCAGCGCCGAGGTGCGGGGCTATGGGCTCGACCTGTTCTTCATCGCCCAGAACCAGTCGCCTGTGGGCACGCTGCCGACCGATGACGCGGTGCTGGCCAAGCTCCTGATGATCGACCTCGCGACGTGGAAGGATCTGTGTTCGCGCGAGATCACGCCCCTGCACAACTGGCGCCCATGCCGCTGCGGAGACGAGGTGCGATTGATGCACCCGGTGGTGACCGAGCAGGTGCTGGGCGCGCTCAAAAGCAAGCGCGACCGGATAGAGGCCCGCGAGCGTGAGCGGGAGCGCAAGCGGCTGATCGCGCTGAAACGGCAGATCCTCGAGGCGGGTGGCCATCGTGGGCTGGCCGACAGCGCCGACTATGTCGCCCGGCTTGATGCCTGGCTGATAGAGAACTGCCCCGGCAACCGGACGCCTGCGCGGGTGCGCGAGGCGATGGAGGCGCTCGATCGGGGCTTGTGAAAGTTTCCGCATTCTTTCCGGCGGAAAGAAATCGGAAGGACTGCGGAGAGAAACAGGAAGGAAATCGGAAAGAATGGGGGAGGAAATCGGAAGGAACGCGGAAGTCTGTCGCCATTCCTTCCGAAGGATTCCGCTCTGATATGAAAAGAGAAGAAACAATAAGAGATAAAAGGATAATTCCGCGCTCCGCCCGAAATCGCGAGCCCGGCGACGAGGCTTCGGCAATTGCAAAGAAAACGGGCGCAGGCGGAAACGTCATCATGTCGGAATGGATCGGGCGGGAAGAACTTGCCCGGGAGCTGGGCATAACACCCAGGACGCTGGCCAAGTGGGCAACGGCAAGGATCGGTCCACCGATGGTCCGGGTCGGGCGGCGTGTCTTCTATCGAAGGGCGGCGGTGCGCGAGTGGCTGAAACGGCAGGAAAGGGGGAAGCAGTGACAGCTGGAGAATACGACGTGAAGGAGCTGATCGAGGAAGCCCGGCGCGAACTGGCAATGCGCCGGCGGTTCTATCCGAAATGGGTTCGCGCCGGCCGGATAAAGCAGCAGGACGCGGATCGCAGGATCGACCTCATGGAGGCGATCGTGCGCCGCCTGACCAGGACCGCGGGGGTGTGAGCAGATGAACCACATGAAGCACGATCCGGAATTCGCCGCCGCAGCGGAAACGGCATACCGCGTAACCGCAGCCGAACTGCGCCAGTTCGTGGAGCGCTATGAGCGCCTGGACGCCGAGAAGAAGGACATAGCCGGCCAGCAGAAGGAGGTGATGGCCGAGGCCAAGAGGCGCGGCTACGACACGAAGGCGCTGCGCCAGATCATCCGCGAGCGCAAGCGCGACAAGGACGACCTGGCCGAGGAACAGGCCGTGCTCAATCTGTACCGCGAGGCGCTGGGGATGCCGTAATGTGGCCGACCACGAGAAATCTCTGGATCAACACTGATGATGATCGGCGAGCTCTGATCGCCGGAGCTATGCCGCACATCCTGATTGGTCGCGATGTCTGGAAAACGGTCGTGGAGATCGCCATGGCCGTCGACCCGGAATCATTCGAGTTCGACTTCCTCATGCCATCGAAGCGGATGATCCTGGAAATAGACCGTGACGCCGAACCCCTCGTCTTTCTGCTCACGGACCATGGCGCGAGCGTAGAGGTCCAATGGCTGGCTTATGGAGATGCGGAAGTTCGTGCTGACTGCGTCGCCCTCTGCGAAAGGCGAAGCGACAGGGCTCGTCTGTCGCTCGGCTGCCTGCATGCTGACGCAGAATGCACCAGCGATGCTGGCCCGGACTTCGTGAGCCGCTTCATGAGAAGTGTAGCGCCGAAAATCGACATCGCTCTAGCCATGTTGGCGGAACCACGGTTGATCGAGGCGCAGCCGCCATCTCGCGCGGAACGCCGCCGAGCGCAGCGCGTAATGGGCGATGCGGCACCCGGCCCGGCGATGTGGTGGCGCACGGATATCGTTCCGATCGACCGCTACAGAAGAAACCGGAAACAGGAAGGCGGCACGGGAACGATGCCGCTCCACTTCTGCCGGGCGCACTGGCGAATTCTTCCGGAAGGGCAGATCGGTGACGAGTGGCTGCCGGACATCGGGCGATGGCGAAAGTGGATATCACATTCGCTCAAGGGACACCCTGCCAATGGCATCAGACTGCCCCAGAGGGGATTCTGCCTCGACAACCGAGGAAGGTCGGACGCCGTGATCCGGCGTTTGGAAGAGCGCATGGTTTCCCAGCCTCGCGAAGAGATGCTCCGGCAATGGGAAGCGCGGAAGGCGGCTGGGAAAAACAGGAAGGGAAAATGTCGGTGAAAGAGCGAAAGAACAAATTTTACGCCAAGCGCACGGTGCATAACGGCATCGCGTTCGATTCCAGGCGCGAAGCAAAACGCTGGGCGGAGCTGTGCCTGCTGGAGAAGGCCGGCGAGATCGCCGACCTGCGCCGGCAGGTGCCGCTGGAACTGGAAGGCCGCGACGGGCCGCTGCTGACCCGCACCGGGCGACGCATGCGGCTGACGGTGGACTTCGCCTACACCGACCTGCGCACGGGGCGGACGATCTACGAGGACGCCAAGGGCGTGCCGACGCGGGATTACGAGGTGCGCCGGGCGGTGGCCGCGGCTCAGGGGATCGAGGTGATCGAGGTATGACCCGCCCGCTTGCCAATATCACCCGCGAGGTGCTCGAGCCGGTCTGGATGCGCCACGACATTCCCACCGAGGCGATTGCGGCCAGGCTCGGCGTCACGCGGCAGGCCCTCAGCCTGAAGGCGCGCAGCCTCGGTCTGCCGAGCCGGGAGCGGAACCGGCGAAAGAATTCGGACGACGAAACCTTCCGCCGCATGTGGATGGCAGGCGTGTCGTCGACCGAGATGGCCGCGTACTTCGGGTATTCATGCGGCGCCGCCGTCAGCAGGCGCAGGAAGATGCTCGGCCTGCCGCCGAGAACCCGCAGCAAGGGGGGCGACAACAGGGGCGGCTGGAACGAGACGATCACCATCGCGCAGTTCCGCGAGCAGGAGCTGGCGGAGCGGATGAAACGCGACGCGGAAAAGGGCAGGGCAAGGAGGCGGAGATTATGGGCATCAAGATGACGGTGCAGGAGATCGAGGACCGGTTCGAGGATGCGGCCCGCACCCTGCGACGGCTGCCGGACCCGCCCGGCTCGGGGCCGAAGGGCTACGGCCGATCCTGGCCGGAATACGTGCATGAGGCAAAGCACGCCTACGGCTGGCACGAGGCGACGATGAGGATCGTGCCCTCGGCCGCCGACATCGCCCGCATGGAGGAGTGCATCGAGTGGCTGAGCCTCGTCGATCCTGTCGATGCGAAGATCATCTGGCTGCGCGCCGAAGGCCACCGCTGGCGGCACGTCTGCATCCAGACCGGGCTCGTCCGGCAGACGGCGTGGCGGCGCTGGGTGGCGGCGCTGCAGACCATCGCGTTGCGCCTCGAGGCCGGCCAGAGGCGCAGGAAAGCAGGCAGACGCAAGAAATCGGCAAAAAAATCGCCCGAAACGCAGAAATCGTTAAGCCTCTGACCGGGAACGAAAACGCCTCGTTTCGACGCACTTGAATGCGCGGAAATGACCTCGAAACGCGCTGAAAGCGCCGAACTTTTACCGCGACATTTCCGGGCGATTCGTGGCAGAAAATCGTCAGGATCGCAGAGGCCTGCCAC
>WFQE01000327.1 GCA_015487165.1 Paracoccaceae bacterium | reverse complement strand
CTGCCTATCAAAACTTAGAAGTTTTGTAAACTTTACGCCCGACGGTTGTTACACCGCATCCAATGCGCGCCGGATGTCGTTTTGCAGATCATCGGGATCTTCCAGCCCGACCGAGAGGCGCACAAGACCGTCGCTGATCCCCAGCCGTGCACGCGCTTCCGGGCTCAGCCTTTGATGCGTGGTTGTCGCCGGGTGGGTGACAAGCGATTTTGCATCGCCCAGGTTGTTCGAGATCTTGACGATCTCCAGCGCGTTCAGAAAGCGGAAAGCACCCTCTTTTCCGCCCCTGACCTCAAGCGAAAACACCGTGCCGCCCCGTGTCATCTGTCTTTGTGCCAGTTCGCGTTGGGGGTGGGATTCGAGGAAGGGGTAGATCACCCGCTCCAACCCGCCATGCCCCTCGATCGCACGGGCAATTTTTAGCGCGGCGTCGGCCTGTGCGTTGCAGCGCAGTTCCAGTGTTTCCAGCCCCTTCAGCATCACCCACGCGTTGAACGGGCTCAGTGCGCCGCCGGTATGTTTCAGATAGGGTTCAACCGTCTTGCGGATGAATTCGCGTGTGCCAAGAACCACGCCGCCCAGACAGCGACCCTGCCCGTCGATATGCTTGGTTGCGGAATACACGACCACATCGGCACCAAGTTCCAGCGTGCGCTGAAAGATCGGGGTGGCAAAGACGTTGTCCACGACAAGCAAGGCGCCGGCGGCATGGGCGATATCGGCCACGGCCCGGATGTCGATGACCTCCAGCGTCGGGTTGGAAATGCCTTCGAGAAAACACAGCCTGGTATCGGGGCGCACGGCCTTGCGCCACTGGTCAAGATCGGTGCCGTCAACGAAAGTGACCTCGATGCCATAGCGCGGCATCAGCGTTTCACAGATATACAGGCAGGATCCGAACAGCGCGCGGGCGGCAACAACGTGATCGCCGGCCTTGAGGCCCGACATCAATGCGCCATTGACCGCGGCCATGCCGCTGGCGGTGGCAAAGGCGTCTTCTGCACCTTCAAGCGCGGCGATGCGGTCTTCGAACATGCGCACGGTCGGGTTGCCATAGCGGGCATAGATATATTCGTCTTCGCCCAGTTCGACGAAACGTCCTTCGGCCTGCTCGGCGCTGTCATAGACAAAGCCCTGGGTCAGAAAGATTGCCTCGGAAACTTCGTTGTACTGGCTGCGGCGGCTGCCGGCATGCACCAGTTTCGTGCGTGGTTTCCAGTCGTTGGCCATGGTCTTTTCTCCTGCCTTCACCGCACAAAAAATCCCGCTACCGAAAGGTAACGGGTTCTTCTCCGCGACCTCTTTAGCGGCTTGTTTTACGTGGCCCGCAATCCGGTAACAAATCGCCACGGCCCACCGTCTAGAACAGCCACGCGCCAAGGTCAAGGAAACGCGGCGTCAACAAACCGTGCAGCCCCTTGCGCCCGTCGCGACCCGGTCGTCATTATGGCCGCAACGACAAACAGGGAGTCCCAAGTCATGACCACGCCGATCGATCTGTATTACTGGCCCACGCCCAATGGCTGGAAAATCACCATCGCGCTCGAGGAAATGGGCCTGCCCTACAACCTGCATCTGGTGAATATCGGCGCGGGCGATCAGTTTGCGCCCGAGTTTCTGGAAATCTCGCCCAATAACCGGATGCCGGCCATTGTTGACCCGGATGGCCCGGATGGCGCGCCCGTGTCGATTTTCGAAAGCGGGGCAATCCTGCAATATCTGGCGCGCAAGACGGGCAAATTCTATGGCAGCAATGAGCGCGAGCGTATCGCGGTCGAGGAATGGCTGTTCTGGCAGGTCGGCGGGCTGGGGCCGATGGCGGGGCAGGCGCACCATTTTCTGAAATATGCCCCCTCGATGGAGCCCCCAAACGATATCCCCTATGCCAAGGACCGCTATCGCAACGAGGTCAATCGCCTGTATGGCGTGCTGGACCGCCGGCTTGAGGGGCGCGAATATGTGGCAGGCGATTTCTTTTCCATCGCCGATATGGCGATCTGGCCCTGGGCCAGCCTGTGGAAGGGGCAGGAACAGGATATCGAGCTGTTCCCCAACCTGAAGGCCTGGCTCGACCGCTGCTATGCGCGCCCGGCGGTGCAAAAGGGCAGGGCGGTTGCCAAGGACAAGCGGCAGAACCTGCAGGACAACAAGGATGCGCAGAAGGTCCTGTTCGGGCAGAAAGCGCGATAGAGGGTACGGTTGATTTCCGCGTTCAGCCGGTTGGCCGGCTGAGCATCTAGGGCCGATCAGGGATCTTCAGGCGCCGATTTCGGCCATCCTTGACATAGTTGATGAAGTTCCTGCCGATTGCGGCAACCTGGCCGCCGGCAACCCGGTCGCCCTTGCGGACCTTGACATAGCGCCCGCTTGGCAGGCGCAGCAGGGCCCGGCGGCGGTCAGGGGTGCCGTAGACGCCAATCAGGTTCAGCTGGCGCAGGTTCAGTGCCCGCTTGCGGGTGGCGTGCTTGGCGACATTGGCTTTGGCGGGCAGGGCCTTTACGCGCACCGGGCCGGTTGGGGCTGCGGGCGCGGCCGAAGCCATCTTTTGCCGGGTTTTTCTGACAATGGTGGCGAAATCACTTGGCCTTGCCGTCGGTCTGGGCGATGCCATTACCGCCAGTTTTGATCCACCAGCGCCGCCGCCGACAATACCCGCATCCTGTGCCGAGGCAGGCCGCGGCTTGGGGCGAAAGGCTTGCAGTTGCTTGAGGGTCAGCCGTCCCTGTGCATAGATCGCATCCGCCCCCGTTTTCAGGTCGGCGGGCCGCGGGCGGGGTTTGAGAGCCCTGAGCGGGTTGGGCGGCGAAATCACCGCAATTGCCGGCTTTTTCGGGGGCACCACGGGCGGCTTGCCCGCATAGACAAGGATACCGTCGGGGTTCAGCGCGCCTTTCCGCGTGGGTTTGACCAGGCCGTTCTTGTCAACATCAAAAGCCACGTCCGGCCCCAAGGGGGAGCGCATCCTTTCGGGTGGATTCTCGCCGATACCGTTACCATAATCGGGCAGGATGATGGCGTCTCCGGCCCCGAGGTCGGGATCAACGCTTGGGATGTAGATGTCTCCGCGCCGAGATGGAACGACAGGCTGCCGAGGTTCGCCGACACCCACAAGGATGCCGGTGTTTTCATATGTCGCCGCGATTTCCGCGTCGGTCAGTGCGGCTTCGGCACCTTCAGCCAATTCCTCGGGCGTAGGCGGTGGCAATCCGGCTGCCCGGATATCCGCAAGTTCCTGCTTGGTCAGTTTCTTGACCGGCAAGGCGGTGTCGCCCGCGACAAGGTCACCTGCCGAGGCCTGTCTGGCGCTTTTGTCTTCGGGCGGCAGGATTCGCCCGATACGCCGTGTGTCCTGCGCCCCGCCAATGCCGCCCCGTTCGGGCCTGAGAACCGGCGGCGTCCGTGCGCGTCCATCGGCGGGGCGTGCGGGCGGCGGGGTGGTGGCCCTGGAGCTTTCGGTCAAGCGGGCGTTCACCAGAGAGGCGTCGCTTGTCTTGCCGTCCTGCCCTGTTCCCCCGCCCATTCCAAGATACACCAGCACGAGGCCAAACAGCACGGCCAGGACGATCGCCGAAATCAGGGCTGGCCTGTTCCCCTTCAGCCGGGCGATCAATCCCCGCCATTGCCCATCTGATATGCCCCGGGGCAGGGCACTGATGCCCTTCTTCACGCCCGTTTTTCGGGCTGGCACGGTCTTGTCCGTCGCAGGTTTCGGGCGGAAAGCACGCTTCAGCGGTTGCAGGAGAGACGAAAGAGCCTGTCCGGAGTTCGCTTTCCGCCGCCGGGCCACCGATTTGGGCAAAGGGGGTGGTTCCGGGGCGATGATTTCGGGGGTCAGTTCGGGTTCCGCCGCGGACCCGGTGGTTTCAACGGCATCAGGACCGGCGCTGTCAGGGACAAAGGCAGGTTGTTGTTCCGTGGGAGATTCGTCCCCGCCCCCCGCGGCAGAGAGGTTTGACCCCACCGTCAGGGCGATTCTGTGCGGCACGCGGTCGATCGGGCGTGGGCCCGTTTCAAGGTTTTCATGCGCCTCGTGCCGACGAGAGGTGAAGGCGGGAAATGCAGCTGTTCCGCCGGTTTGGTTTTTGTCTGCCCCTGTTTCATGGGTCTCTTCATCCCTGTCGGATGAATCAATGTCCGGGCCGGTTTCCGACGTGGGCGTGACATTGTCGGCCCCCGGATGTGGCTCTTCCTGCTGTTGGGGCGGGGACGCCGAGGCAAGGGCGCCGCGCGGTGTGTCACGAACATCCACATCCGCGCCAAGAATGGTATAGGAAAAATCGGTGCGGCCGAAAAATGGCTCCCAGCCATCACCGCCGGGTTCTGGCGTGCCGACAAAGCTGACCGGGTTGAAGCGGTTGGTGACCGCAAATTCTTCGGCCTGGTCCATGATCTCGCGGGCGACCACGGCAACGCGCACGCTGGGGCCATCGCCTTGCCAGTCAAAGGCAAGGTCGGCGATATCATAGGGGGTTCGGCCTTCGAGGGCGGCCATGATCTGGGCACGGCGTTCGGTTTCGCCGGGGCCGGGGGCATCGAGGGTTATGTAAAGGATTTCTTCGGCAGGCAGCACCAGCTTGCTTGTAAAATCCTTCCCCTCGAGGTCCAGCGCCGTCCGGCGCAGATAGGCAAGGGCGCTTTTGCTGGCCGGGTCATCAAACTTGACGTTGCCGACCAGGGTCCATCCACCATTGGGGGCTCGATGCAGAAGATCGATTCCCTCATAGGTCATGTTGATGGCAAAATTCGGTTTCATGCCTACCGTTTAGCAATTAACGCCCGGCGGTGGGAGTCGTCTTGTCGCGAGAGTCGAACTTATAGCAGAAATTCGCCTAGCGGTCATTTTTCGCGTTCAATGCCCGGGGCACGGTCTTGGTGCGAAGCTTTGTGGTGACGCAGCCTTGCCAGTTCATCTCGTGTAAGGAATATCCCGATGTTTCCCAGATCAGGATAGCCTTGGCGTTTCCGGCTTTTCCGGCACATGCTTGGCAGGCCACCCCGGCAACGCCTTGTTGCAGGGTCAGTGTCTATGTGGAACGGAGTATCAGGCCCCCTTCATCGGCGGCCAGAGCGAGGGGCGTTACCCCCTCTGACAGCAAGGAAGCAGACCGCCACCCCGAACGGGTGACGGTCTGACAGGTTTCAGCCGGCGGCCTTTGCCAGCGCCTGGTCCAGATCGCGGATAAGATCGTCGGCATCCTCGATCCCGATCGAAAACCGCACCACATTCGGCGCTGCCCCTGCGGCGATCTGCTGTTCCTCGGTCAGTTGCCGGTGCGTGGTCGAGGCCGCGTGGATCACCAGCGAGCGCGTGTCGCCCAGATTGGCGACATGGCTGAACAGTTCGAGCGAATCGACAAGCCGCACGCAGGCCTCGTAGCCGCCCTTGATCGCCACCGTGAACAACGCGCCCGCGCCTTTCGGGCAGATGCGTTCGACCCGGTCGAAATAGGGCGAGGATTCCAGCCCTGCATAGGTGACGTATTCGACGCGCGGGTCCTGTTCCAGCCAGGCCGCCACCTTTTTCGCGTTGGCGACGTGTTTTTCCATGCGCAGGCTGAGGGTTTCGATGCCCATCAGCGCGTAATGCGCGGCCTGCGGGTTCATCGTCATGCCAAGGTCGCGCAGGCCGACGGCGATGCCGTGGAATGTAAAGGCCAGGTTGCCGAATGTTTCATGGAATTTCAGCCCGTGATAGGCGGGTTCCGGTGCCGAGAGCGAGGGAAACCTGTCGCTGGCCGACCAGTCGAAACGCCCCGAATCGACCACCGCGCCGCCCATGACGGTGCCGTTGCCGGTCAGGTATTTGGTGACCGAATGCACCACCAATGTTGCGCCATGTTCGATGGGGCGGCACAGATAGGGCGTGGCCGAGGTATTGTCGACGATCAGTGGCAGGCCAGCGGCATCGGCAACGCCTGCGATGGCGTCGAGATCGGTGATATAGCCGCCGGGGTTGGCGATGGATTCGCAAAACACCGCACGGGTGTTGTCGTCGATGGCTGCGCGCACGGCGTCGAGATCGTCGAAATCGACGAATTTTGCCTCCCAGCCGAAACGCTTGATCGTGTGGCTGAACTGGGTGACGCTGCCGCCATACAGACGGGTGGAAACCACCACATTCAGCCCCGGCCCCATCAGCGGGAACAGGGCCATGATCTGGGCCGCGTGGCCGGATGAGCAGCAGACCGCCCCGATGCCGCCCTCAAGGGTTGCGATGCGTTCCTGCAGTACCGCGACCGTGGGGTTGGTCAGGCGGGAATAGATGTAGCCGACCTCTTGCAGGTTGAACAGCGCCGCCGCGTGGTCGGCATCGCGGAACACATAGGCTGTTGTCTGATAGATCGGGGTCTGGCGGGCGCCGGTGG
The DNA here is from genome assembly GCA_015487165.1 of Paracoccaceae bacterium. Classification (GTDB taxonomy): domain Bacteria; phylum Pseudomonadota; class Alphaproteobacteria; order Rhodobacterales; family Rhodobacteraceae; genus UBA5972. Next base: position 21,825 of record WFQE01000327.1, on the reverse strand, counting down.
CCGGGTCGGGCCGTGCGCCGGCGTGAACCTGAAGCGTGTCGAAACCATAGCTGGGGTTTTCGGTCATGTCGGTCTGTCCTCTGGCTGAATGAACGGGGTGAGGGTAAGGGGGCCGGCGTGGCGCGGCAAGGGCAGTTTGCCGATCAGGTCAGTTCAGGGGGCTGGCTGCCCCCTCTTGCCTGCGGCAATTCACCCCCGCGCGTATTTTGGCAAAGAAGAAGCCGCGGTCAGAGTTTGGACGAGATGATCCCGGTGTTGAAGCCACCCATGCGCAGCTCGCCGAACAGGCGCTGATATTCGATCTTGGGGCAGCGGTTCTGGATCACCTGCACACCGCGGGCCTCGGCCAGTTTTGCCGCCTCTTCGTTTTCGACACCGACCTGCATCCAGATGGTCTTGAGATCCGGGAATCTTTCCAGCGCCTCCTGCACGATGGGCAGGACATGTTCCGAGCGGCGGAAGATGTCGACCACATCGACCTGAATGTCCTGGGGGATATCGGTCAGGCTGGCATGGATGGTTTCGCCGAAAAGCATCTTGCCCGCATGTCCCGGATTTACCGGGATCACGCGATAGCCCTTGAGGTTGAGATATCGGGCGACAAAATAGCTTGGCCGCACGGGGTTCATCGAGACACCGACGCAGGCGAAGGTTTTCGATTCGCGCAGGATCTTGCGCAGCAGGTCGTCAGAGGGGTTCTTGGTCATGCGGAATTTCTACTACTGCGCATTGGCTTGTGCAATGTGGTGGCCGCAACGTCTGAAACAAAAAAACGCCCGCAGCTGGGGGCCGACGGGCGCGAGTGAGGAACGAGGGACAGTGATGAGAAGCGCATGTTCCGAATTCGCGCTTCCTGAACTTAGCTAAGCTTACGCGGGGAATTTTAAAGGTGGGGTAAATAACTTGTGAAAGGTTGTGCTGCTGGGTGCCGCCTTGCCTTTACCCCCGCAGAATGACTTGGATTGTAGTGTTCCCCACGAGCGGTCAGGCCCCATGCCGTTGACGGGTCGCATACAGCGATACCGCCGCCGCGTTGGAAACGTTGAGGGAGCCGAACTCTCCGGCAAAGGGGATGCGGGCGAGCTTGTGACAGGTTTCGCGGGTCAACTGGCGCAGACCCGGCCCCTCGGCTCCCAGCACCAGGCCCGTCGCAACGGGGGGCAGTTCAGACAGTATATCGGGCAGGGTTTGTGCGGCCTCGCCATCCAGCCCGATCAGGAAATAGCCCATTTCGCGCAGCGCCCGCATGGCGTTGGAAAGGTTTTGGACCCGCAGATAGGGCTGGCGTTCCAGTGCACCAGATGCGGTTTTCGCCAGCGCCCCGGTTTCGGGCGCCGAATGGCGGTGCGGGGCAATGACGGCGCGGGCGCCAAAGACCTCGGCCGAGCGCAGGATCGCGCCCACATTATGCGGATCCGTCACCCGGTCGAGCAACATCACGATGGGGGCGTCGCCGCGCGTGGCGCAGACCTCGGAAACCGAGCCCCAGTCGAGCGGCGACACCTCGAGCGCCGCCCCCTGATGCACCGAGTTGGGATCAAGAGGGACGGGAAATCGCCGCGGATCGGCAATTTCGGGTTCCATGCCTGATGCGGCAATCGCCTCGGCTAGTTTGTTCTGCGCGTTTTTTGTCACGACAAGCCGATGCCGAACGCGGCGCGGGTTCAGCAGCGCGTCGCGCACGGCATGCAGGCCGAAGAGCCACAGGGTTTCGCTGCCCTGACCCTTGCGGCCCTTTTCCTTGTCCACCACCCATTGGGGCTTTTTTTGCCGTCTGTCTGCCATCGTGATATCCTTGGCGTAATCGTTGCTTGTGCATGGCACGCCCTGTGTATGGGGGCAAGACGGGGAAGGGGCAATTTCCTGTTGACGGCCGCGGCGGCGGCCAGTATCCACGCCCCTGTTCAGGCGGCGGCCTCGGCCCCGCCCGGATGGGCGACGTGCTGCAAGGTGCGGCAGCGGACTGTAACTCCGCCGGGGAGACCCATGCCTGGTTCGATTCCAGGGTCGCCCACCATTAATTCTTATCCAAAAGCGATGGTTGGAAAATGGCGAACCCGTTATTTGTCGTCTTACTGACGGGCAGAAGGCGGTTCGCATGGCGCTGGCGCGCGTGAACGGCCCAACTATACCGTCACCGGTTCGCCGCCAAAGAGCGCCCAGAATTCTGCGCGCGCATTGCTACGCGGGAATTCCGAGGCCGGCACCGGCACGCCCAGGAAACGGCAGAGGGGATCCCAGCCATCGGAAGGGGTAAAGATCAGCAACCTTTCCGCCGGAATTGTTGCGCGGACCTTTTCGTTGTTGCGGCGGTAGGCAGCTATCGAGTTTTCCCGGTCCAGTCCGCCAAAGACGCCTTTCACCACAAGTTGCTCCATGGTTTCAAAGACTGCGGCAATGGGTGGGGGTAGGGCGATGTTCTTGCGATGGGCAAAAAACTTGCCGATCGTTGCCGAATAACTGGCCCACCATTCATCCTCGGGGCGCTCGGTGTGGATCACTCTGGCATCGGGGAAGGCTGTCGACAGCTCTGGCCAGACCGAGGCGCCGGGAAAATCGATTTGACTGCGATAGCCGTCGAAAACCTCGGACCAGGCGGGGGTCTCGCCCCGGGCGTGCGCGGCCCATTTCGCAGGCTGTTCTGGATTTTCCATGACTTCGACCATATGATGACAGGGGCCGAACCCCAGCTGTTCAAGTGCCATCTTGGTCGACATCGTGCCCGTCCGGCCAAAGCCGGAGCCGATAATTTGAAGTCCCATAAGAATATATCCTTTCTCCCGGTAAAGCTTGATCTCACGAAGTGGGACAAGATTGCGCGGCCGCACAGGCGCGATCAAACGAAAGGTTTTCAGGGGGCATGAGGGAAATTCAGCTGCATCGGATCGATCTGAATTTGCTTGTGGTGTTCGAGGCACTGATGACGGAAGGAAGTGTCGCGGCCGCTGCGGAAAGGTTGGGCAAGACACCTTCGGCGATCAGCCATGCGCTGGCCCGGTTGCGGGAACAGCTTGGCGACCCCCTTCTGGTAAAGGTCGGCGGGCGCATGCAGCCCAGCCCGTTTGCCCTGGGGTTGATCGAGGATGTCACCCCGATCCTGCGCAGCATCAAGCGGGTCCTTGCCCTGCCTGAACCGTTCGATCCTGCCACAAGCGATCGGGTCTTTCGCGTGGCCTGCCCCATTTCCGGGCGGTTCCTGTCCGAGGTATTGAGCAGGGTTCATCATGCCGCGCCGGGGGTGAAACTGGAATGGCTTTCGGCCCCAAGGGAGGTTTACGAGGCCGTATCCGAAGGGCTGGTTGACATCGCGCATCTCGGGGGGCAGACGCGCCTGCCAGACGGGCTTGAGCAGGTCGATGTCCCCGGTTTCCGGTGGACGAGCTTTGTCCGTAGCGGTCACCCCGCACTGGCCAATTGGGGGCGTGAGGCGTGGTCGCATCATGGTCATGTACAGGTCAGAATTGCCAATGACTCTCCCAGCCCTTTTGACAAGCCAGCGGATGCCAGCATGCCCGAACGCCATGTCAGCGCGCTCATCTCGGAATTTTCCAGCCTGGGCCCCCTCTTGGCCAGTAGTGATCTGATCGGCACCTTTCCCCGGGTTCTCATGGCTTGGGAAATGCAGACCTACGGTTTGCGCCCGTTGGTTCCGCCTGTCGATTTGCCGCTGTTTCGTGCGCGCTTCTTCTGGTCGTCGCGACTGGTCAATGATCCGGCTTCAATGTGGATTCGGGACATTGTGCTTCAGGTTTACCGTGATGTTCATGACGAGGCCGACCACATGGTAGAGCGCGCGCTTTCAGAAGTTGCAGCCAGACAAGGATTGGAAAACGTCAACAGCCCCTGATTGGTGCAAGCTGCATTGAAATACACGCTATAGTGGTGGTATGGTGTGCTGAACAGCGATCCTGTCATCGCGCGGATCGCGGATCAAGAGAGCGCCCATTTGCGGAATGCCGATTATCAGGATCTGAAGGTGTTCAACGGCCCCCGGCAAGATGCCCGGCCGCGTCTGGTTGCTGTGGTTGTAAGTTGCAACCGGTTGCAACAGCTTCGGCGCTGTTTGGGGCGGCTGCTCGATAGCCCGGTCGATCATGTCGTGGTTGTCGACAATGACTCGACAGATGGCAGCCGTGAATGGTTGCTCCGGCAGGCAGGCAGGCCGATTGATCTGTTGTTTTCGGCGCGCAATCTCGGGGGCGCTGGCGGGTTCGAGACCGGGATTCGCCACGCGGTCAGGCGGCATGACCCCGATTGGATCGTGGTGCTGGACGATGATGCCCGCCCCGCGGCCGGTGCAATCCGGCGGTTTCTGTCCCGGGATTACCGCGGATGTGACGCGGTGGCGGCCGCGGTCCATTATCCCGATGGCCGGATATGCGAGATGAACCGGCCGCTGCTCAACCCGTTCTGGAAATGGCGAGAGATGGGGCGCATCCTGTTTCGCCGAGGGGGGCTGCATTTGGCCGACGTTGCGTATGATGGGGGCGCCTGCCAAAAGGTGGATGTCGCCACATTTGTCGGGCTGTTCCTGTCTCGCAAGGTGATTGAACGCTGCGGTTATCCTGACGGCAGATTGTTTCTTTATGGTGACGACGCGCTCTATACGCTGCGCCTCGGCCAGAGGGGGCTGACCATCCTGTTTGATCCCGAAATCAGGTTCATACATGATTGTTCAACCTTCCAGGGCGCGCGGCGGGTCTTTCGGCCCTTGTGGAAGGCCTATTACAATTACCGAAACCGGCTGATCCTGTCGCGTGAAATGGCCGGGGGTTTGTTTTGGCCGATCTTCCCGGTGCTTGTGATGAAATGGGTGTGGAATGCGCGTTATTACAGGGAAGACGGTTGGCAATATTATCGGATGCTTTGGCGGGCTGTTCGTGACGGTGTGTCGGGGCGAACCGGAATCTCGCACGAGTTTGGCATGTCAGCGCCCCCGACCGTTGCTAACGCATCGGATCGGGGGGATGGAACCTCAACAGCAGCAAACCCGTGAACAGGCATCCCATTGCGATGGCCAGGACATAGCCGACCGAAACATAATCGGCACCATATGTCGGATAGAACCCCTTGCGCATAAGGCCGACAACATGGATCAGCGGATTATACCAGACATAACCGCGGTAATCTGTCGGGATGTCCTCGAACACATAGAATATGGTTGAAACCAGAAACAGGGGGCGGTTGACGATGGCCCAGATCTGTTCCCACAGGGGGAGGGACATGAAAAGCCAGCAGTTCAGCGTTCCGATCCCCAGCCCAAGCGCCGCCGTCAGTGCCAGGCCGAGGAAGATCGCCGGTATGTTCACCTGTGTCTGTATGTGAAAGGTCAGGTGGATTCCCCCGATCACGATGCAGAAAACCGTGATGCCGGTGAGCGTTTCAAGCAGGAATCGCGCCATGATGGCGTCGAATGGCAGCACGGCCGGATGTTGCAGCAGGGCACGCGAATATCGCAGCGCGAATGACAGCTTGCGCGTGATGTTCTGGAACATGGAAAAGGGAATCTGTCCGGTTGCAAGAAACAGCATGAACACCGTGCCAAGAGGGGGGTGCCTCAGACGCAGGCCAAAGGCCAGCAGCAGGGTGTAGATCGCGATCGCCCCGACCGGTTCCAGCACTGCCCAAAGATAGCCACCGGGAGCGCGCCCATGGGTGGTTTCCACCTCGCGCAGGATCAGCGCGACGATGGTGCGCAAGGTCGGAAATCGGGTTGTGCGGGCGGTGTCCGTCATCCCTTGATTATATGTCGGCCGGTTGCCAACAGATGAACGGCGCCACGCTTTCCTGCCTGCACCCATGAAAAAGGGGGCGCGGAAAACGCCCCCTTTTTCAAACTTTCGGCCCTTGCCTCAGCCCAGGGCGACGGCCTTTACATCTTCGTCGATGTATTCCTCGTACTGGGCAAAGTTTTCGGCGAACATGGCGACCAGCTTGGCGGCCGCGCGGTCATAGGCCTCGGGATCGTCCCAGGTGCGCCGCGGATCAAGCAGCACCTCTGCCACACCCTGAACCTCGACCGGCACGTCAAAGCCGAAATTCGGATCCTTGCGGAACTCGGCGTCGTTCAACGTGCCGTTCAGGGCCGCCGACAGCAGCGCACGGGTTGCCTTGATCGGCATGCGCGAGCCGGTCCCATAGGCGCCGCCGGTCCAGCCGGTGTTGACCAGCCAGCAGGTCGCGCCATGCTTGGCGATCTTTTCGCGCAAGAGGTTGCCATAGGCCTCGGGGCGGCGCGGCATGAAGGGGGCGCCGAAGCAGGTCGAAAAGGTCGGCTGCGGTTCGGTCACGCCCTGTTCGGTGCCGGCGACCTTGGAGGTAAAGCCCGACAGGAAGTGATACATCGCCTGCGCCGGGGTCAGCCGTGCAATCGGCGGCAGCACACCAAAGGCATCGCAGGTCAGCATGATGATGTTTTTCGGATGCCCCCCCATCGCGCTGTCCGAGGCGTTCGAGATATAGTGCAGCGGATAGGCGCAACGCATGTTGGCGGTCAGGCTGTCATTCTCGAAATCAAGGTCAAAGGTTTCCGGGTCGAACACCATGTTTTCGACCACGGTGCCGAATTTTTCGGTGGTGGCATAGATCTCGGGTTCCGCCTCGGGCGACAGGTTGATCGTCTTGGCATAGCAGCCGCCTTCAAAGTTGAAGGTTCCGCGATCCGACCAACCATGTTCGTCGTCGCCGATCAGCACCCGCGACGGATCCGCCGAAAGCGTTGTCTTGCCGGTGCCCGACAGGCCAAAGAAGATAGCCGTATCGGCCGGATTTCCCGGCGCGTGGTTGGCCGAGCAGTGCATCGGCATGATGCCCTTTTCCGGCAGCAGATAGTTCAGGATGGTAAAGACCGATTTCTTGATTTCGCCGGCATAGGCAGTATTGGCGATCAGCACGAGCTTTTTCTCGAAGTTCAGCGCGATCACCGTTTCGGTGCGGCAGCCATGGCGTTCGGGATCGGCCTTGAAGCTGGGGCAGTTGATGATGGTGAAATCGGCGGTAAAGTTGTCCAGCTCGTGGCGCTCGGGGCGGCGCAGCAGGTGACGGATGAACAGGCTGTGCCAGGCAAGCTCGGTGATGACGCGGGTGTCCAGACGGTTGGCGGGATCGGCGCCGCCAAACAGGTCTTGCACGAAATAGTCGCGCCCCTTCATGTGTTCGAGCATGTCCGCATGCAGGCGGTCGAATGCTTGCGGGTCCATCGGCGGGTTGTTTTCCCACCAGATGTTGCCTTCGACATCCGGGGTGCGGACAACGAATTTGTCCTTGGCTGACCGCCCGGTATGCTGGCCCGTGGCAACCAGCAGCGAACCGCCCTTGCCAAGGGTTCCTTCGTTGCGGACCAGAGATTGTTGTACCAGGGCCGGTTCCAGCAGGTTGTAGTAAACGTTAGAAAGCCCGGTGATCCCCATAGCTTCCAGCGTATGGGTCGGGTTTACCCGTCCTGTCGTCATGTATTCGCTCCGAAAATCGCGGACCTGGCCGATTGGGCCCGCTTTCAAGATTCCTGACTTCCCTCGGGCGCGTGCGAAATGAGGATGCGCTCGGGAATGTTCCCTCGCTCCGGGAACGGCGCCTGTATACCATGCCATACAGGGGGGGAAAGGGGGGAGTCAGCAACAGCTGCGCAAAAAACTGTCGGATTTCTGCGGCAAATTAGTCAGATATTATCCATCAGAACGTTTGTTTCCGAAGGTGAACCGCGATGATTCGCAGTTAACAGTTGATTCCAAGCGTGAAAAAAACGAAAATGCGTGAAAAATAAGAAGTCGAGCAGTAAAAAGGGGCACGCGTGATGTCAACCATCGCATTGGTAGACGACGACAGGAATATCCTTACTTCGGTTTCAATGACGCTCGAGGCAGAGGGCTATGACGTGGTCACATACAATGATGGCCAGGCCGCGCTTGAGGGGTTCAGCAAGAAATACCCGGATATTGCCGTTCTCGATATCAAGATGCCGCGCATGGACGGCATGGATCTTCTGCACCGCATCAGACAGAAATCCGACATGCCGGTCATCTTTCTGACCTCCAAGGATGACGAGATCGACGAAATTCTCGGCCTGCGAATGGGGGCCGACGATTATGTGCGAAAACCCTTCAGCCAGCGCCTTCTGGTGGAACGGATCCGTGCAATCCTGCGCCGGCAGGAAGCCTTGGCAAAAGATGCTGATGGCACAGGTGAAGAGGCCGAGCTGATCGAACGCGGTTCGCTGGTCATGGACCCGCTGCGTCATTCGGTGACGTGGAAGGGCAAGAATGTGAACCTGACGGTGACCGAATTCCTGCTGCTTCAGGCGCTGGCCCAGCGGCCCGGTTTTGTGAAAAGCCGCGATCAGCTGATGGATGTTGCCTATGACGATCAGGTCTATGTCGATGACCGGACCATAGACAGCCACATCAAGCGCCTTCGCAAGAAGATGCGTGCCGTCGATCCTGATTTCTCGTCCATCGAAACGCTTTACGGAATCGGCTATCGATACACCGAGGCATGAAGGCTGTGTCGAAACTCGACATAAGCAAGGTTGGTCAGGTCGATCCGCCTGACATCATTCTCGGAGAAGACTGGGAGGAAAGGGCAAGGTCCGACGAGACCGAGGAAAGCCCTGCGCCCCCCTCCGAGGGGAGCAGGTGGATCCACCTCAACCGCTCGCCGCTGGCCCGCAAGATCATCACCTTCAACCTGCTTGCCCTTGTGGTGCTGGTGGGGGGTGTCCTTTACCTGAACCAGTTCAGGGAAGGGCTGGTCGAGCAGCGCAAGAAATCCCTTGTCGTCGAGGCACAGCTTATCGCCAGGGTGGTGGCTGCCGAAGCGCGCACGGATCAGGCGCGGATGCCGGATGAACGCGCCAAACTGGTGGGACAGGCGCTGAAAAAGCTTGATATCCCCGATGGCGTAGGCGTGTATCTTTTCGACAAGACCGAAACCCTGATCACCAAATCCCACGGCTCGCCCATCATCGCGTCGGATGCCCGCGCCAAGGCCCCTTATGGCACCTTCATTACCGGGTTTCTGAATGCGGCATGGGAAAAGGTGACCGGCGTTCTAGGGTCGCTGTCGGCGACACGGGTTGTCGGCGCCGAAGAACTGGCCCGCCGCGTGGTGCCACATGCCCTGGCTGGAAAGACCGTTGTTGACAATGTGACCGATGCCAGGGGCGATCCGCTTTTCGCCGTTGCCACGCCGGTGAAAAAGGACGGCAAGGTTCTGGGGGCGCTAGTCGTTACCACAGCCGCAGGCGAAATCAGCGAGATGGCCAGGAACGAGCGCGAGCAGGTGCTTCAGATGTTTCTGGTTGCCATTCTGGTGTCGATCGGCTTGTCACTGGTGCTGGCGGGCACTATCGCCAACCCGTTGCGCGATCTCGCCATGGCGGCCGAGTTGGGGCGCTCGAAAAATGCGCGCAAGATGAGCCCCGGAAAGGTTAGAATCCCTGATATGACTGCAAGACCCGATGAAATCGGCCGCCTGTCAGGCGCGCTTCGCGGCATGGTGGCGGCCCTGTATGATCGTATCGATTCAAACGAGGAATTCGCGGCGGATGTTTCGCACGAACTCAAGAACCCCCTGACATCGCTGCGCTCGGCAGTAGAGACGCTTCGTATGGTGCGTGACGAGGAAAAACTGAACCGGCTTCTTGATGTGATCGAACAGGATGTTCGCCGGATGGATCGCCTTGTCAGCGATATTTCCAACGCCTCGCGCCTTGATGCCGAACTGGTGAAAGAGGAAATGGAAGTCTTCGATCTGGTCAAGATGCTTGATCTGGTGGTCGAGCATCAGCGCCTTGAAGCCTCCGAGCGCGGGATCGAATTCATCGCGGACTTCCCCTCCGAGCCCATCATGATGCGGGGGCTTGAATCCCGTCTGGCGCAGGTGGTGGTGAACCTGCTGAGCAATGCGATTTCCTTTTGCGAGGAAGGCGATGCCATCAGGATCTGGGCCCGCAAGCGGGACAAGCGTGTTCTGATCGTGGTCGAGGATACCGGCCCCGGCATTCCGGAAGAGGCGCTGACGAAGATCTTCAAGCGCTTCTATTCCGACCGCAGCAAGGAGTTTGGCAAGCATTCCGGGCTGGGGCTGGCCATTTCCCGCCAGATTGTCGAGGCTCATGGCGGTGTCATCTGGGCCGAAAACATTCGCCCCACGCCCGAAGATATCACCTCGGAACCGATGGGGGCCCGCTTTGTCGTCGGGTTGCCGGGGTAAATGCCGGCGCCTTGTGTCGTTCACGCAAGCTGTGTGGCGCTGGATGGTCATGCGGTACTCATCACCGGGGCCTCGGGATCGGGAAAATCCACACTTGCACTGGAACTGATGGCGCTGGGGGCTGATCTTGTATCGGATGACAGCACAGAGCTGACGGTAGTCGACGGCGTATTGCTGGCCCGCGCACCTGCCGCGATACGGGGCAGGATCGAGGCGCGCGGAATCGGCCTTTTGCAGGCCCCGACGGTCGGCCCCTGCATGGTTTCGCTGGCGGTTGACCTTGACCGGGCAGAAAGCGAACGCCTTCCACCCCGCCGCATGGCCGTATTTTGCGATATTCCGGTTCCCGTGATACATGGGGCACGACATCCCGGACTGGCACCTGCCATCATCCTGTATCTGAAGGGCGGCCGTGCCGATTGATGGTCCGGCGCGCGAGGAGATGACCCGATGGATACCACCATCAAGGGCCCACTGAAGGTTGTGTTGCTGACCGGCCCGTCCGGCGCTGGCCGCTCGACCGCCATCCGCGCATTGGAGGATCTGGGTTTCGAGGCCATCGACAACCTTCCCCTGACCCTGTTGCCGCGTCTGCTTTCCGGCCCGCCGATGACGCGCCACCTTGCACTTGGGATAGACGTCAGAAACCGTGATTTCAGCGCCGCCGGGCTGATCGAGGTTGCGGACATCATCTCGCGCGAGACCGCGTTTGACTGTTCGCTGGTTTACCTTGATTGCGATACCGATGTGTTGCTGCGGCGCTATTCGGAAACCCGCCGCCGCCATCCCCTGGCGCCAGCAGAAAACCCGCAGGCAGGCATCGAGCGCGAGATAGAGTTGCTGCGCTCGTTGCGCAATCGGGCCGATCTGTTGATCGATACCTCTGAGCTGACACCCCATGACCTCAGGGCCGAGCTGGCAAAATGGTTTCGCGGCGACTCACAACAGGCAATGGCGGTTTCCGTCCAGTCCTTTTCATACAAGCGCGGAATGCCGTTGGGGTTGGACATGGTGCTTGACTGCCGTTTTCTGCGCAACCCGCACTGGCAGGAAGAATTGCGCGCCCTGACCGGGCAGGCACCCGAAGTCGGGCGTTATGTGGCGCAGGATCCGCGTTACGAGCGCTTTATCCAACAGACGGTGGAACTGCTGCTTTTCCTTCTGCCTGCCTATCGGGAAGAGGGGAAATCATATTTCTCTCTGGGGCTGGGTTGTACCGGGGGGCAACACCGTTCGGTCTTTGTGGCCGAGGTGCTTGCAAAGGCCCTTGCACGCCAGGGCTGGCAGGTGTCTATTCGGCACCGGGAACTTGACCGGCAAGGCCCCTGACAGGGGTATGAATGACAGGGTAACAGCTTGATAGGAATCGTCATCGTCGCCCATGGAGGTCTGGCAAGGGAATATCTTGCCGCCGTCGAGCATGTGGTCGGCAAACAGGCCGGAATCCGGGCGGTTTCCATAGACGCCAATCACGACCGCGAGGCCAAGAAGGCCGAGATTCGCGAAGCGACCGACGCTGTTGATCAGGGCGACGGCGTTGTCGTGGTAACCGACATGTTCGGCGGATCCCCGTCGAACCTGTCCTTGCCGTCCTGCCGCGCTGCCGATCGCAGGATCCTGTATGGGGCAAACCTGCCCATGCTGGTAAAGCTTGCAAAAAGCAGAAAATTGCCGCTAGAGCAGTCAATCGAAGCCGCGCTGATCGCGGGGCGGAAATACATGGATTGTTGCGGCGGGGACGAGGGCTGAGTGGAGCAGGCTGAAAAGATCGTGGAACGGGTGTTGCCCATCATCAACGTCAAGGGGCTGCACGCGCGCGCCTCGGCCAGGTTTGTCGAAACCGTCGAGGCATTCGATGCCACGGCGCAGGTGACAAGGGATGGCGTGACCGTTTCCGGCGATTCGATCATGGGGCTGCTGATGCTTGCCGCTGCCAATGGAACCGAGATAAAGTTGCGCACTCAGGGGAATCAGGCCGAGGCCTTGGCGGATGCGCTTGAAGAACTGGTGAAAAACCGCTTTGGAGAAGAAGCGTGAAGCCCGCGGTAACGGGGCACGACCCCGAAAGGACGATTTCAGTGCAAGACAACCCGACCTCGCTGGATGAAAGGCCTTATGACGGCCGCAACCTTTCCTATGCGGGGACCTTCACCAACCCCTTCAAGGCCAATACCATCAGGGTGATCGAGCTGCTGACAGGCAAGCTCAAGCTGCTCAAGCTGGTGCGCGCCTTCGAGGCGGCCGGTCCGGTCGAGGATCACCTGTTCTGGCGCCGCGCGCTGGATCTGTTGAACATCGACATCCAGACCTCGCCCGAACAGATTGCCCGCATCCCCAAGGAGGGGCCGGTCGTGATCGTGGCCAACCACCCACACGGGCTGGTTGACGGGATGGTCCTGGCCGAGCTGACCCGCCATGTGCGCCAGGATTACAAGATTCTCACGCGCTCGCTGCTGACCAATGTGCCGATCATCCAGTATCACATGCTGCCGGTGGCCTTTCCGCATGAGCCGAATTCGGTGCGCTCGAATCTCGCCATGCGCAAGAAGGCGATGGAACACCTCGCCGATGGCGGGGTTATCATCCTGTTTCCGGCGGGTCAGGTTGCAACCTCACCGGGCTGGTTCGGTCGCGCGGTCGAACCCGAATGGTCGCCCTTTACCGCCAAGATGATCCTGAAAAGCAAGGCGCGTGTCGTGCCGATCTATTTCCCGGGTCAGAACAGCCGCGCATTCCAGATCGCCAACAAGCTGTCGATCACCATCCGGCAGGGGCTGCTGCTGCATGAAATCGCCTATGCCATGAACAAGCCACAGAAACCCGTGATCGGCCCGGTGATCGAGCGCGAGCAGATCGACCCCTGGGCAAAGGATCCGCGCGGTTTCATGGCGCATCTGCGTGAACTGACGCTTGGCCTCAAGGAATAGGCTGCTTCTCTTTTGCTGCAAATACTCCCGCCGGAGGCTCCTGCGACAGCGGGCAGCACAGGCGGGGGCTGTCTGCCCCCGCACCCCCGAGAGTATTTCCCCAAAGAAGAAGGCGTATGGTCAGCGCGTGGGAACCGGCTTGTCGCCGCGGTAGTCATAGAATCCGCGCCCGGTCTTGCGGCCGTACCAGCCGGCCTCGACATATTTGGTCAGCAGGGGGCAGGGGCGGTATTTGGTGTCGGCGAGACCCTCATGCAGCACGTTCATGATGGCAAGGCAGGTATCCAGCCCGATGAAATCGGCCAACTCCAGCGGGCCCATCGGGTGGTGGGCGCCCAGCTTCATGCTGGTGTCGATGCCTTCGACGGATCCGACGCCTTCATAAAGGGTATAGATCGCCTCGTTGATCATGGGCATCAGGATGCGGTTGACGATGAAGGCCGGAAAGTCCTCGGCCGAGGTGGGCACCTTGCCAAGTTTCAGCACGACCTCTTTCAGGGTGTTGAAGGTCTGCTCGTCGGTGGCGATGCCGCGGATCAGTTCGACCAGTTCCATCACCGGCACCGGGTTCATGAAATGCACGCCCATGAATTTTTCGGGCCGGTCGGTGCGGCTGGCAAGGCGCGTGATCGAGATCGACGAGGTGTTCGATGCCAGAATCGTTTCGGGTTTCAGATGCGGCAGAAGATCCTCGAAGATCGCCTGCTTGATCGTCTCGCGTTCGGTCGCGGCCTCGATGATCAGGTCGCACTGGCCCAGATCGGCCAGCTTTTCGGTGGTCGAGATATGGTTCAGCGCGGCGTTCATCTGTTCTTCGGTGATCTTGCCGCGGCTGGCCTGACGCGCGAGGTTGCGCTTGATCGTTTCCATGCCCTTCATCAGGGCCTCGGCCGAAATGTCGTTGAGCAGAACGTCATAACCGGCCAGCGCGAAAACATGCGCGATGCCGTTACCCATCTGGCCTGCGCCAACAATACCGACTTTGGAAATGCTCATGATGGTTTTCTCCTGCTGATCCCGACACTGATCCGGTCCGGTTCTGCGGCGCAGCATATGCCCGTGCCAAGGGGGGTTGCAAGCCCATAGTCGGCCTCAGATGCATTTCGAATTTTCCGTTTAGCCGAATCTCAAGCTTTGCCCCTCACCCTTGGCGCCGGGTGTAACTGGAAAGGGTGGGGAAAGATGCGTTTCAGCTGTCCCGATGTCGAGGGTGTTGATTATCGCTGGTTCGGATTGCCCGGCTCGAAGAACCGTTTTCGGGGGCCGGGGCCCGATTTCGACCGGCCATATGTCGCGTTTCTGGGTTCAAGCGAAACATTCGGCAAATTTGTTCATGCGCCGTTTCCGGCAATTCTGGGCGACATTCTGGGGGTCGGATGCGCCAATCTTTCCGCCGTGAATGCGGGGGTCGATCTTGCCTTGCGCGACCCGGCCGTGCTGGTTGCCTGTGTTCGGGCCAGGGTGACGGTTCTGGCCATCAGCGGGGCGATCAACCTGTCCAATCGCTATTACAGGGTGCATCCCCGCCGCAATGACCGCTTTGTCGGGGAATCAAACCTGCTGCGCACGCTTTACCCCGAGGTCGATTTCACCGAGATCCATTTCACGCGTCATCTGTTGTCGGTTCTGGCGCAGGACGAAATGAAATTCCCGAACGTGGTGAATGAACTGCGCACCGCGTGGCTCGCACGGATGAAGACCCTGATCGAGACGATCGACGGGCAGGTCCTGCTGTTGTGGATGGCGCCGGATCCGGTTCCTGACAAGGCTGCCTCTGACGGGGTGTGTCAGCTGACGACAGATTCGCCCCTGTTCATCGATGCGAAAATGCTGGTCGAGCTGCGGGGCCCGAATTGCCGCCTTGTCGAGCTGTGCCCCTCGCCGGAAACCCTGCGCCAGGGCGACAGGGGCATGGCTCTTGCCGCGGGTGATGTCGCGGCCGCCAGCCACATGCCCACGCCGGCCTTTCATCGGCAGGTGGCCGAGGCCCTGGCGCCGGTCGTTTCGGATCTGTTGTCCAATGACATGCCCGCAAAATGAAAAACCCCAGCGCGGGGCCGGGGTTTCGTCAGACACATGATCGCGTGGTCAGAGCTTTTCGATCAGCTCGGGCACGGCCTCGAACAGGTCGGCGACAAGGCCGTAATCGGCGACCTGAAAGATCGGGGCCTCTTCGTCCTTGTTGATCGCAACGATGACCTTGCTGTCCTTCATCCCGGCAAGGTGCTGAATCGCGCCCGAGATGCCGACCGCGATATACAGATCCGGTGCCACGACCTTGCCGGTCTGGCCCACCTGCCAGTCGTTGGGCGCAAAGCCCGAATCCACCGCGGCGCGCGAGGCCCCCACGGCGGCGCCCAGCTTGTCGGCCAGCTTTTCGATCAGGGCAAAGTTTTCTTCCGAGCCCACGCCGCGCCCGCCGGAAACGACGATCTTGGCGCTGGTCAGTTCGGGACGGTCGGATTCCTGCACCTTGTCCTCGACCCATTCCGACAGGCCGGGATCGCCCGCGGCGCCGATCTTTTCAACCGGGGCGTTGCCGCCCTCGGGGGCCGCGTCAAAGGTGGATGTGCGGATCGTCAGAACCTTTTTCGCATCATGCGATTTCACGGTCTGGATGGCGTTGCCCGCATAGACGGGGCGCTCAAACGTGTCGGCATCCACTATGCCCGAGACATCCGAGATCACCATCACATCCAGCAGCGCGGCAACGCGCGGCATGATGTTCTTGGCCAGCGCGGTTGCCGGGGCGACGATGTGGTCATAGTCGCCGGCAAGGCTGACGATCAGGTCGGCCACGGGTTCGGCCAGCGCGTGGCCGTAAGCCGCGTCATCGGCGCACAGCACCTTGGTGACACCTTCCAGTTTGGCGGCCTGTTCGGCGGCCGCGCCGCAGCCCTCTGATGCGCACAGGATCGTCACGTCGCCCAGCTGTTTGGCGGCGGTCAGGGTCTTGGCGGTCTGGTCCATCGAGATTTCGCCGCCCAGCACTTCGGCAAGAAGAAGAACAGCCATCAGATCACCCCCGCTTCTTCCTTGAGTTTCTGTACCAGCTCGGCCACGTCCTTGACCATCACGCCCGCCTTGCGGGTTTCCGGTTCGCGGGTCGAGAGGATTTCCAGCCGCGCCGTGGTGTCCACACCCAGATCGGCGGCCGACTTGATGTCAAGCGGCTTGCGCTTGGCCTTCATGATGTTGGGCAGGCTGGCATAGCGCGGCTCGTTCAGGCGCAGGTCAACGGTGACGATGGCCGGCATCTTGACCTTGATCGTCTGCAGACCGCCATCGACCTCGCGGGTGACGGTGGCGTGGCCGTCCTCGATGTTGATTTCCGAGGCAAATGTTGCCTGGCTCCAGCCCAGCAGCGCGGCCAGCATCTGGCCGGTCGCGTTCATGTCGTTGTCGATGGCCTGCTTGCCCAGAAGCACCAGCTCGGGCTTTTCTTCCTCGACCACGGCCTTGAGCAGCTTGGCCACGGCAAGGGGTTCGATATCCTGGTGCACGTCGTCGGTGGCCTCGATCAGGATGGCGCGGTCGGCCCCCATGGCAAGCGCGGTGCGCAGGGTTTCCTGCGCCTGCTTGACGCCAATGGAAACGGCGACGATTTCATCTGCCTTGCCCGCCTCTTTCAGACGGATCGCCTCTTCTACGGCGATTTCGTCGAACGGGTTCATGGACATCTTGACGTTGGCGAGATCAACACCGCTTCCGTCCGCCTTGACGCGGACCTTGACGTTATAGTCGATCACGCGTTTGACAGGTACCAATACCTTCATTTCGCGTCTCTCCTGGTCTGCAAGTTCCTGCTTGTGGAACAAACTAAAAAGAATCGTCCAACCCGATTTAAGGCAATCATGTTCGGGTTTGTAGGGGAAATGCGAAACCTGTCTGGCAATTTACGTCACGTTTTATCACGTCAACTGAGCGGCGGTTCCTGCAAATCGGCTCTGTGTCGGTTTTCCTGCGGGAAAACCTGCGGAAAAATGCGGCACAGGAGACACGAAATCGGGGGGCTTTTGCCTTTCACCTTGTTCTTGAACCGGCCAGCCCCTAAATCCCTGTGAATGAAGATGCGCGTTCCATTCATAAACCGGCCTCCTGTTGTTTCGGTCATTCGCCTTTCCGGCATGATTGCCAGCGGCGGGCGTCTGGGCATGGGGGCGCTGAACGATCAGGGCCTCGCCCCGCTGATCGACAAGGCATTCCGCAAGGGCAAACCTGCGGCCGTCGCGCTGGTGATCAACTCGCCCGGCGGCTCGCCTGTGCAGTCATCCCTGATCGCGGCCCGCATTCGTCGCCTAGCCGAGGAAACGTCAACGCCCGTCTACGCCTTTGTCGAGGATGTTGCGGCATCGGGGGGTTACTGGCTGGCCACCGCCGCGGATGAGATCTTTGTCGATCGCAGTTCGATCGTTGGATCCATCGGCGTGATTTCCGCGTCTTTCGGGTTTCATCAGGCGATGGAAAAGATCGGTGTCGAGCGGCGCGTCTACACAGCCGGCAAGGACAAATCCATGCTGGATCCCTTCCGCCCGGAAAGACCGGCGGACGTCAAGCGCCTCAAGGCACTGCAAAAGCAGATTCACGAGGCTTTCATCGCCCAGGTCACCGAACGCCGGGGCGCACGTCTTTCGGGCGATGATCTTTTTACCGGCGAAGTCTGGATTGGCGAAACGGCGATCGAGGTCGGCCTTGCCGACGGGCTTGGCCATCTGGTGCCCCGCATGAAGGAAATCTTTGGCGACAAGACGGTGTTCAAGGTTCATGGCCAAAGGAAATCGCTGTTGCGCAAGCTGGGTGGCCAGGTGGTCTCGGATGCGCTGGTCAGCATCGAGGAAAGGGCGCTCTGGGCGCAATACGGGTTGTAATCATGGCGATAAAGGCCGTTTCCCTGTTTCTGATCGGCATGTTGCTGCTGGCGATGTTCGGCCGCTTCAGGGTTCAGAAAAAGCCGGGTCGAAAAGGGCCTGCGAAAAAGACGCTTGAGGCCCGAAAATGCCCGAAATGCGGCAGTTATGTTCTTGGCGACGGCTCATGCCCCTGTAACAAGGCTGCAAGGTAACCCCAGGGAAGCAAGGCAGAAATCGTCATGGAAATATTGTCTACCCTGGCCGGTCTGGCCCTTTTGCTGGTTGCGGGTGACACGCTTGTGCGTGGCGCCGTGAATCTTGGCTTGCGGCTTGGGATTCCCGCCCTGATCGTCAGTCTGACGGTCGTGGCCTTCGGAACCTCTGCCCCCGAGTTGCTGGTTGCGATCAAGGCCGCGATCGAGGGGTTGCCGGGCATTGCCATCGGTAATGTTGTCGGGTCGAATTCTGCAAATATCATGATGGTGCTGGGGCTGCCGGCACTCATGGCCGGGATCAACAGCTCGAAATGCGACAGTCGCAAGACCTATGTCTTCATGCTGATCGCAACCATCGTCTTTATCGCGCTGGCTTTCATGGGGCCGCTTCATTACCTGCATGGCGTGATCCTGTTGGCGTTGCTGGCGATGATGCTGGCCGACCAGTTCGTTTCCGCCCGCAATCACCGGCGCAACGGCGCCGCCCTTGTCGTCGAGCCCGAGATAGTGTGTGAACCCTGCGCCCTGCCGGACGAGCTTGAGGGTGTCGATCCGGAAATGCCGTACTGGAAAATCTGGCTATACATCATTCTTGGCGTGATCGGCCTGCCCGCTGGCGCCGAGCTGCTGATCAATGGCGCGTTGGAGATTGCGCATGAGCTGGGCGTATCTGAATCGGTGATCGGCCTGACACTGGTTGCCGTGGGGACATCGCTGCCAGAACTTGCAACCACCATCATGGCTGCCTTGCGCAAGCACGGCGATGTGGCCATGGGCAATGTTATCGGTTCCAACATGTTCAACCTTCTGGGCATCATGGGGATCACGTCCTTTTTTGGCCCGCTAGACATTCCGACCGGCATTCTTCATTTCGATCTGTGGGTCATGCTGGGCAGCGCGCTGCTGATCGGGCCCTTTGTCTTTTTCGGGTTGAACATTTCGCGGTTCTGGGGGGCGGTGTTGACCGCGCTGTATATCTGCTATGTGTTCTTCCTGTTGGCGTGACACAGGTGAGGCAGACATGAATTATCCGGGGGCTGCGCTGGTAACCGGGGGCGCAAAACGCCTGGGCAGGGAAATGGTGCTTGCGCTTGCCGCGCGCGGGTTTGATGTTGCGATCCACTATGCCGGGTCACGGGATGAGGCGGAAAAGACGGCTGGCGAGGCCCGCCGCATGGGCGTGAACGCCGTGACCTTGCAGGCCGACCTGCTGCGCGAAGAAGAAACCGCGGCACTGGTGTCACGGGCATCCGAAGCGCTGGGCAAGCCGCTATCTGTTCTCATCAACAACGCGTCGATTTTTGAACATGACACCATTGAAACCGCGACCCGCGAAAGCTGGGATCGCCATGTCGAAAGCAACCTGCGCGCGCCCTTTGTCCTGACGCAGGCATTTTCCGCACAGGTCGGCGAACCTGTCCAGGATCCGGCGGGCGAACCGATCGCGACCGCCTGCGTGATCAACATGATCGACCAGCGGGTGCGCAAGCTGACGCCCGATTTCATGTCTTACACCATAGCCAAGATGGGGCTGTGGGCCTTTACGCAGACAGCAGCCCGCGCGCTTGCCCCGCGGATACGCGTCAATGCCATCGGGCCCGGGCCGACATTGCGGGGCGCGCGCCAGTCGGAAGAACACTTTGCCGCCCAGCGGCGCGCAACCATCCTTGGGCGGGGGGCGAACCCTTCGGATATTGTCGGGGCCATGAACTATATCCTCGATGCCCCCGCTGTCACGGGGCAGTTGCTTTGTGTGGATGGTGGCCAGCACCTGGCGTGGCAGACGCCGGATGTCCTGGGCGTCGAGTAATCCTGGAGAGCATTTTGGTTCGCTGCGATCCGCGGGTTTTCCACCCACAGGAAGATGCAGATCAGTCGGTTCAGATTTTGTAATGATTTCAAGAATTTGGATGCTGGTCAAATAAAATGTCCTGCTAAAACAATGGGTTAAAATACTGCCTAAAATTTATGCAAACAGGTGAATCCCCCGTTTTTCAAGGTGAAAAAGGAAGTCGGGCAAAACTTCCCACAGAGTTATCCACAGAAATGGTGGACAGATTTTTCCTTGATTTTTGCCGCGCCATTGCCCACGCAGCAAGAGAATCAGCAAGGCCCGATCATGACGCGCGAAGACATGGACAAATCCACGCTGGAAGAAGAGGGGCGGCCCACTGATGACAGCCGCCCGCGGGGCTATCGCTGTATCCAGTCCTATCTGCCCACGCTCGACAACTCGCCCGGTGTCTATCGGATGCTCGACGAAAAGGGGGCGGTGCTTTACGTCGGCAAGGCGCGCAATCTGCGCAAGCGGGTGTCTTCTTATGCGCGCGCCAGCGGGCACACGGCGCGCATCGGGCGGATGGTGGCGGCAACCGCCTCGATGATGTTCCTCACCACGCGCACCGAAACCGAGGCGCTGCTGCTGGAACAGAACCTGATCAAGCAGCTCAAGCCCCGCTACAACGTGCTGCTGCGCGACGACAAGAGCTTTCCGCATATCATGATCTCGCGCAGCCATCCCTTTCCGCGCATCGCCAAGCACCGTGGAAAGCGCAGCGAAAAAGGCGACTATTTCGGCCCGTTTGCCAGTGCCGGCGCGGTCAATCGCACGCTCAACCAGCTGCAAAAGGTGTTTCTGCTGCGCGATTGTACGGATGCCATGTTCCAGTCGCGCACGCGCCCCTGCCTGCAATACCAGATCGCCCGCTGTGCCGGGCCATGCGCGGGCAAGATCTCGGCGCGCGACTACGCCCGTCTTGTCGATGACGCGGTTGCGTTCCTGTCGGGCCGCTCCAGCCGGATCCAGGCCGATCTGGCCGCACAGATGGAGGCCGCCAGCGCCGCAATGGAATATGAACGCGCCGCCGCCCTGCGCGACCGTATCCGCGCACTGACCCAGGTGCAGGCCAGCCAGGGCATCAACCCCCGCCATGTGGCCGAGGCCGACATCATTGCGCTCCACGCCGAGGGCGGGCAGGCCTGCGTTCAGGTGTTTTTCATCCGCGCGCATCAAAGCTGGGGCAACCGCGCCTATTTTCCGCGCACGGGTTCGGGCGCGGAAGACGCCGAGATACTGGAGGGCTTCATCGGCCAGTTCTACGACCGCCGCCCGCCGCCGCGTCTGATCCTGCTGTCGCATCCCATCGACAATGCCGATCTGATGGCCGAGGCCCTGACCCACAAGCTGGGCCGCAAGGTGGTTCTGAGCGTGCCCAAACGGGGCGAAAAGGCCGAGCTGGTGGAAAACGCCCGGCGCAACGCGCGCGAATCGCTGGCGCGCAAGCTGGCCGAAACCGCGGCACAGGGGCGTCTGCTCGAAGGGCTGGCCAGGGCGTTCGACCTGCCCGCAACCCCGCGCCGGGTCGAGGTCTATGACAACTCGCATATCCAGGGGGCGCATGCGGTGGGGGCGATGATCGTCGCCGGCCCCGAGGGATTCATCAAATCGGCCTATCGCAAGTTCAACATCAAGTCCGACAGGCTGACCCCCGGCGACGATTTCGCCATGATGCGCGAGGTTCTTTCGCGCCGCTTCACCCGCCTGCTGAAGGAAGACCCCGAACGCAGTGGCGAAAACTGGCCCGATCTGCTGCTGATCGACGGGGGGGCGGGGCAGGTCTCGGC
>WFQE01000326.1 GCA_015487165.1 Paracoccaceae bacterium | reverse complement strand
GCGCAGCTCGTCCTCGCTTTCGGGGCTTTCGCAGACGACCACCAGATTGGGCGTGTTGCTTGAGGCCCGCACCAGGGCCCACGCGCCGTTGTCCAGGATCACGCGGGCGCCGTTGACGGTGACGATACCCTCGATCCTGCGCCCGCCCAGGCTGCCGCCCTCGGCTGCCCGTTGTTCAAGACGCTCAACAATGCGGGCCAGAACGTCGTATTTTTCGGTATCCGCGCAAAAGGGCGACATGGTGGGGGTTGACCATGTGCGGGGCAGGGCGCGGCGCAGATCCGACATGGATTTGTCGGGGTTGCGTTCCATCAGCTTGCAGATCTCGACCGCCACCCGCATGCCGCAGTCATAGCCACGGCCCAGGGGTTCGGCCAGAAAGTAGTGGCCGGATTTCTCGAACCCCGCAAGCGCGCCAAGGTCGCGTACGCGACGTTTCATGTGGCTGTGGCCGGTTTTCCAGTAATCGGCCTTGATGCCGTGTTTTTTCAGTTCCGGGTCGGACGCAAACAGCCCGGTCGATTTCACATCGGCCACGAAGGTCGCGCCGGGGTAGAGTTTCGCCAGATCGCGGGCCATGATGACGCCCACCTTGTCGGCGAATATCTCTTCGCCCTCGTCATCGACGACACCGCAGCGGTCGCCGTCGCCGTCAAAGCCCAGCGCCAGATCGGCGCCGCTCGCGCGCACCGCGGCCGCCATGTCGTGCAGCATCTCCATGGCCTCGGGGTTGGGGTTGTAGTTGGGAAAGGTATAGTCCAGCTCGTTGTGCAGCGGCACCACCTCGACGCCCAGACGTTCGAACAGCTCGGGCGCAAAGGCGCTGGCCGTGCCGTTGCCGGTGGCGCAGACGACCTTGAGCGGGCGCGTCATGCGGAAATCGCCCACGAGGTCGTCAAGATAGGCCTCGCGCACGCCATCGACGAATTCATACGACCCCCCTGCACGCGGCTGGCCCTCGCCGTTCAGCACGATCTGGCGCAGCTCGTCCATTTCGTCCGGGCCGTGGGTCAGCGGGCGGTCAAAGCCCATCTTGACCCCGGTCCAGCCATTGGGGTTGTGGCTGGCGGTCACCATCGCCACCGCCGGTGCATCCAGGTGGAACTGGGCGAAATAGGCCATGGGGCTGAGCGCCGGGCCGATGTCGCGCACGCGGATGCCCGCCTGCATGAGGCCCAGCATCAGGGCATTCTTGATCGACAGCGAATAGTCGCGATAGTCGTTGCCGACGACGATTTCGGGCCTGATCCCGCGGCGGTGCATCTGCGTACCCAACCCTAGGCCAAGGGCGGTGATGCCGGGCAGGTTGATTTCGTCAGGGTATTTCCAGCGCGCATCATATTCGCGAAAGCCGGTGGGCGCGATCATCGCGTCGCGCAGGAACGACCAGCTGTTCTGGGCAACCTCGGGATGGGGTCTGGTCAAGGGAAGTCTCCGGTAATGTCAGATCGAAAGGGGATTGGCCTTGGCAAGGCGGTCGAATGTCATCAGGGTTTCGATCAATGCGGGCATCTGGTCAAGAAAAATCATGTTCGGCCCGTCCGAGGGCGCGTTGTCGGGATCCTGGTGCGTTTCCAGAAATACCGCCGCAACGCCGATGGAAACGGCGGCGCGCGCCATGACCGGGGCAAATTCGCGCTGCCCGCCTGACGAGCCACCGCGCCCGCCCGGCTGCTGCACGCTGTGGGTGGCGTCCATCACCACCGGCCAGCCGGTCTGCGCCATTTGCGGCAGGCTGCGCATGTCGGCCACCAGCGTGTTATAGCCGAAACTGGTGCCGCGCTCGCACAGCATGATGCGGTCGTTCCCGGTCGAGGCGATCTTGTCGGCCACATTGGGCATGTCCCACGGCGCCAGAAACTGCCCCTTTTTGACATTGATCGCCGCGCCTGTGCGCCCGGCGGCCAGCAACAGGTCGGTCTGGCGGCACAGGAAGGCGGGGATCTGCAGCACATCGACGACCGCGGCCACCTCGGCGCACTGGTCGGGCAGGTGCACATCGGTCAGCACCGGCACGCCCAGCGCCGCCTTGACCTCTTCCATGACCTTCAGCCCGGCGTCGAGCCCCAGCCCCCGCTTGCCCGACAGCGACGTGCGGTTGGCCTTGTCGAAAGAACCCTTGAAGATGAAACCGGCGCCGGCCCTTTCGCAGGCCTCTTTCAGCGTGCCGGCAATCATCTGGGCATGGTCCGTGCTTTCCAGCTGGCAAGGCCCCGCAATCAGCGTCAGCGGGCGATCATTGGCGATTTCGAGATCGCCGACCGTGATGCGGCGCGCGGTCATACCGACACCTGTTCGCGCAGGATGGATGCCGTAAGTGAGATCATCAGATAAAGCCCCGAGAAGATGAGGAAGGCCAGAACGGTATTTTCAAAGGCCTTCGGATAGGTGGGTTCGTCAGGCGGCACGGGCGCCACCCCAAGCGACAGATAGCGCACCTGCCTGTTGGCTTCGATACGCGCGGTTTCAAGCTGTTGCAACGCCTGACTCAGCAGCATCTGCCGTGTGGCAAGGTCTGCCTCGGCGACCTTGAGTTCCCCGGAGATGGAGGCAAGCGATTGGGCCGAGTTCTTGGGGCTGGTCAGTTCGTTGCGCATTTCCCGGATCATGTCCTGAAGGCGCTGAATGTCTTTTCTGATCAGCGAGACCCTGGTCGGGTTCGGGCGCGGATTGTCCAGCAGCCGCGACAGTTCAAGCTGCTTGTTGCGCAAACGCAGCTCGAACGCGTTGATCTGCTGCATGCGTGAGGTGATCTCGGCATCCGCGCTCAGCACCCCGCGTTTTTCCTGCAGTTCCAGAACGCGTTTCTGGGCCGCCAGCATCTTGGCTTCGGCTTCCTGATAGCTTTCACGCGCGCCCTTCATCTGGTCTTCGCGCAGGCGCTGGGTCAGTTTGTCGACCTGTTCCTCGGCATAGCCGATGAGGGCCTTGGAAAATTCCAGGCTGGCCTGTGGGGTGGCGGCAACGACATCCATCTTGACGATGCCTTCGGTCGGGTCAAAGCCGATCTTGATACGCTTCTTGTAAAGGCGATAGGCGGCTTCGTTGCTGGCACCGGGTGGCAGGCGCTGGATGTTGTCGATGAATGCCTGCTGGAAATGCGCCTTGAAGCCATGCTCGCGGTCAAGCCGCATCATTGCATCGCGCGAGGTCAGGTAGGATTGCACCGTGATCGCATCCTGTATGTTGGCAAATCCGGAGCCTCCAAGCAGCCCGCCCAGCTTGCTGCTGCCGCCTGCGGGGCTGGCCTGCTGGATGACGAATTCGGAATGGGTCCCATACATCGGGGTGGCGATGCGGAAATAGTAATATCCGGTCAGGATCGTGGGAATGAACACGAAAAAGGCCAGGCGCACCATCAGCAGCGCCAGCCTGCGGCGGCGGCGGCGCACGATGTCGCGCTGCATCTTCTGCACTTCGCGCGCGCGCTCGTCCTCGGTCAGTACATGGGGCGAGGGCGGTGGTGCATGCCGGATGGCAGCGGGAAGGTTGCGCGCGGCCTGTCCCTGCTGGTCGGATACCACCAGTTCAAGCAGATCGGATCGCTTGAACGGATCAATGCCATGTTTGCGCAGCAGACGCACAGCGTCGAGGTCGGAGCTGGGGTTCAGGCCGTGTTTCTGCGCCTCGCGGCGCGCGATGCGCAGCTGCCGCCCGGTCAGGTTTTCGCGCTTGATCGCCTCGATTTCCTCTTGCGGGCTGAGGAAGCCCTGTTCCTGTTCGGACTGCTCGGTCAGACGCGGCGGCGCCTTGCGCTGCGGCTGAGGCAGCTCTTCTGCGGTGGCTGTTGCCGCCGCGCGTGCGCTGCCGGTGGCTGGCGCGCCGGGGCCACTTACGCCGCTTGGGCCGGGGGCAGACCGGCGGATCCGGAATTTCCTAACTCTGGGTTTCATAATTATACATCTGTTTTGCTTCTTCGAGCGTGTCGAACATGTAGAGCTTGCCGTCACGCAGCACCGCGCCGGATCGGCAGTATTTTTCCAGTATGGTGGCCTGGTGTGAAACAATTACCACCGTCGCCTTTGCCAGCCTTTCCTGCAGGACGGTTCCGGCCTTGCGGTTGAATTCCACATCCGTGGTGCTGGGCATGCCTTCGTCGATCAGGTAGATATCGAATTCCAGCGCCAGCAGCAGCGAAAACGAGAAACGCGCGCGCATGCCCGAGGAATAGGTGCCCACGGGCATGTCGAAATATTCGCCGATATCGCAAAGGTATCGGCAGAAGGCCTCGACATAATCCGGATCAAGCCCATAGAGGCGGGCGATATAGCGGGCATTTTCGGTGCCTGTATGCTTGTTGACCACGCCGCCCATGAAACCCAGCGGAAACGAGACGCGCGAGGTGCGGATGATACGCCCCTCATCGGGCTTTTCCAGCCCGGCCATCATGTTGATGAGGGTTGTCTTGCCCGTGCCGTTGGCGGCCAGAATCCCCAGGCTGTTGCCAAGCTCCACACGGAACGACGCCCGGTCAAGAATGACCTTGCGCTGCTTGCCGGTCCAGAAGGACTTGGACACGTTCACGAATTCCAGCATGGGGACTGATCCCGCTTTCACCTCAGTTACACCCGCGATCACACGGGCTTATGCCTCAGCCCTCGTATCAATATGGGGCTGTTGGCCGTATTATGAAGGTGTTGGGGCCTGTTTTGCAAACAAATTCGGGTTCGCATGGCCCCTGTGGTTGTTGCTCGGCGTATCGTCGCTTGTTGCGGGCACGCATCTTTGATCGCCGGGCGTCTTGGCGCGCCCCTTTGCCCTTGGCATCCGGGGCGGCTTCGGGCTATGACGTGGCGACGAAATCTCATCCCTCGGAGGCGATTGTGAGCGAGACGGATTCCTTTATCGAAGAGGTCACCGAAGAGGTGCGCCGCGACAAGCTGTTCGCGTTCTTCCGCAAATATGGCTGGATCGCGATCCTCGCGGTGGTGCTGATCGTTGGCGGAGCCGCCTATAACGAATGGCGCAAGGCCAGGGAAACCGCTGCTGCACAGGCCTTTGGCGATGCGATCATGCAGGCGCTCGAGGCCAAGACCCCCGAGGCACGGGCCGCGGCGCTTGCCAAGGTTTCGCCGGGCCGGCCCGAAGGCAAGGTCGTGCGCGACCTGCTGGTTGCCGGGGCCAAGGTGGACGGCGGCGACACCAAGGGCGCGCTTGAAATTCTTGACGCTATCGCGGCGGATGCCACCCAGCCCGATATCTATCGCCAGCTGGCGACCTTCAAGGCCGTTGTCCTGCGTGGCAAGAGCATGGACAAGAAGGAACGCCTTTCCGTTCTTGACGAGTTGGCCAAGGCCGGAAATCCGTTCCGCGTGGCGGCGCTGGAACAGAAGGCGCTGGCTTATTACGAATATGGAAACAATGACAAGGCAATCACCGTATTGCGCACGATTCTTGAAGAACCTGACGCAACACAAGGCTTGCTTCAAAGGGCTCAACAGTTGATTGTAGCACTTGGTGGAACGCTTGATCCGGCCACTGGCGGCTAGATCGGACAGCGTTCAATTCGGGCAAGACGGCAGCGGGTGAGGGGCCTAACGCGGTGAGACTGAAGCAGACATTCTTTATTCTGGCGGCGCTGGTCGTTGTGGCCAGTTGTGCCAAGAAAGAGGAAATCCTCAAGGGGCAGCGGTTCGATGTCAGAACGCCCCTGAGCGAGACCGTGGCGACCTCTGGCCAGAACGGCGCGCAGCCGGCTGTGGCGCAGGTGGTCAACCGCGCGCTTCCGATCAAGCTGCCGCGCATGGTCAACCTGACCAGCTGGACCCATGTCAATGGCGGGCCGGACCACCTGGCGCGTCATGTCGTTCTTGGCGACCGGCTGACCCGGCTGTGGAGCAGCAATATCGGTGCCGGCAATGACAGCAAGCACCGTCTGACCGCCGATCCGGTGGTGGCCGAGGGGCTGATATTCACGCTGGATTCCCAGGCCCGTCTGATGGCGACATCCACCGTAGGCGCCGCCGTATGGGTGCATGACCTGACGCCACCTTCGGAAAAGCCGGGCGATGCCACCGGCGGCGGGCTGGCCTATGCCAAGGGGGTCATCTATGCCACGACCGGCTTTGGCGAGGTCACAGCCCTGCGCGCGCGGGACGGAAAGCTGCTTTGGAAACAAAAGCTTGACGCCGCCATCATGGCCGCCCCGCTGGTTTACAAAAAACGGATTTATGTGATTTCGCGCGATAACAGCGCATGGGCGATCAAGGTCAGAAACGGCCGGATCGCATGGCAGTTGCAAAGCACCAAGGCCGATGTCGGGCTGGTCGGGGGCGCGTCTCCTGCCGCTGCGGGACGAGAGGTGATCCTGCCGTTCAGCTCGGGCGAGCTGGCGGCTGCCAAGGCGTCCAATGGCCTGCGCAGCTGGAGCGTGGCCGTCTCGGGCGGGCGCCGGGGTCTGGCGCGGGCCGATATCGGGGATATTTCATCCGATCCGGTCGTTGCCGGAAACCGGGTCTATGCGGCAAACCAGGCCGGCAGGATCGTTGCCATCAACCTCAAGACCGGCGATCG